>JAFUSQ010000011.1 GCA_017467605.1 bacterium | reverse complement strand
CGTGCTATGGGAGATAACGGAACCTCTTATACAAATTTAAATACTTATTGCTACAAGAATTCTACAAATTCGGTCAACGGAATAGCTTGCGCACATCTGGCAAAAACGAATAGCGATTATTTTAAAGATATTGTAAAAAATATAAAATAAAAATTTATTTTATGATAGTATTTATTTGCATAGTTTTAAAAGGAGAAAAAATAATGGCAGATGCGAAAATTTTAGCTACTATTGAGCGTTCTGATACAGAACAATTACAGATTTCAGTCAGTGAATATAAAGGTAAAAGCTACCTTAATATGAGGATATTCTATACAACTGACGGTGGTCAAACTTGGCTCCCGACAAAAAAAGGAGTAACATTCTCTCCGGATCAATTAGATTTGCTTTCAGAAGCTATCGAAGAAGCTAAACAAGAATTCATGGAAGAAGCATAATTATAAAGTATTTAAAAACAAAAATCATGTCATTCTGAATTTATTTCAGAATTTTGTGATTTTTGTTTTTTATAAGTAAATTGTAAATCGTAAGGTGGGGTAGGTACCCCACCGGAAGAGCAATTATGTCAGAAGTAATACAAAACAAACTATTTGAACAAAAATTAAAACTAAAAAAACATGGGGTAAATGAAGGTCAGGATTGCAACCCTGGTAATAATAATCTGCCTCACCACAAGTATGCGGTCTGTCTTGTAAATATCAAAGCACTTGGTGTAAAAACATTCAGTTATCTTATTCCTGATTATATGCAGACAAAAATTCAAATAGGGCAGGCTCTTTTGGTACCTTTTGGCAGGCAGGGAATGATAAATGCTTTTTGCGTAGGTTTTAGCGATTATTTACCTGATGAAATTAAAGCAAAATCAATTACAAAAATAATAGAAGAAAAACCCCTGTTCACAAGTGAATACTTAAAACTTTTGGAATGGGTTGCGAATTACTACTGCACAGATTTAGTAACTGTACTAAATGCCGCAATCCCGCTAAAACTTATTGAAAAATCCCTAAAAACCGAATATTCGGTAGAATTTGTCAGGGATTTTGGAGCTACAAAAAGACAACTACAGGTTTTGGAACTTTTGAAACAAAAAGGTAAAATGAATCTTATTTCTTTTGAAAGGCTCGCCAAAACAACCCGCGCCACAATGAAAAAACTTGAAGCTCTCGGATGTATAAGAATTGTTGAAGAAGAAATATACAGAAACCCTCTGGATATTTTAAAAATTGATAAGAAGGAAGATTTATATGCCCTTACCGAAACCCAACAAAAAGTTTATGAAGGAATTTCTGACCAAATAAAAAACGAAAAAACTCCGCAAATATTATTACACGGTATAACTGCAAGCGGGAAAACAGAAGTTTATTTTAAACTGATAGATGACACCATTAAAGCAGGAAAAAATGTTTTATTTCTTGCTCCTGAAATTGCACTGGCCTCCCAACTTACAAAACGTCTTGCTCGCAAATTCGGAATAAAAGACGTTGCAATCTGGCATAGTTCTATTTCAGAAGGCGAAAGGTATGATGTGTGGCAAAAACTATACAAAAATGAAATAAAAATTCTTGCCGGAGCACGCTCGGCAGTTTTTGCACCGTTAAAAAATATCGGTTTAATTATAATAGATGAAGAGCACGAAAGCGCGTACAAACAAACCTCCCCCGCCCCAAGATATGATGCAAGACTTGTTGCACAGAAATTGGCAGAATTTAATAATTGTCCGCTGATTTTAGGTTCGGCAACTCCTGATATTTCAAGTTATTATAGGGCTATCAATTCAAATCATCTATTTGAAATGCTTACGCGATACAATAATGCAAAAGTTGCACCCGTCACGGTCATAAATATGCAGGAATACGGCCGTGCAGCATATAAAAGTCTTATTTCAAAACCCCTGCAAACAGCCATTCAAGAAACTCTTGATAAAAAACAACAAGTTATTTTATTGATAAATCGGAGAGGGTTTTCAACATACACACAATGCCAAGGCTGCGGACACGTTATAGAATGTCCGAATTGCGCAATTCCTATGATTTATCACTCAAAAGATAACATGCTGAAATGTCATTACTGTAATCACGTTGAATACTTCCCTGATGTTTGTCCAAATTGCGGATTTGACGGAATTAAAACCTCCGGAACAGGTACTCAAAAAATAGAACAATATATCAAAGAACTTTATCCTGACTACAATGCAGAGCGCATAGACAGTGATGTTTTAGTTAGGAAAGGCGAACATATAAGACTTTTAGAAAAATTCCAAAAGGGAGAAATTGATATTTTAGTTGGGACCCAAATGATTGCAAAAGGTCTGGATAATCCGAATGTAACGCTTGTCGGGGTAATATCTGCTGATGCAAGCTTTAATCTGCCTGATTTTAGGGCTTCAGAACGCGGATTTCAACTTCTAACACAGGTTGCAGGACGCGCAGGACGGGGAGAATTCAGCGGGCGTGTGCTTTTTCAAACATATAACCCTGAATATTACGCACTGGAAAGTGCAAAAGCTCAGAACTATTCAAATTTTTATGAAAAAGAAATTCAATCAAGAGAAGATTTTGATTATCCGCCATTTAGCCAGATTATAAGAATTATAATGAGTTCACAAAACAATTTTCGAGCAGAAAAGTCTGCGCAAGAACTTGCATTGAGACTTTGCACAATGATTGAAAAATTCGGATTTGGAGAAAGGCTTGAAGTGCTTGGGCCAACACCTTGCGTAATTGAGAGAATAAACAGTTATTATCGTTTTCAAATTTTAATCAAAAATCGCTTGGGTGAAAAAGGACATAAATTTGTTTCAAGTTTTCTGGATAAAATCACCGCACCAAAAGATATAAGATTAACAATAGACGTTGACCCGCTTGATATTTTGTAAAACTTAAAACTACTTTGCAGTATTTAACACATACATAGCAGCATTAGAGGCAGGCTCAACCGTTGCATCATGGAATACTACAGGAAAAATATCACCCATATCTTTTGATTTAACAATACAAGGTTCTTTTTTTAAGAGTTCTGTATCTTCATTTGAACATTGAACTTCTTTATTCGGCAGAGTTGTTCCATTTACGTCAATAAATCCGATACAGTTAAAATCATCATTTATCTGTCCATTTGAATCGTAGTAGCAACCTGTATCCCAATTCCCATGATTAAGCCCTAAACCTTCTGAAAAAAAGATGATAGAACCGTCAGCCGTCACTAAGCCTCTATATGTTTCATCAAGATAATCACTTTTTACATTCTCAAAGTATTCCATTTCAGGTTGAATATATGAAGCTCCTTTTAAATTTCCATTAAATATTGCACATACTGTTTTATTAACCTCCGGATTATCATTAGCTATATTAACCCACTCAGCATGACCGTTTACTTTATTACGTTCGCCGCATTGTACATCTTCCAAATCCGCAAAATCAAAATCGTAGTTCGCTTTATTCATGCGTACTGCTTGGTTTAGAGTTGATAATGTTTTCTTAAATTGACCTCGATATTGCTGACCTCTGATATTCGTCATAAGTGTAGGTATTGTCATTGCTGAAACAACCCCGATAATCCCGAGGGTAATCAAAACCTCTGCAAGGGTAAACCCCGCGGAGTCCCATAATCGTAGAGTCTTACCAAAGTTGGTAGCAGAATCCCCCGTCCGACGAGGACCTTCTGCTAAAGTAAATCTGTTTTTCATTTTTTATCTCCTTTATATAAGATAATATATTGATGTAAAACTTCTATGTCAATAGAATTAATATAATATTAATACCTGTAAAAAATCATTTAATAATATTAAATTGCCCTCTATACTTTATATAAAAGAGGAATTATAGTGGATTTAAAAGCTTTATTCGGACGCAACCTTAAAAAACTAAGACAAGAAAACGGATTAACACAAGAAAATCTTGCCGAACATATTGGATTAAATCCCCGACAAGTCTCAAAAATTGAAACCGGAGAACATCTTCCGTCTGCAAATACTATTGAAAAAATATGCACGACCCTAGCAGTTTTACCACAAGAATTGTTTAATAATGAGAATGTTGATGAGATGTTTGACAACAAAAAAATTCTTTTAATGAAACAAGTCCAAAATCTTATAAAAGATGAAAAATATTTTAATTATATAAGTCTTGCTCTAAAAGCCACTAAAGATAAAAAAGCACTTCACGACTTAATTTTGACACTTGAAGGTATGAAATTGATGTCATAAATTTAAATATCTAATCCTGTAAACATCTCAAGTGCAGTAACATTTTGCAATGCAGGAAAATCTTCTATATTATAATTTTTTACAAAATCTATTGCTTCATTTCTGGCAAGTTCAAGAATTTTAGCATCTCGAACAATATCTGAAATTATCAAATCAGGCAAACCGCTTTGACGAGTTCCCAAAAATTCGCCCGGTCCCCGTAATTGCAAATCTTTTTCCGCTATAACAAACCCGTCATTAGTTTGAGTCATTATACCAAGTCTTTCCCTTGTTTCCTGACTTCTTGATGAGGTAATCAGGACACAATAAGATTGAAGTGAATTTCGGCCGACACGCCCCCTCAATTGATGCAGCTGAGAAAGTCCAAATCTTTCGGCATTTTCAATAACCATAACAGTAGCATTTGGAACATCAACCCCGACTTCTACAACTGTTGTTGAAACAAGAATATCGTATTTACCTTCTTTAAAATCTTTCATTACTTCATCTTTTTCATCATTTTTTAATTTTCCATGAAGCAGTCCTATTTTATATTGCGGGAAAACATCTTTTTGCAGTCTTTCAGCCTCAATTGTAGCGGCTTTAGCTGACAAAGTTTCACTTTCTTCAATCAAGGGGTAAACTATATAAGCTTGACGGCCGGAATCAACTTCTTGACGAATCAAATCATAAACAGCCTTATGAGAACCCGTCATTGTAGTTTTTATGGGTTTTCTGCCTTTTGGAAGCTCGTTTATTACCGTCAAATCCAAATCTCCATGAACAGTTAAAGCCAAAGTTCTTGGAATTGGAGTTGCGGTCATTGTAAGCATTTGAGGATTTTGGGATTTCTTTTTTAGGACATTGCGTTGTTTTACCCCAAATCTATGCTGCTCATCAACAACAATTGCGCCGAGATTGTTAAATTCGACATTTTCCTGAATTAATGCATGTGTTCCGACTGCGATATGAGTTTGACCGTTTTTCAAATCTGTTTCAAATTTTTGTCTGAGCTTTTTGCCGTGGCTTCCCAAAAATAGCCCCACACTCAACCCCATAGGAGTAAGCCATTGAACAAGGTTATTGTAATGTTGTTGAGCAAGAATTTCTGTCGGGGCCATAAAAGCTCCCTGATATCCGTTTTCTATAGCGGCAAGAAGCATTATTGTCGCAACAACCGTTTTCCCGCTTCCGACATCTCCTTGAAGAAGTCTTTGCATTGGTGTATCTGAATCCATATCATTAAGGATTTCATTTACTGCTTGTTTTTGGGCGGAAGTCAATTCAAACGGTAAACTTTTTATAAATTGCTGAACAAGTCCGTCTTTGTGAACTTTTAAAGCGTATGATGAAGTATTTTTCGCAGTATTTTCTCTTAATCTAATCAATTTTAGCTGAACCAAAAATAATTCTTCAAAAATTAAAGAAAATTTTGCATGTTCAAGTTCATTCATACTATTTGGGAAATGCACCTGTTCTACGGCAAGTTTCTTATCCATAATTCCCAATCTCTCTCTTATAAAATCGGGAATTACATTTTTTATATCGTTTTTATAAAGTTCAATTGCATTGAATATTGCCTTACGCAGAGTTTTTATATTTAAACCTTCACAAACCGTATAGATAGGAACAATTCTTGCGACATTAAGATTTTTATGAGTATCATCTTCCATGAATTCTCCGCTCATAATTGAATAAGTCGGCTTATCCATAGTTAATCCAAATGTATAGTTATCCCTTTTCACAACACCTGAGAGCATTATAGCAGCACCTTTGGGAAATTGTGATTTCATTCTTTCTAATACATAGCGATTACCTTTGGCATTAAAAAAGTTCAATTCCATTTTCCCGCTCTCATCTGATACAACAAGTTTTGTAATAGATAGTTTTTTTTGCGTATTAAAAGTTGAAACCGAACGAATATATCCAAAAACCGTTGTTGTTTGCCCTTCTTTTAAATCCTTTATAAGAGTTCTGGAAGAATAATCTACATGTTTTTTAGGGAAATACATCATCAAATCCTGAGCGGTAAATATTCCTAATTTATTTAATTTATATGCGACTTTCGGCCCAACGCCTTTTATATACATAACATCAACTTGAGAAGGGTGTTTTTGTCTTTGAAGTTGTCGGTTTTCTTCATCTTTTTGTTCTTGTTTTTCTTGGTCGATATCAGCTTTTATTGTTCTGATAAGTTGTTCAATTGATTTCCGGCGTTCAGTAACAGAAGCATACGGATAAACATCAAAAGCTTCAATTAAAACCGCCCAGCGAGGATTTTTTTTAGATTTTTTATAATTTTTTTTTGCTTCTTGTTTTATAAATGACGAAAAATTTTGACGATTTCCGTGAATATCAATATAGCGGTACTTGACCTCTATATCAATTGCAGCTTTAATTTTGTCAAGATTATCAATCATATTACTGCCCCAAAAATTAAAACAGACTTTGCTGTGAGGAAATCTCTTTTGTTTTATAACCTAAATGTCTGTATCCGGCAGGTGAAACTTTTCTTCCTCTCGGGGTTCTTTGCAAAAGGCCTGCTTGCAGTAAAAACGGTTCGCAAACATCTTCCAAAGTTCTGACATCTTCACCTAATGCAGCAGCAATTGTTTCAATTCCGACAGGCCCGCCGTCATATTTTTCAATGATGAGATTTAGAAGATTTCGGTCTGTAGTATCAAGCCCGAACTCATCAATTTTTAAAATATCGAGAGATTCGTTTGCAATACTTTCCGTAATTTTTCCGCTATACTTAACAAGCGCGTAATCACTAACTCTTTTTATAAGTCTGTTTGCAATACGAGGAGTTCCGCGAGAACGTCTTGCTATTGCATAAGCACCCTTTTCATCAATTTCGATATTCAAAATACCTGCAGTTCTTGTTATAACCTGAGCTAATTCAGAATCCGTATAAAATTCCAATCTATGAATAATTCCAAACCTGTCCCTCAAAGGACCCGACAATTCTCCGGCTTTTGTTGTTGCTCCAATTAGCGTAAATTTTGGCAGAGGGACTCTCAATGTCTTAACAGTCTGACTTTTACCGGTTGTCATATCCAAATAAAAATCTTCCATAGCAGGATATAAAATTTCCTCTGCGACTTTATTTAATCTGTGAATTTCATCAATAAACAGAATTTCACCGCCCTGCAAGGACATTAATATCCCAATGATATCCCTTGGTCTTTCCAATGCAGGTGCAGATGTGATTTTAATATCAACTCCCATTTCCTGAGCAATTACACCCGCCAATGTCGTCTTACCAAGCCCCGGAGGCCCGTAAAACAATAAATGGTCAAGAGGTAATTCCCGCTTTTTGGCCGCCTGAATCGTTATTTTTAAGGTATCTTTTAAGGCTGATTGTCCGATATATGTATCAAAAGATTTAGGACGTATGCAATTCTCAAAATTTTTATCCAAATCAATTGCTTCAGGTCTGATTACAGGGTTTTTCTCTCTTGTCCCCTCAGATTTTTGGTTTTTAAAATCGCTGTCATCTGCAATTATACTCATAATATAATGGTATCATAGATTTTTAAATTTGAAAACATTAAAACAGTTACTTTAAAAAATCATTCCAATAATCACCATTGCCAGTAGGGCTTATATTTCTTAACGCAAAATATGCACAGGTGTGTGCAATAGACTCCATATCATACCTACAATATCGTGCAATACTCGTTTCGTTACTCATTTGTTTAACAAGATTTAAAGAATCATTACCTGTATAAGGAACGACCGCATTATTTTCGGTAAATACAAAAACAAATCTGTCATATCCCCAGCGATTAGGTTTGTCAATTCCGTTTATATCAATACAAATCTTAGGCCCGTAATCAAGATTTCTTGATGAATCGTCCATAACCCAGGTTCTACCAATAATATCAGAAGATGCATAAGATCTGTCGCAAGGATAGCCTGTAATTTCGTATCCATTCAAATTTAAGTTTTTTATTCCGTTTAGGTTATCAAATGTAGCCCAACTATCATTTGAAGTTTTTGAAGGACTTTTATAATAAGACATAAATTTTTCTAACACCTGTGATGTATAAAAAGCATTTACATTAACATCATAGTCATGAACAGTAGAATCCGTATCGGCATAAAAAGCTCGTGCAGCCTGATTAACCTCAGAATATGCTTTTTCAAATTGTGATTTGAGTTTCCTGTGGGTAATGTTGGTCGCTAGCGACGGAATAGTTAAAGCTGCCACAACCCCGATTATGCCAATGGTAATTAAGACCTCTGCCAATGTAAACCCCGCGAAGCGCAAAAGTCGTAAAGTCTTGCCAAAGTTAGCAGCAGAGTCCCCCGTCCGGCGAGAACCTTCTGCAAGAGTAAAAGCGTATTTCTCATATTTCATAATTAAATTTCCTCTTGATTAATTTCTTTCTATGATTTACACAATTTTAGCTATCTTTTCACCATTTATACATGGTATATTAATAATTTTAAATGGTCGAAGCATAATTGTCAATATGGCATCATATCATTATGAACAAAGACGAAATACTAAAGGAATTCGGAAAAAATTTGAGAGCAGAAAGAAACAGATCCGGATATTCTCAGGACGGACTGGCAGATGAAATAGGGATTTGTGCCGGAAAACATATCGGAACAATTGAACGAGGAGAAACCAATCCGACATTAACTACAATCGTTGCACTTATGAAAAAATTAAATATCAGTTTTGACAAATTATTTGATATTACAAAGTTTTAATCATTATTTTTCTTTCTAATATCCTCTTTTTGAATTAGTTCAAATCTAACAACATATGGTATACTAATACTATTATGGAATGTCCTAAATGCGGAGCAGAAATAAGTAATAGCGCAATGGTATGTCCGAATTGCAAAAAGGTGCTAAAAATAGTTTGCCCTATTTGCAGAACGGTTAATACTAAAAATGTCTGCAAAAAATGCGGAGAGATTCTTGTTACTAAATGTGCTAAATGCGGGAAAATCAATCTTCTCAAAAATAAAAAATGTATAAAATGCGGATATGATAATGAAATCAGCGCGATTTTAGGAGAATCAAATACAGATAGTTTTGCCATATTGAGAATAGATTTTCCAAATAGTGATATTGTTAAAGCAAAATTAGGGTCAAACAAACTTTATCAGAAATTTAAAACGAATTTTGATGCTTTAATTGCAAATTACGTAGCTACCCTCAATGTGAGAAGACAAATAGTAAATAATGAAACTTACATAATCAGATTCAATAAAGATTACACCCTTTCAGCCTCAGCTAACTCCGCAGTCTTGGCAACAATCGAATTATTAAATCTAATTACTAAACTAAACGTAAAATTATTGAAAAAGAAAGGGGTTGCTTTAAAATGCAATTTCACAATAATGAAACGTGATGCAGATACAAACCCCTACGATATTGATTCAAAATTCTACGCCAATATGGTTTATCAAAGTTCGACTAAAGAGATGAAAGCTCTTGATTCTTTCCAGGTAATTACCGACGAAAGTTTTTATGACATTTATCAAGAACATTACAAAATGGAATCTTTGAATTCTTCATTGGTTGATGGTGTAATGAAAAGATTTTACGAAATGGATTTGAAAGAATTCGTAAAAATCGGAGATATTCTGAAAAATGAAGCCCTTAAAGACAGCGAACAAGCAGAAGAAATAGAAATTCCAAATTTCGTTCAAACTGCACTTATTGATCAGGAAAAGATTACAAAAGATGCCCTAAAAGAAGAACACGAACTTTCTGATGATGAGATATATGATATTGAAATGATAAAATTTGAAGAAATCAACTGCGAATTTGTCAGGACAGAAAGCATAAATGTATTAGATTGCGTAATTCATACACTGCAAGAAGTTCCAAAAGGAATTCTTGCAATCAAAGCTTCGGATATATATCAACCTTACACATTGAAACTTCTTTCTGCGGTTGATGAATTAGGTATTTATGACAATGTTATCCCAATAACCTGTCATGATGATATGAGATATTCTCCATACTCATTTTTTAGAGATTTAATCTCCTCAATATTTGAATATACAATTTCACAAAAAATGTTTGATACGAACGATTTTTCAATGTTTGCAAACATTAACGGCTCAGATTTAATAAAAGATTTGGTAACTCTTAGTCAACGGCCTATGCAGGATTTGGAAGATACAAGGGAAAAATACTGTAATGTCTTTGTTGCATTATTAAGAGCTATACCAAACACACTTATATACATTGAAAATTTTGAAAAAATTGATGCAAGTTCAATGTTTGTATTAGAACAGCTTTTTGATTATTTTGAAGATTTAAATATAAGCTATTTAATATCATATGACAAAGAATATTCTTTGCACAAACAATGTCACTTCCTGCTTGCAAGACCTTATTATACTGAAGTTGCTCTAACATCAACTCCGTTTGAAACAATAGTGGCTCTTGATGCCAATTTTTACAGAAATATAATGACAGATTTCTATTTCCAAAGAATTGCAAAGTATGCCTGCGGAAGCACATTATTCCTAGATTTCGCAATTCAATACTTAATAGAATCAGGAGTTTATGAATACACCGAAGATTCAATTATGATGGTGAATCCCAAAACTATTATTATACCGTCGGGGTTAGATAAACTGATTAAAAGACGCTTGAATTTGTTAAAAGATGAAGAAGATACATTAAAATTTCTTACAACTCTTGTATTATTAGGCACAAGAATTGATGAAAAAACTATACTGTCATTGGGATTTAAAGATTGGGAAAAAATTGCGGAAAAACTTGCCGGAATGGGCTATATTTACTCTTACAATAACTGCATTTATTTCTCAAATTATAATATATTAAGAAAGTGTCTGCTTGAAGTTCTGGCACCGGAAAAATTACAACAAATTGCTCAAGAATTGTTTGAACGCGTATTTATCGAAACTATGCCAAATCCTGTAAAGGCTTATCTTTACGATATTACAAACAATTATGAAAAAGTTATTTTTGAATGGGAAAAACTTGCAAATATAAACTTATCAATGGGAGATTTTGCATCATATTTGAATTGTTCATCTGAAATTTTACGCTCTCTTGATAAATATTCTTCTATGTGGTCAGAAGATGAATTTGAAAAATACAAGTTATCATTATACGAAAATGTTGCAAACAACATGTATGAATATGACCCGAATGAAACAAGAGAACTTGCTCAAGAAACACTTGAAAGTTTGAAAAACAGCAGCCAAACAGCAAAATATGTCAAACTTTGTACAAAAATGATTCAAGGTGCCATTATTCATGGAGATTATTTGTATGCTCTGAATTTGACTCATAATGTTTTATCTGCATTAGACCAAACTTCAATTGATCCTGCATCTGAAAAATTTGATTTAAATTTCTTATTGATGTCAGTTATTTATGTAAAAATTCTATTTAATATCGGAGCTTATGAAGATTGTCTTGATATAGGATATAATGTACTCAATGTATTAGATTCGACAAAACTTAATTCCATTCAATACGACGTAATTTCAAAAGAAGAATTTACTTATTTGGTTACGGAATGTGTCGGATATATTGCAATAGTAGATACATTAACTCTTAAAGAAGATGTCGCGGAATTTTTGGATATATCTAAAAAATTACTTCCGTTTATCCCTGACTCTTATTCAATTTTTGTACAATTACAAAATCTTATTAAAGGACAACCTGTCAAATTAACGCAAAACATGTCAGGCAATGATATGTTTTCTGAGATTTTATATCACATAATTAATGCATTTGTTTCATGCAAAAAAAATCCGAACACTTTTGCTCAAGAGATTTACAAAGCAAAACTTATTGCAAGAGAAACAATGATGCTTCAATTTGAATTATTCGCAGACTTAATGATTGGTTATGCATATACGGAATTGAATTCTTTCAGAAAAGCTTCCGCAATAATTTATAAAATTATTAAATATTCAAAAGCAAAAGGGTTGAATGCAATTATGCATATTGCCTGGTATGTTATGAGTATATTAAATATTAAAGAAGGGAAATTTGATTTAGCATATGGAGTATTAAATAATTCCGGAATTCTAATGGAGAAAAACGGGGTTCTAAGCGAATACTTGACAATGTTGAATAAAGTTAATATGTACAAAGTCTTGATGTGTACAAATTCAAAAGATCAAGCCCAAATATGTATGAATCAAGCATCTTACATTGTTCAAAAATATGGTCTCAATTTCAATCTGAATATTGACATTAATAAAATTCTGATAGAAAATGCAAAAAGAAGGGAAGAAGCGAATTATCAACAGGAAGTCTTTGAACAGACAACTCCTGAAATATATACGCAATATCCTCAGGAAAATCAGATAGAGAGTGTGTCAGAACAAGGATTTGAAGAAGAATTTTCACAAAATGACGTGGATATCGTCAATCCTAATGAATTCTTCTCTGAAGAATAAGGATTAATTAAATAGTAAAGTAAAAAAATCATTTCATTCAAATCTTTTCGCAGCACACAGAAAGAGAGGGAAAATGAAAATCTTATTTGCATCTGCTGAAGTAGCACCATTTTCAAAAGCAGGAGGTCTTGCTGATGTCATCGGCAGCCTGCCGAAAGAACTTGAAAAAGATGCTGAAATTGCAATTTTTACCCCTCTGCATGGGTGTATTGACAAAGAAAAATATGGGATTAAAGAACTCGAAAATTCTGAAATGTGGCTGACTTTCGGAAATCAACCACATAAATTCAATTTATATATTACAAAACTTCCCGGAACAAATATTAATGTATTTTTTATAAAAAACGACTGGTATTTTTCTTGTTTTAAAGAAGTTTATCCAAAATATTTAGATCCTCGATATGAACACGAAAGATATATTTCATTTTCACTTGCGGTAATGGAATACGCAAAAGCCTTGAATTTCAAACCTGATGTAATTCATGCAAATGACTGGCATACTGCAATGATTCCAATGTATCTTCATTCAAATTATAAATTTGATGAATTTTATTCAAAAACAAAATGTGTATTTGAAATTCATAACTTAGCATATCAAGGAATTTGGTTTGAAGATGTAATTGATTTTGCAAATATGAGAAAGGACATTGTATACAACCAATGGGGTTGTGAACACTATAACAGAGTCAATTGGCTAAAAGGTGCTCTTTTGTACTCTGACAGAGTAGTTGCGGTTTCTCCGACATATGCTAAAGAAATTTTAGGTTCAGAATACGGAGAAAATATGGATTATACGCTGCGCGGAATAACATATAAATTAAGAGGAATTCTGAACGGAATTGACTATACGGTATTTAATCCTAAAACAGATAAAGCATTGAAAGCAAATTATGATTCAAGCAATTTTGAAAAACAAAAAGAAATTAATAAAAAAGCCGTATGTGAATATTTTGGGCTTGAATACAATCCGCAAAGGCCTCTTATTGCGTTAATTTCAAGACTTGTAGGGCAAAAAGGTATTGATTTAATTAGAGATATGCAAAATGAATTGCAAAATCTTGATGCGGATTTCGTATTTTTAGGAAGCGGAGATAGTGCGTATGAAAATTTATTCATATGGCTTTCAAACAATACAAAAAATATCAGAACTTATGTAGGCTATGATGCAAAACTTGCAAATCTTATCTATGCAGGAAGCGATTTCTTCCTAATGCCATCAAAATTTGAACCTTGCGGTTTGAGTCAACTTATAGCAATGAGATATGGCTCATTACCAATTGTAAGAGCAACAGGCGGATTAGAAGATACAATAACAGGCTATCCTTTAGACAATTCAAACGGATTTAAGTTCTGGACATATAACGGCTGGGATATGCTTAATGCTATAAAATGTGCACTCTATGTTTATACCGACAAATACGTATTTAATGCAATGAGAAAATCTGCAATGGAAGCTGATTTTTCTTGGAAACGCAGTGCTCAAGAATATCTTAATATGTACAGAGAATTAAAAAGTTAGTTTTTATTCGTTGCATATATCTTTAGGTAATTATATAGAAATTACTGCAAAATAAACTAAAACTTAATTATAATGTCATTCCGAACGGACTAGAAAATTAGTTGAGCTTGCGAAACGTAATTTTCTGTTCCTACTTGGTGTTTCAAAATCTAATAAATTAAAAGATGCTGAAACAAGTTCAGCATGACTATTCTAACGTTTTTTTACTTTACAAGGATTGCCGACAGCTACGACATCTGACGGGATATCTTTTGTAACAACCGAACCTGCACCGATTACGGCTCTATCACCAATCGTTACACCGGGTAAAATAACAACATTCCCGCCAATCCAAACTCCTTTTCCGATTGTTATAGGTTTAGCGGATTCTTTACCTGATATCCTTGTTTTTGCATCAATTGGGTGAATTGCAGTATAAAACCCGCAATTTGGACCGATAAATGTATTGTCGCCAATTTTTATTTTGGCGCAATCTAAAAATACACTATTATGATTTATATAAACAAAACCGTCAAATTCAATATTATATCCGTAATCACAGAAAAAATTCGGTTCAATAACACTATCCTTTCCGTAACTTCCAAGTAAAGTTTTTAAAAGTTCTTTCTTTTCATCTTTTTGAGAGGGTAATAAGGAATTATATTTTTGACACAAATTTTTTGCTCTAATTCTGTCATTAGTTAATTCTTCACAAAACGGTTCATAAATATCTCCATTAATCATTTTGTCTTTTTCGCTCATTATTACCTCCGAACTAAATTTAACATATATTGCCATTTTCGGTCAAATCCTGTATAATATCAAGCAAAAGAGGTAATTTATTATGATTAAAAAATTTTTATTAGGATTCGTAGTAATTTGTAGTTTTATTTTAACTTTCTGCGGGATAACTCAAGCCAGAAATATAGTGGTTGCACCACACTGGCAAAAAAGTCCTATAGAAGTTTATATTCCTAATGATGACAAAAAATCCGCATCAATGAAAAGAGCTTTTATTAAATGGCAGAATCTAAGTTCAGGGAAATTGGTATTCAAATTTGTCAATGAAGGACCCGCTGATATTGATGTCGTATTTACAGATACAGAAGGAGGCTCAAGCACTCCAATCAGTTCTTATAGCGTAACTACTCAGGGAGAAAAAATTACAAAATCCGAAATTCAAATTGCAACAAAGAGTCCTAATATTAAAAAATATTCTAACGATTACATATATACCGTAATGCTCCACGAAGTCGGACATGCTCTTGGACTAAAAAGTTCAACCAGAAAAAAAACAAGCATAATGTATACTCCGGTTTCTGTAGAACAAGATATTCTTAAAATAGATATTCGTGAATTATATTCGTTAAACAGTTGGTCGTATATGGACAGAAATCTTTTAAAATAATTGAATAAAAAAAGAGGCGCACCGTTTTAATAAACGGTGCGCCTCTTTTTGCCTTACCAGCCATATATTTCAGCTAATCTTTTCAAATCTGATTTTTGAATTTCCTGTCTGTCATCTTCCATAGGGTACATTATACTCAAAGGTTCTTTAGTATGCTCAAGCCCTATTGCGTGCCCTATTTCATGGAGCATTACGGTAAATACCGCATCTTCACTTAAACTTTGCATATTAGAGGTTTTTTCAGCTATTGAAACCTTTGAACGTAGTATATGATTTCCCGCAGTAACTCTTGACTGAGTTAACCCGATTTCTCTGTCTGCATTTGGAATAACATTAACAAATTCAACTTCTAATTGAGCATTTTTTTTATCCGAAACATATACAAATATAATCCGTTGATTTGTAACTCTTGTCCAACGTTGGAATGCGTGTTTCATCATTTCTGTTCTTTTATGGTTCGGTGGAATATATGTACGTATTTTTTTAGGATACTGCCACTTTCCAAGTCCCGCAGCACAAACCGTTAAAGGAACAAGAATAATTGCCGAAATAAAAAATACAAATAATGATTTCCATAATTTTTTCATATTATAATATTCTCGCGCTTATATAATCTACACATACCCATAAACGGAACACTTATTGCAAAACTTTAAGAAAAATTTAAGATACTTATAAAATCTTTACAAACAGTAACTAAAAATTAGGTTATAATAAGCGTGTAATGGGAAATGATGTAATACAGCAAGGAGAGAATAAGCCTGAGGTACGTAAAAAATACGTGCTAAAAAAACGTGATGCCGTAAAAACGGATTATAAGGTTGATTATGAAGGCGAATTAAATCCTGCTCAGTTTTCCGCAGTAATTTCAAAAGAAGGACCCATACTGGTTATTGCAGGAGCAGGCTCAGGAAAAACAAAAACATTAACCTATCGTGTGGCACGTTTGATTGAAGATGGTACAAATCCTGCCAATATTTTGCTTTTAACTTTCACCAAAAAAGCGGCACATGAAATGTTGTCACGAGCAGCTCTGGTTCTTGATAACAGATGCGAAAAGGTCGCAGGCGGAACTTTCCACTCTTTTGCAAATATAATTTTAAGAAAATATGCAAAACTTCTAAAGTTAAAAAATAATTTTACTATCCTTGATAAAACTGATTGCGAGGACATAATTAACCACATTGTAGGTCAAATGTTCCCTAAAAAAGAAAAACGATTTCCTAAAAAAAGCACTATTTTAGAAATATATTCAAAAAGTGTGAATAAAGAAACTCCGACTAAACAGATTATACATGAGGAATTTCCCCAATTTGAACACTGCGAAGATAAAATAATTGAAATTCACAAAGCTTACGTTACTTATAAACGAGAAAATTCCGTTCTTGATTATGATGATTTACTTTTATATGTAAAACTTTTGCTTGAAAACAATGAAGATTTAAGAAACCAAATATCAAATCAGTACAAATACATAATGGTTGATGAATATCAAGATACAAACACTTTGCAAGCTGATGTAATAAAACTACTGGCTTCTAAACATAATAACATTATGGCAGTCGGTGATGATGCACAAAGTATTTATTCATTTAGAGGGGCAAATTACCGAAATATTCTAGATTTTCCAAAACTTTTTAAAAATACAAAAATAATAAAACTTGAACAAAATTATAGAAGCACACAAAATATTTTGAAATTAACAAATAAAATAATTTCTCAGGCGAAAGAAAGTTTTTCAAAAACACTTTTTTCAAATATTCAATCTCCTGTTGTTCCTGCGCTTATTTGTGCAAAAAATACCCAAATGGAAGCGGATTTTATTTGCCAAAGAATACTTGAGCTGCTGGAAGAAAACATAAGTTTATCTGACATTTGCGTACTTGCGCGTAATGCAAGAATGTCTTATTCTTTAGAAATTGAACTTTCAAAAAGAGCAATCCCTTATCAGAAATTCGGCGGTCCGAAATTTATGGAAACTGCCCATGTTAAAGATATTGTGGCTCATCTGCGGGTTATTATAAATCCGGATGACGTGATAAGTTTAAACAGAATTTTACTTTTATTAAAAGGGGTCGGCTCATCAACGGTTAACTCTGTAATTCCAATTATAAAAGGTCAATTAAATCCTGATATAAAGCTCTTACCGTCTAAAAAAGTTGACAGTATTATGCCAATGCTGAGAACATTGGAAAGATTAAATTCAAAAATCTCAACTAAAAAACCATCAGAAATAGTTGAAGAAATCATTACATATTATCGGCCTATATTGAAAGATAAATATGATGACTTTTCCAAACGGGAAAAAGACTTAGACCATTTGCAATACTTGTCAACGCAATATTCAAATCTGGAAGATTTCATTAGTGATATGGCACTGGAGCCTCCGGATTCGAGTGTCGAAGGAATGTATAAAAGAAATTCCGATGATGAAGCTTTGACAATATCAACAATTCATTCCGCCAAAGGTCTGGAGTGGGATAGCGTGTTCATAATAGGCGCAGTTGACGGAAGATTTCCAAGTGCATATTCGTTTAATTCTGAAGAAGAAATGGACGAAGAACTCAGATTGATGTATGTTGCAACAACAAGAGCAAAAAACAACCTCTATATATCATATCCCGTAGATATGTACGATTATGCAAGACAAATGGTATTATCAAAACCGTCAAGGTTTTTGGATAATATTCCTGATGAAATTCTTGAGCATTGGGACATAACAGAGGAATGTTAAGCAAAAATTCTTAAGATTCTGAAACAAGTTCAAAATGACAAATATAAAAAAGGAAAATAATCTATGCTAATACAAATATATACAGACGGAGCCTGTTCTGGTAACCCCGGCAAGGGAGGTTACGGAACAATATTAAGAGCAACAGATGATAACGGTAAGGTTCACGAAAAAGAACTCTCATCAGGATACAAAACAACTACAAATAACCGAATGGAATTAATGGCGGTAATTGTAGGGCTGGAAGCTTTGAAAAAGCCATGTGACGTTGAAATTACATCTGATTCAAAATATGTAGTTGATGCTTTTAATCTAAATTGGATTGACGGTTGGATAAAAAAAGGCTGGAAAGGCTCTAATAAACAACCCGTAAAAAATAAAGATTTATGGGAACGGCTCTTAAAAGCTAAACAACCGCATAACGTCAAATTCATCTGGATAAAAGGTCATGCCGGCCACGAGTTTAACGAACGCTGCGATAAAATTGCAGTAGCTTCATCAAATGGCGAAAATCTCCTTGAGGATAAGGGTTTTACCCCTTAGCCGATATAACTCATTAACTTATTTAAAAGTTGTGCTTTTTGATGAAATCCGACAAATTCACCAATTTTTTCTCCGTTTTTTAGCAGAACAAATGTCGGAAATCCTGTTATCCCGAACTTCTTTGCAATTTCAGGGGATTCTTCCGCGTCAACAAGTCCTATCCACATATCAGAATCCTCTAATTCAGATAATTCAATACGCTGATTTCTGCAATATGTACACCAGGTTGTATAAAATTCAATTAATTTAAGACCGTTTTCTGTTTCTTTATCAAAATTTTCATTATTTAGCTCAATTAACATAATTTTTCCTTTCTTTTAAATTATTTTACCATATACAAAATTTTTGTTAATAGCCGAAATTCCTTTAGCTTGTTGGTTAGTATATAATTAATATTATTTAATATTTAATTAAAAATGAGCAAAATTATTTGTTCAGCGACTTATAATTAGTAAAAAATATGATTTACGTAAACGGCATTACCTATAACAATTATCGACCGAATTTTAAGCAGAACAACACTCAGGGAAACAAAGTACAAAGTTCTGCAAAGATTTTTATGCCCGCCCAAAATAAAAAAATAACCTTCAACGAAGGTGCAAAACTTTTTGGCATAGGAATAATGAAACAAGCAGGCGATATGCTTACAACAATTATTGAAAATCCAATCAAAACCCTTGCTACATTAGGAATAATATCAGGAGCAATAATGGTATTGCCATTTGTCGGGATTCCGACAGCAGTCGGGGCGGGGGCCCTTGCAGTAAGTTTTGCCGGTATTGCAGTAGCTAAAGGTATTTCACACGCATTGACATTTGCAAAATACAATAAAGAAGGAACATACGATTTTGCAAGAATTTCTCTTATGGAAACAGGAGGAGATATATTTGATCTTGCACTTTCTGCACCATTTATACCTAAAGGATTGAAGGATATCAAAAATTTTGCAAAATACGGCAAAGTCGGGTTTAACAAAGATTTGATAAATTCTTTAAAAACTTCAGGAAATAAGTTTAAAATATTAAGACAACAAGATAGTGAACTATATAGAGATATTAATTTTCAAAATGCAGTAGATAAGGAAATTGCTTTTTTAGAAGGTGTATCTAAAGAACAAAAAGCAAATATCAAACAAGAATTATTAGATTTTAATATTTCAGAAGATAAATTACCGGAACTTGTACTTGATAAATGGGCAAAATATACAGGCATTAAAACAAAACCTGAACTCAAATATCAATCTTATCCTGAAGATGCGCTCGGTTATGCGTACGCAGATGATTGCTCCATAAGATTGAATGATTACAAACAAAAATTTAATAATAATACTTTTTCACGCTATGAAGAAATAAGCAGAGAAACAAAAGGAGATACCGTTTATGCTTCATATCGTGATACAAAAACCGGAGAAATAATATCGGAAAGTATTTCTCAAAAAATATTGGAGCAATACCTTGACCAAATAGAAAGATTTAGCAAATTATCCCCGCAAGCACGTAAAATACTTACAACAATTCATGAAAGAGAACATATTTTTCAATTTGCAAAGAAATTTGCAATAAATCCTGACTGGTTAAAAACAATAACCACTAATGCCAGAGAAATATACTCAAATATGGTTAAAGAAATGAAACCGCTAACACTTGAAGAACAAGCCGAAACTATTCTTTGGTTCAGAGACTCAGGACCAAATACATTATTTTCATATATTAAAAAACCGTCTGAAATAGGAGCGAGATGGGCAGAAAATCAAGCTTTCCAAAGACCGTTATTCAAAATACTGGACAGAATATATAACAGATTAAATAAGTCAACAACAATAACCCCATACATAGATGATGTTCTTATCAATGATGTAAGACTTGAATCCGCAAAAAATTAATACCTCAAAGGAATTTTTGATCGGAAAACTTCTTTATCGACATATCCGAAATTTAACAACATTCTGTTAGTACTTGTATAGAAAATATTCTCGTCAAATGTCGGACCAATGTTTATTGATTTTACAGAATCTTTTGAAAAATGATATTCCAAATATGGAACAAACAATCCGTTTTTTTCAACAACTCCCGTAGGTTTTGAATTCTCAACTCCAAAAGCATTTACAACAACTATTCTGTATTCTTTTTCATTTTTAAATTGAGGATTTTTAAAAAATATACTTACAATACTCAAAACATCAATCAATTCAAGCATAATATCAAAAAGTCTGATTTTATTTGAACGTTTTGTTTTTAAAGCTCGATTAAAAAGCATATTCCATTTTTTAAATATTGCATGAATTATTTTTATTTGTTTTTGTTTATCATAAATTACACTGCCATAAATCGGTAAATAATCATTTTCAGTCATTTCAGCAATAAGCTTTTTCTTATCAAAACCGATATTATAACCTGTGTAATTTTTACCTTTTGCATAATTATTCCACAAAGTTAAATTATCACTTTCGGTAGAAAAAGAAGTTGTAAAATACTCTAATTTATTCACAAAATCATTACTTCCGTCAACAATATGCTTATATTTATTACGAAAATGATTTTTAACTTTATCAAACAAATCAGGGTTTAAATTAATATCATCAAATTCATCAATCAAATGAACAATCAGTCTATACGAATATGCTATTTCTTCTTTGTCATTAAGATATAATGCATTAGAAAATCTCAAAGTCCCGCCGCATAGAATATTTAAAAGTTTTTCCGGTTTTGTGTAATGATAAATTGTGCAGTTATCATCATTATCTAAAACTTTCTTTATTCTTGGAATTTTTTCCAGCAAAATATCATAATAAGACATACAAAAAACCTCAAATCTATACTCTTATTATAACATATTTTGATTATTTTTTAATATATTGTTTTAAACGTTTTTCGATTTGCCGCATTTCTTCTCTTGTGAGATATTTAGAGAAATTAGCAAACTCCTCCATAATATCCCAGCTTGAATAATTACCTTTTTCGACTTTTTTCACCCAATCATTAACTTCTTTTGTAATCATTACTTAACCCTTACATTTGATATAATAAAACATTCAAACATTTTTAAAATTATTTTTTACGTTTTTTGAATTCTATATCATAATCAAGCATATCTGCAATTTCTAAAATTTCTTTATATTTTATTGTTTCTTTGGCTAGTTTTTGAGACAGAGTACTCATTGCAACTCTTTTATCCGAATTATTATAAAGTTTACTCGCAACTTCTGTCATAGTAACAGCTTCTTTTGCCATTAGAGATTTTATATCATCTTTTATGCCCATGTAGTAATGATAATATATTTGACATTACTTGGATATTTTAGTATATTTGATTATAAAATCATAATCAAGATTATATTTTTATAATCAAAATTTAAGAATTTTAACCATGCACAATTACAAAAAAGAACTGGAAGACAAAATAAATGATGTAGTTTTTCTTTATATAGAAATGCTGAATGCACTGAAATGTTTTGATGAATTTAGTCATAATAAAAAACAAATCAGAGTAATAACAAAAATTATTGCAAAAAAACTCAATAATTTATCAACATACTTTGAAAATTTCTAATCTAAAAACTTATCCAGTCTTTCCACTGCTTCGATTGTGTTTTCACGGCTGCCGAAGGAAGTTAAACGGAAATAGCCTTCTCCGTTTTTTCCAAAACCTGAGCCGGGAGTTCCGACAATTTGAATATTTTCTAGCAAGTAGTCAAAAAATTCCCAAGATGACATATTATTTGGACATTTTAACCAAATATAAGGAGAATGCTTACCTCCAATATGCCAAATATTATGTTTTTTTAGTACATCTGAAATTATTTTTGCATTTTCTTTGTAATAATTTAAATTTTCCTGAATTTCTTTTTGCCCTTCAGACGTAAATACAGCTTCTGCACCTCTTTGAATAATATAAGGTACACCATTAAACTTTGTTGTTTGACGTCTTAACCACATTTTATTTAATACACCGTCTGCTAAAGCCTTTGGTACAACCGTCCAGCCGCATCTTGTTCCTGTAAATCCTGCCATTTTTGATAATGAACAAAATTCAATTGCACAAGTTTTTGCACCTTCAATTTCATATATTGAACGCGGCAATGATGAATCTGTTATAAAACATTCATAAGCAGAATCGAAAAGAATTACTGCTCCGTTTTTATTTGCATAATCTACCCATTTTTTTAATTGCTCTTTATCATAAACCGCCCCTGTAGGATTGTTTGGAGAACACAAGTAAACGATATCAGCTTTCACACTATCATCAGGAAGCGGTAAGAAATTATTATCAGCATTTGCATCTATATAAATAATTTTTCTGCCGGCCATTGTATTTGTATCAACATAAACAGGATAGACAGGGTCAGGAACTAATACCGTATTATCTTGAGAGAATAAATCCAAAATATTCCCTAAATCAGATTTAGCACCATCAGAAATAAAAATTTCATCAGCTTCTAAACCAACTTTGTGGGAAGCATAATATTCTTTTATTTGAGATTTTAAAAATTCATATCCCTGCTCCGGTCCGTAACCCCTAAAAGTTTCCTTTACTCCCATTTCATCAGAGGCTTTTTTAAGTGACTCAACAACAACTTTACATAAAGGTAATGTTACATCTCCTATTCCGAGTTTAATTATTTTTTTATCAGGATTTTTTTGTGCAAACTCATTAACTTTTTTAGCTATTGTTGAAAAAAGATAACTGTCTGATATATTTTGGTAATTAGTGTTTATATTCATAAAAATTAATACTCCCTGCTTTCCATGTTTTACTAAAAAAATTATAACACAAAACCCCCTTGAATACGTGTTTTTTAAACAATTTTTATGTAACTAAATATTAAATTTTTGAAATCCGAAAAAATATAATGTAGAGTGTGATTAGGATAGTGTTAGCAGACTAGATATTTAATGAACAATAATCGATTAAGAAAAATTTTGGCAATTTCTGCCTGTATTGCTTTATCCGGCAATATAGCAAATTTTGCATACGCTGACAGCGTCATTATCCAGAGTACATACACCGCTACTGCAAACGGTACAAGCGGAAAAATCTACTTAAGACCGGCTTTCCAGAATTATGATTGGGTGGAAGGTGACAGTGCAGAACTTTATGGCGGGGCTCTTACAGTCTACAATTATTCTTCAACCAACAGAAACGGAACATTAATTGCTGATACAGGAAGTCTTAACGTTACCAGCGGAACTTTAACAATCGGGAGTGAAAGTTCTATACAAGAAGCAGTTCTAACCGAAATGGCAACCGGTACAAACCTCATTATTTCAGGTGGTTATGCTCGTTTTGATGCTTCCGACACTCTTGGAGGTAATATAAGTCTTTCTAGCGGAACTTTGTATATTAACGACACGATAAAACAAGGTATTTATACGCAAACAAACGGCAGTGCCACAATTACGGGAACACAATTTAAGCTTAATAATGATCAAGATGTAGTTTCAGGCGGGACTTTCAATATTGGTAGAGGAACAAGTGAAGCAAATGTCGAAATTTCAAGCGGGGTAATAGATGCAGGTGCTACAGTTAATATTGCTAATAACGGCACTCTAAGTATAACAGGCGGCGAAGTTACTCTAAGTAATGCTGACACCTATAACGGTAATGTTACGATGAGTGAAGGAAGTCTTGCTCTTGTAGGAATTTCAAAAAGGCAATCGGGAACATTTACCCAATCCGGCGGGACAACTACAATTACAGGTTCTAATTTTGATTTAAGCAACGTATCTGATTCAATAACAGGTGGTACACTTAATATCGGTGACAGTTCTACAGCAGGTTCAATTACTGTATCACAAGGAACAATAACAAATAACGCTGCCGTCAATATTACATCAAACGGTTCAATGAACATAAATGGAGGAACCGTAACTTTAGACAACACTGACAGTTGGTCCGGCAAGGTCGGAATAAGCAGCGGAGCATTGAACCTAAATTCTGTTACAAAAAGTTCCGATGCCGTATTCACTCAAACCGGTGGTACAACCACAATTACAGGAAACTCTTTTGAATTAAATAATAGTCAGGATTCTATTGATGGCGGAACATTAAATGTTGGAAAAGGTATTACATCAGGAACTTTAACTTTAAGCAAAGGCTCTGTTAGCGAAAGTACCGTAGTTAATATATCCGAAGCAGGAAATGTTAATGTTAAAAACGGAAGTATGGTTGTAGATAGCGGGGATACTTGGGGTGGAATTATTGATGTAAGCGGAGGAAGTTTAAACGTTAAAAACACTTCAAAAGAAGGTATATTAACCCAATCTGACGGAACTGTAACTATTACCGGTACCAAATTTGATTTAAATAATGAAAGCGATTTACTTGACGGAGGATTACTAAAAGTAGGGGACGGAAGAACCGCTTCTAAATTAACTGTCTCAAAAGGTACAATTACCTCCTATTCAACAGTAAATATCGATTCAAAAAGCACACTTGATATAACAGGCGGCAGCGTAGAACTTGATAGCGGTGATTCTTGGAACGGAACAGTTAACAATTCCGGAGGAAGCCTTGCTCTTGTCGGGATTTCAAAAAGCGGTATATATACTCAAACTTCCGGCACAACAGATATAACAGGCAGAAGTTTTTCTCTGGACAATGAAAATGATGTCATTTCAGGCGGAACAGTAAATATTGGGGGAACTTCAGCCTCTAACCTTACAGTATCCAAAGGTTCTATATCAGAAGATGCGACTTTGAATATCGCAAGTAACTCAAAACTTTCCGTAAATGGCGGAGACGTCGACATAGGAAGCAATTCCAATTGGAGTGGAACTATTGATGTTTCTGACGGGAATCTTAATTTAAATAACGCAGTTAAACAATCAACCGGTAAATTCACACAAAGCGGAGGTACAACTACAATTGTTGGTACCGGAATGGAGCTTAATAACGCTCAAGATAAGATTACAGGCGGAACAGTAAATATAGGTAACGGTTCAACCGCATCTGATTTAACTGTTTCACAAAATACTATTGGCGTCTCTCCGACAATTAATATCAAAAAACAAGGTACATTAAATATCAAAGGCGGTCAGGTAAGTCTTGAAAATTCTGATTCCTGGGTTGGTAATGTAAATATTACCGACGGGAAATTAAATATTAATTCACTATCCAAAAACTCAGAAGGTACATTTATCCAAAATGGCGGTACTACAACCGTTACAGGAACAGGATTTTCAATGAATAATGATTCTGACAGTGTAGCATCTGGAACATTCAATATCGGTGACGGAACAAGTGTAACCGAAATGACACTATCCAACGGTTCAATATCTTCAACTGCTGTCACAAATATAAATTCCAATGCAACACTGAATTTAAAAGGAGGAAGTTTAAGTCTTGAAAACGGAGATACGTATAATGGCAAAATTAACGTATCAGGCGGAAGCTTAGCACTTGTAGGAATTACTAAAAATTCTTCCGGAATTTTGACCCAAACAAGCGGCTCAACAACAGTTAGCGGAACAACTTTTGCGCTAAACAACACACAAGATGCCATAACAGGAGGTTCCTTAACCGTCGGGACAGAAGCCGATAGTTCAACTTTAACTGTTTCCGCAGGGAAAATAGCAAAAGATGTAACAACAACGATTGCTAACGGAAGTACATTAAATATTGCAGGCGGTACAGTTGATTTGGATAGTACTGACAATATTAACGGTAATATTGGAATTTCAAGCGGTAATTTGAGTATAGATGGGTTAACAAAAGCATCAACAAGTACATTTGTACAATCAGGCGGAAAAACTTTACTTACATCATCTGAATTTGATTTGAATAATTCATCAGATGTCATATCAGGCGGTACTCTTGAAATTGGTAATAAAACCGATTCTGCAATTTTAAAAGTTTCACAAGGTTCAATAGAATCAGGCTCGGAAATAAAAATTAATCATAATGCTACACTTGCTGTCACCGGCGGAGATGTTAACCTTGATAGCGGAGACACTTGGAATGGCGGTTTAACAATATCCTCAGGTACATTAAATATTAACGGAATGAATAACACTACCAGTGGTACATTCTCTCAAACCGGCGGTACTACTAATATAAAAGGAACTTCTAATTTTAATCTGAATAGTTCCGGCAGTAACATCACCGGTGGCGAAATAAATATTGGTGACGGAACAAGTGCTTCAACCTTAACTCTATCACAAGGTAATTTAACTCAAGAAGCAATCGTTTCATTAAATAAAAATTCAAAATTAAATGTTGCTGGAGCAGAAGCAACATTAGATTCTACTGACACTTGGAGCGGTAATGTTACAGTCTCATCAGGAAGCTTGACTTTGAATGGGGTACAGAAAGATACGACTGCAACACTTACTCAAACCGGTGGTACGACTACAATTACAGGTACCGGTACAGATCTTAACAACGCGCAAGACACAATTACCGGCGGCACACTCAATATTGGTGACGGAACAACAACCTCGGATTTGACGGTATCAAGAAATACAATAAGCAAAGATCCGACTATTAACATAAGAAAATCCGGAACACTAAAAGTTAACGGCGGAGAAGTAAATCTTGACAAAACGGATTCTTGGACAGGCAATGTAAGTCTTACTCAAGGTAATTTAAATATTGATTCACTTGCAAAAGATTCATCAGGACAATTTATACAAAGCGGCGGAACAACAACTGTAACAGGTACGGATTTTGATTTAAATAATTCATCTGATACGATATCAGGCGGAACAATAAATATAGGAAACGGCTCTACTGTAACGGAAATGTCTGTTTCAAACGGTTCTATACATTCTGATACAACTACTAATATTAATTCGAATGCTACATTAAATATTAAAGGTGGAACTGTAAGCCTCGAAAACAGTGATAAATATGACGGTAATATAAATGTATCCGGAGGAAGTCTTGCTCTTGTAGGTATTACTAAAAATTCTCAAGGAGTATTAAAGCAAACTTCAGGAACAACAACGATTTCAGGAACATCTTTTGCTCTTAACAATTCCAAAGATTCAATTACCGGAGGTACACTTAATGTAGGCAGCGATACGTCAGAGACAACATTAACAGTGGAAAACGGAACAATAGGTGCTGATACGGCAACTAATATTTCAAGCGGAAGTACAGTAAATGTTACCGGAGGTAATGTCACTCTTAACAGTAATGATACGGTTAAAGGAAATTTAAACGTAACAAACGGAAGTTTAACACTTGATGGAATAACTAAACCAACTGACGGTACATTCACACAATCAGGAGGTGTAGCTACCACTACCGGAGATGTTGAAATATTAAACTCAAATAACGATAAAATTTCATCAGGAACATTAAATATCGGCTCATCTACAGGGTCTTCAAAATTTAAGATTGCAGGCGGTTTGCTTGAAAAAGCCGCAAAAATCAGATTGGCACAAGGTTCTTCTATGGAAGTATCTGACGGTTCTGTCACTATAGACGGAACAACTGATACTACAGAAGGAAGCATAACCGTATCCGGCGGAGAATTAAACCTGACAGACGGAGTTGATAAAACAACCACAACAACCGAAACATTTAATCAAACAAGCGGAACCGTAAATATTCAAGATTCTAAACTTGTTTTAAATACAACAGATAGTCAAATCAGCGGAGGAACAGTAAATTTAAGTAATTCTGAACTTGATATCAATAATTCATCTTCAAATAAAGCTGAAATTAATTCCGCAAAAAGTATTCTATCAATAAGAAAAGGAAGCAAATTGACGGTTAACGGCGGAACAATAGATAAAGATTCACAAGTAACCGTAGAAAAAAGAGCAACTTTAACTTCTGCAAATGACAATAACGATATAACTATAGACGGCAGCAATGACAAACTGGAAGGTAATCTTCAAATTTCAAAAGGTAATGTTACATTATCTGACGGACTGACAAAAGCTACAAGTTCAACCGGAACATACAATCAAACAGGCGGGGAAGTTACTTTAGAAAATTCAACCTTATCACTTACAGAATCAAAAAGTAAAATATCAGGCGGAAAAATTAATCTGAAAGATTCTTCAACTTTAACTGTTCCAAAAGGCAGCGGAGCAGAAATTACGGGTGGAACAATCGTAATTGATGATACTTCCGTATTAAATTATCTTGCTTCAAAAGGGCTTATTCAGGTAACAGAAGGTAACAATATAAACATAGATACTTCCGGTTTAATCAACATGGTTAACAGTGTAAGAACAAACAGTGTTATCAATACGTTGACAATTAATAATTCTGAAGGTAATAACGGAAGTGCAAATTTTGCAATTGATATGTATGCAAGAAGCAACGACAAAGCAAGTGCAGATACAATTACAGCTAATGCCATTAAGGCTTCAACAAGCGGAACTAAAGCAACAATTAACATTTCCGATTACAACCTTATAGGAGATGTAATGGGCAAAGATGCTCCAATTGATGCTCATATTGACCTTGGCAAAATTTTTAAAGCTGATGAGCTTGACAAAGAAATAGTATTTGCAGCAAATGATAAAGAAATATTCACCCCAATCGGTTACTACAAATTAAACCCTTCTGCCGAAAATGACGGAAGCTACAGTTTTGATTTGGAACGTTATAACCCGCAGGTTCACAGAGGGCAAGTTGCAACAGTTGCTTCATATATGAACCAACTGGTAGTTAATGATACATTGTTTAACAGGGCTCAAATCAGAAGATACGGAGCAGGTTATGATGAAATGTTCAAAAATAGAACCGCTATTCTTGACGGACATACAAAATTCCAAAGAACAATAAGAGAATCACAAGTTTGGACGGAAGCATTCGGAAACTTTGAAACTTTAAAAATGACCAGAGGAAATGATTTAGTTCGTAACAATTCTTGGGGCTTCATTGTCGGTGGTGATTTCGGATTAAAAGATTTGAAAGACGGTTGGAGTTTAATGCCGACTGCATATATCGCTTATAACGGAGGGCACCAAACATTTAGCGGAGTAGGAGTCTATGAAAACGGTGCACAAATCGGGTTTATGGGCAGCTTCATGAAAAAAGATTTCATGGAAACCGCAATTATTAATGCCGGATTATATGGCACAAGTATGGATTTCTCCGACAATACTGATAATACATTTAATTATTTCTTCGGACTTGCAAGCAGAACTTCATATGATTGGAAACTGGGTTCACACTTTAAAATCCAACCTAATGTTCAGGTATCATACAATATGTTTGGCGGAGCTAGCTGGGATACAAATTACGGTTCTATGGGTATGAAGAACAATTTCTTAAACGGATTTAACATTGGTCCGGGAGTCAACTTTATACTCGAACAAGAAACTTGGAATATGTATGCAACAATTGCATATAGCTGGAATTTATTTGGAGGAGTAGGCGGGAAAGCCGGTAATGTAGATTTACCATCTATCAGAATGGCTCATGGATACTTGCAATACGGCTTAGGATTTACAAAAACCTTCTCAGACAGATTTAATATGTACGCTCAAGCAACTGTTAGAAATGTCGGCAGAACAGGTATTATATGTTCAGGCGGCTTGAACTGGAAATTCTAGTGGTAAAGAATTGTATGTTATAAAAGCGGTTATTTTTTTCTGGATTACCGCGTTGTTTCGCTCTTCGCAATTGTACATGTCAAGTAATTAGTTACATATTTAGCAAAAAGGTCATTTGGTTCGACCTCCACGAAGTGAGCAATAAATGTTATACGAAACAATAACAAAAGCGGATTTGTTTGAGCGTAGCGAGTTATCCGCTTTAGGTTGAGTATATTACATTTATTAGCGAACACAGTGTTAGTCGAGAGTTTCTTTCTGACCGCTTTCTTTGCGGTCAAAGAAAGCAGTCTACTAAAAATCAAACAAATTAAAAAAAAAAAGGAAATCCGTCTCCGACGGGTCCTCCGGACAGGGAAACTTTTGACGTCAAAAGTTTCACAAAACCGGAGCACAGAACTCCGTTCGTAACCAACTGTAACGCTCAACAAAAGGCAAGCAAACTCGCTTCGCTCAAACAATGCTTGCCCCGATATTGTTTTGCGTACAGTTGCTAACTCACTGCGTTGAGTGCTCTTTTTATATTTTATGCAACTAATTGCTTGACAGGTAACTTTCTTATTGTCCTAATAACTCTTTAATACTATTGCTGCGCCGGTAAATTTTTGCTTTCATCTTTACTAAAGTTAATATTTTAGCAAAAAATATTTTTTTTTCTATTTAATTCTGGTATAGTCATGAAAAAAGACTATGCATGTAGTAATATAAAAGGTAAGTAATGGTTGAATATATACTTCACAAGACAAAAGAAGAAACAGGCATAAAAAATAAAAAAATGTATGTTTCTGTTCCTTTTAGCAGAGTTCAGGTAGTAGAAGAAAGATTAAAAAAAATATTTGATGAAGAATTAAAGTCTGATGGCTCAATTTTAGTAAGTTACAAACCTGCTATTCTTTCAAAACTTGCAAAATATTTATCAGGTCACATTTCACGACCTGCATCAATAGGTATCGCAGGAGAAACCGCAAGCGGGAAATCTACTATTACACTTGACATAATTGATACAATCAAATCTTTTTCTACAGAATTTGAAATAGAAGATGCTATTACAAGAGTAAATACCGACGATTATTATTACGATCGCTCTGAAATGGTTAAAAAAGCAGGAAGCTTTGCCGAATTTGCCAAGCATTATGACTTAGATGTACCGCAAGCTCTTGAATTGGAACTTATGAGCAATCATATTAAGGAATTACTAAACGGTAAATCTGTTTTGCTTCCAAAATACGATATGTCAGGCACAGCAATAAGATATGATAACCATACTCTTGCAAAACCATCAAAAATAATTATTTCAGAAGGTTTATTCACATTAACAGAAAAAATAAAAGATGCATTTGATTTCAAAATATATGTTGATGTTGCTCATAATGTTCAAAAAGAAAGATTTTTTATTCGTGCAGAAGAAAGAGGCTTAGGAGATTCTGCCAACGGGATTTATAAAAATGCATCACAAAAAGCAGAAATTTATATTAAACCTTGCAAAAACGAAGCAGATATAGTATTATCAGGGGAAGCTGTAAGAGCAAGATATAAATCCTTCTTGAACAGACTTATAAATATTGTTCAACAAGAAAATTTTAGGAATAAAATAATTATTTAATGAAAAATGCTTTTTTCATTAATCCTCCAAAAAAGGACGGTAGCGTTAATTCGTTACCGTCTGAATTTTATAAAAATCCTCTGAATAATAATTCAGAGGATTTTTTATATTCTATGTAACAGATTAGTGGCAGCAGCCTGAACAAGAACCACACATTGAGCCTAAAGCTTGTTGTGCTTCTTCCATACGAACCTTAATACGTCCGTCTACTGCAATACCTTCACCGGTTTTTTCAGAAATTAACAACGGGTTAATATCTAATTCATCGATAAAGCTGAAATCGTGAACTAATTGAGATAATCTCAATAAAGTTTCTTGAATTTGATCCATTTGAGCAGGCGTTGTACCTCTTGCACCTTCTAACAATTTGTAAGCTTTAACTGATTTAATCATTTCTGAAGCATCAACATCAGTCAACGGTGCAATTCTGAAAGTAACATCTTTCATAACTTCAATAAATACCCCGCCTAAACCGAACATCATCATCGGACCGTATTGAGGGTCTGTTGCGATACCGCAAACCATTTCACGATTACCTTTAACCATTTCTTGAATGATTACACCTTCCAAACCGTCTAAAAGTCCTTTCGCTTCAAGTTTAGAAATCAAATCTTGATATTCAGCTCTTAATTGTTCAGCTGACCCGATGTTAACTCTTACACCGCCAACATCTGTTTTGTGAGAAGTTGTTTTAGAAGTCATTTTCATAACAACCGGATATCCGATAGAATCAGCAATTGCAACAGCTTCATCTTCAGTTGTTGCAAAACCTGACTTACAAACTCTGATACCGTAAGCATCTAATACATCAATTGATTCCCTTGTAGTCAATTGAGCACGACCTTCTGCAAGAGATTGTCTGATAATTTGTTTTGCTTTTTCATGATCAACATCAAATACAGGGATTTTACCTTCCGGTCTTTCAATCCATTTTCTTTGTTGGTTAAGTCTGTTAAATCCGTCAGCGGCTTCTTCAGCGTACATAAAGAACGGCATATTAACGTCCATATCAGACAATGCTGTAAAGAATTCAGATTTTGTCATAAATACACCGATTACAGGTTTTTGAGGATTAGCTGCTTTAATTTCCATAACGGCTTTTGCAACATCAATATCTTTCAAACCTAAGAACGGCAAGTAGATAACCATAATCATATCAACGTTAGGATCTGCGATAACAGTTTCTAAAGTTTGCTTGTAGTGTTCGATAGGAGCTGAAGCTATCATATCGATCGGGTTTTTAACTGATGCAGCAGAAGGTAAGAAACTTCTGAGTTTTTCTTTTGTTTCATCAGTAATTTTAGCCATTTGCATACCGTATTCACAAACCGCGTCGGTTGCCATAATTCCGGGACCGCCTGAGTTTGTAATAATAGCAACTCTGTCACCTTTTGGAATAGGACAGTTAGCAAAAACTTTTGCGGTTGCAAATAAGTTTTTCAAAGAATATTCTCTGATTACGCCTGATTGATTTAATAAAGCATTAGCAGCTTTATCTGCACCTGCCAAAGAACCGGTGTGAGAAGATGCAGCAGAAGCTCCTGCAGCTGAACGACCTGCTTTAAGAGCTAAGATTGGTTTTTTCTTAGAAATTCTTGAAGCTAATTTACGGAAGTTTGCAGGATTTTGAATAGATTCCATATATAAAAGAATTTGTTCAACGTCATCTTCATTTTCCCAGTATTCCATAGCGGTTTCTGCATTAACATCAGCTTGGTTACCGATTGAAATAAATTGAGCAAAACCTAAGTTAAGGTCTTTTAAGATATTCAAAATACCGCCGCCCAATGCACCTGATTGAGAAACGAAACCAATGTGTCCTCTTTCGGGAAGTGATTCTGCAAAGCAGCCGTCCATAGAAACTTCTGGTAATGTATTAACAACACCTAAACAGTTCGGTCCAACACATCTCATACCGTATTCTCTTACTTTTGCAAGCAATTGTGCTTCCATATCAGCACCTTCTTTACCTGTTTCTTTGAATCCGGCAGTGATAATACAAAGACCTTTAATTCCTTTTTCGTGGCATTGGTCGATTGTTGATAAAACGAATTTTGCATTAACAACAATGATTGCCAAATCAATCTCTTCAGGAACTTCCAAAACTGAAGTATATGCCTGTAAACCTTCAATTACTCCACCTTTTGGGTTAATCGGAAATATTTTTCCGTTAAATTTGTACTCTTGTAATCTTTTCATGATGTCAGAACCGATTGTGTGTTCTTTAGTAGAAGCACCAACAACCGCAATTGACTTTGGTTTCATGATTTTGTCTAAATTTGCTGTCATTTTTTGTCCTTTCGTTATATTTTCTTTAGGGAAACCCCTAACTACATTTTCAATATCAGCATTACCATGCCGACCTACTATATTTTATGACTAAAAAGATTTCTTATAAATTTTAAAATATTAAAACCCTTCTTATGCTTAATTATTTCTTCAACAGGCTTTTTGGGAGGTTCACCAATCATTGTAATAACCGGATTATGTTCCTCAAAAAAATCAATTCTGGCAGGACGGAAGTCACCCGTTTCATTCCAATAATTCCATAATTTCAATAATGCTTGATTTTCCATTTCTTCATGTGTAAGAGGAACTTTGCTTTCAGAAGAAGTAAAAGATATAGGACAAACTCTCACTAATACCCCCCTTCTATCCATTCTCTTGCTCTGAATTTTGCACCAAGATTTGCAGCAACAGCTTCGCATTCTTCAAGATCAATATGTCTGCCTTTATATCCTTCGACAACGCTCGCCATAACCTCAATACCGCAATCAGAACAAGCTTTTATGAATTTTTTTACTTCTTCATAAGCACCTTCAAACTTTGGTTGAGATAACTCATCATATTCAACACTGTCTTTACCGTTTAAACTTACTGAAAATAAATCAACTAAACCCTTTAATTCAGGTACTACATTACGTTTGTATACATAATTTGCATGACCGTTTGTATTAACTCTTATTTTAGTTTCGGGATAATTTTCTTTTATATATTTGGCAACATCTTTTAAAATATCCAATTTTAACATTGGTTCACCATATCCGCAAAATACAACCTCAGATGATAAATTAAATTTTCTTAACTGCTCAATTACATCATCTGCACTAAAATCTTCATCTTTAAGCCACAAGGTTTGTCCGCAAACATCATCTTTGTCATTTCTTAAACAAAAAATACAATCATTTGTACATCTGTTTGTTAAATTTATATAAATTTTTCCGTCCAGTGTGTAAACAAAAATATTTGACATATTTTACCCTTCTGGCAATATTATCGTACAGACATATCGTATTTGCAAATAATGCATATGATTTTTTAAGATATATTTACCCCTAACCCCAGGGTTTAATTAAAAATTTTATTGCTTTACCTTCAATATGCTGCTGCATTGCATATTCAACTTTTTCCAACGGTAATGTATCAGTTATAAGCTTTTCGACTTCAACATCACCTGATGCAATATATTCAAGAGCTTTTCTAAAATATTTTGGAGTATGATGAAAAACACTCATCAATTTTAAATCACCATAGTGCATTTTTGTAGTATCAAAAGTTACCTTAGAGCCTGACTTACACCCGCCAAAAAAGTGAACGGTTCCTCCCGGTCTGACACATTCAAAAATCTGTTCCCAGATTTCCGGCAAACCAACACACTCTATAGCAACATCAAGCCCTTTCCCGCAATAGGAAAATTCCTTGAATATTTTAACAGGATTTGGGTATTTTTTTAAATCAATAACTTCATCAGCATGCGCAAAATCCTCTGCCATTTTGAGTTTCATGGGATTACGACCTGCAACAATTACCCTTGCACCCATCAATTTGGCAATCCTTGCAAACATTAAACCGATAGGCCCTATACCGATTATTCCGACACTATCTCCTGCTTTAATTCCTGTTCTTTCCGCACCATGAACCACATTTGCCAAAGGTTCACAAAAAGCAGCCCGCTCAAAACTCAAATTTTCAGGCAAAATTAACATATTTTTTTTAACAATACGAGCTGGAACAGTTATATATTGAGCATATGCTCCGTTTAACAAATTCAAATTTTCACAAAGATTATATTCTTCTTTTTTACAGTAAAAACACTCTCCGCAAGGTGCTGAATTTGCAGCAACCACCCTATCACCGGGAGTAAATTCTGTAACAGATTTTCCAACCTTTTCTACAATACCGGAAAATTCATGTCCAAAACCTGACGGAACTTCTTTTATCAAAACAGGGTGTCCGCGACGAAAAGTCTTTACATCTGTTCCGCAAGTCAATGCTGCCATAACCTTTACGACAACTTCACCTTCTTCGGGTGATTTTATCGGAATTTCTTCATATTTAATATTTTTCGGTCCGTAATACTGTATTGATTTCATATTGAAACTATAACACAAAATTGAATCCGCCGTCAGAACATTAAATTCGCATTATAACACACTTATCATAACCGTAAATCGCAAATTTAAAATTCATACCGAAAGTTGATAAATAATTTTTAAATGTTTTGTATAATTACCAAAAGAGGATTTGTTATGGCTATAAATAAAGAACTTTATGAACGATATAAAAAATTAAAAGCTGAAGGTGTGAATATTACTCTGGCTGAATTAAAAAGCCAAATGGAAGAAGAACAAAATAATTCACAAACGCAAACAATGTCTGCTCCAAATAATAATTTAGTAAAGGATATTGAAAAATCACAACCAACCTGGACAACTTCTTACTCAAATATTCAAACTCAAAAACCTATCGAAACAAATCCTACTCCTTATCAGGGAAATTTTACAACTCCAATAATTCAAAATGAACAAAAAGATAAAAAATTTGGGCTGCTGGGTTATCCTTTAGGACACTCTCTTTCGACATATATTCACAATGCAGGATTCAAAAGTCTTGGATTTAATTACACTTACGAACTTTTAGAAACACCGCCTGAAAATCTTGTCGACAGAATAAAATTTTTAAAATCAAATAACTACGCAGGATTTAACGTTACCATTCCTTTAAAGTTGCCTGTAACAATGTTCCTGAATGAAATTGATACTTCTGCGGATATTATTGGTGCTGTAAATACTGTTGTTATAAATCCTGACAAAACAATGAAGGGCTACAATACTGACGTTATCGGCTTTAGAAATGCTATTCCATCAGATTTCTCACTTGTAGGAAAAATTGCAGGAGTACTTGGAACAGGTGGTGCTGCTCGTGCTGCAATTACTGCCCTTGCAACGTCAGGAGTCAAACAGATAAAAATTTATACAAGAAGTATACCTAATTCAATTGAATTGTTGAAGTTTTTACGTTCAAAATTTTCTACTGTTGAATTTAACGCATTTCAAATAGAATATATTCGAGATTTGTCAGATATAAATATTCTTGTGAATTGTACACCGATTGGTATGCAGGGAAGATCTGCCGACATGACACCAGTAGAAGAAAATGAACTTAGGACTCTGCCTGAAGGTGCTTTGGTTTATGATGTTATATACAATCCTAAAAAAACAAGATTGCTAAAACTTGCGCAAAAAAACGGTTATAAAACGATAAATGGGGTTGATATGTTTATTTATCAGGCAATTGAAGCCGAAAAAATTTGGACAGGACAAACTCCTGATTTTAAAGATATGAAAATTGCAGCTTTAGAAAATTTGTAAAACTACTAATTATTTTTACAAATTTATTTATCAACTTTTGGCACAAATTTTAAATCATAACCCAAAATATCCGCAATTATAATCATTTCTCTATGGGTAATTGTTTCGTTGCGTAATTTGTTTGATAAATTTTGCATGGAATATGGTTTATTAAGCCTTTTACCAAGACTTTCTGCTAATTCAGTGAGATTAACATTGACATCAAGCATAACCTTTTTTAATTCGTTAATAATAGACATTACAAACTCCATGTATATATTTAAAATTATATAAATACGTTGACTTTTGAACGAATAAATTCTATGAACAGTTGACAGTTAAACGAATTCATGTAATAATAAATGTATATGTTTATAAAGTTAATATTTATTAAAGAAAGGAAGTTATGATGAAAAAAGGATTAAAAAATAGCATTCAATCTAAAAAAAGTGCGGCATTTACCCTCGCAGAGGTTTTAATTACCCTCGGCATAATTGGAGTTGTCGCTGCAATGACAATTCCGACACTAATCGCAAATACACAAGGTCAACGAGTCAGAAGCCAGTTCAAAAAAACTCTCTCTACCCTGAACCAAGCAGGCAAAATGGCACAAGCGCAATATGATTTTGACTTTGGGGGAACTGATACTACTTCAGGTTGTACCGGTTCAGTAGAATTAGCTAATGGTGACGGTATTAATCCGGAAAAAACACATTCTATTTGTGCACTACTAATGGGAACACTTAAAGGGGTATCATCTCAAGGTATTATAGCTAATAATATTTCAACATATAAGCCACCTATTACTGTGTCTCCCTTCGCTTTAAGTAGTAACGCATTTGAATATAGATTATTTAATTTATCAGATGGAGCAATATTAGGCTTTAACACTGATAAATTTATGAGTTGCACATTAGATTTAGGCAGTGTTCTAAATAACGATATATTGTCAAAAGAATATACTGCCGCCAGCTCACATGGTCCCGCTCAAGCGGGCTTAAAACAATGTATTGGATTCATTGACGTAAACGGAACCTCCCTGCCGAATAAGGAAGTAACTTGCTCAGACGGCACCGCAGCATTAGACCCGCAAAATCCATGCGTTGTAAGCAATAAAAACATAGGTGATATAATTCCTGTAGTATTCCATGACGGAGCAGTAGAACCTGCAACAAACGCAGGCAAATATCTTTTGAATACTGCAAAATAGTTACGTGTTGGACAAGTACACAACCTACATTACTTCCCTCCCCAAATGGAGGAGGGTTAGGGTTGGGGTACGATTGTTTGTTCAAACAAACTGTTCCCCATCGGCACTTCGTGCCACTTCCCCCATCGGGGAAGATTAACTTTGTTCCTCCCCGGAGGGGGACACTAGTTCGAGCAAACGAGG
>JAFUSQ010000055.1 GCA_017467605.1 bacterium | reverse complement strand
TAATAACCGTAAAGAACTTATCAACTCATCTACTTATCAACTTATCCACTTTAAAAAATCAGCATTTACGCTCGCGGAAGTGCTGATAACCCTCGGCATAATCGGTGTTGTGAGTGCAATGACAATACCGACTCTTATGACAAAAATTCAGGAAAAAACTACTTATAATAAATTAAAAGCGACTTATGCAATATTAAATCAGGCACACAAATTAGCGGTTGCAGAGAACGGTTCAGCAGAAGGCTGGGATATCGGAACGGAAGATAGTGCAGATGGCGCAAGAAAACTTTATGAAATTTATAAACCGCATTTAAAACTTGCAAGAGAGTGTGGAACGTCTCACGGTTGTTTTTACGAAGGCACATACAAGGCATTGTTTAGTGACAGATATGCATGGCAGCCTAATTCGCATTCTGTTTATGCTCGCGGACAATTATTAAATGGTACGAGTATTGCTTTTTGGAGTAATGGTAGTGGTTGTAATGATGATTTTTGCGGAAGTATTTATGTTGATATAAATGGCATAGATCTTCCAAATAGAGCCGGAGTTGATTATTTTACATTTAGAATTGGTAAGGAAACTATTTTTCTCCCTTCAATTTCAAATATGAATAATTATAACGTTAAGTGTAAATATGGTGACTTATCGAATGTTAACGGAACATTTTGTACAACGTGGCTTTTGAAACATGGTAATATGGACTACCTGCGCAAACCTATTCCGCAAGATTGGTAAATTTAGTTAAAATACAAATATATAAAACAAGAAATTATGCCTGTGATTAGGATTACAAACAGGGTTGCAAGTTTATAGAAATATGTTGTTGTATATTCTGTTCCGTCTTGCAATTTTGTTATTATATTTTTTGAGTAATCAAATTTGGAGTCGTTTTTGGTTTTTTCATATGCGCTATGTATAACATTTTGAAATTTATATAAAGTTTCAAGTTCTTTACGCGCTTTGGGATTTGAGATTGTCATTTTTTTTATTTTTATGTTCTCATCTGTATTTAATTCATTATCAACATATGCTGAAAGTTTGTGCATATATTCATAATTGTTTTCATTATATTCTTTGTGTTGTATTGCATTATGTCGAAATTTATTTAGAATTTTTTGTAATTTATCGATTTTTTCTTTGCATTTAGAACATTTTGAAAGGTGATTATTAACGTATTCTCTTAACCTTGGGTTTAGTTTGCCTTCCAAATAAAAATTTATAAGTGCTGAAACTTGACTGCAATTTAAGTCTTTATTCATAAAATTTCTCCTTATATGTAGCTTTTTAATGCATCTTGAAGTTTTATTCGGGCTCTTGAAATCCTTGATTTTACTGTTCCTATGCTTGAATTTGTTGTTTTTGCGATTTCTTCGTAACTGAGCCCTTGAAATTCTCTCAGTATTATTGCAATTCTAAATGCCTCGGGAAGTTCTCTTATTGCATTTTTTATCATTTTTTCACATTCCGAGGTTATGCATTTTTCTATAGGTTTAAATCTTTTATCGGGAATTTCTATTTTTATGGAAAAATTTGATGGTTCACAGGTGTAATCTATTGAAATTGTTTCGGGTTTATTTTTTGTTTTTCTCATAAAATCATAGTAGGTGTTGGTGATTATATGATTCAGCCAGCCTTTAAAGCAGCCGGGATTTTTTAATGAGTGTATATTTTTTGCAACTTTAAGTAATATATCTTGAGTTAAATCAGATAAATTTTCATTAGTTTTAAGCAGGTAACTAAGGGTTGCAAACACATCTGTTTGAATTCTTTTTATAAGTTCTCCAAGAGCTTTAAAGTCCTCATTTTGAGACAGAACAATAAGTTCCTCTAAATTCATATTTTTATAGAGTAACTTATTTTCAACCATTATATTCCTCCTTAATCGAATATTAAGAAGAAACGCAAAATATTAGTATCATCTTATTATTGAAGATGGGGGGTAATATTTTCTTGTTTGAAAGTGTAATTATTTTGTTAATTTATATCGAATAACCGCATTGCTGCCTTGTGAAGAAATAAATAGCAAATCTCCGGTAATGTGCATACAATATGGTTTTTGAACATTTTCAACAACTTCTGTTATTGCTCCGTTTCTATCTACTTTCAAAATATTATCTTTATTATAATTTGCGATATAAATATTGCCTTGATTGTCTATAGCCAGTCCAATCGGTCCGTCAATTTTTTCACTTTTTATGTAGACAATTTTCTTATTATCCGGTCCGATTTTAAAGATTGTATTTTCAGAAAATCCGGCGACATATAAATTACCGTTATTATCGGTAATTACGCCTGTCGGACTTGAAATATCACTATACATTCCGTTTGAATTATTTTGAGGGTTAGCATCAGTATATGATTGCGGTTGATTAAGTTCGGCTTTTGCCGTTGGCATATCCGTATTCATAGATTGCGCAAGTTGTTTTGCTCTTGAACCGATTAGTGAATCTTCCGGTATAAGGGTTAAATACATTTTTGCTTTGTCGTATTCTCCGACTTTTTTGCTCAAAAGTGCAGCTTTATAAACAGATTCATAATCATCTGGTTTTCTCAAAATTATTTGTTTAAAAACAGCAAGTGCGGCTTCGTCTTGTTTTAAATATTCCAAAATTGAACCTAAATTATAGTATGCATCAATATAATTCGGGTCAAGTTCTATTGCATTTTTAAAACATTGAGCAGATTCTTCAAACTGTCCGAGTTGATAATAATCAATGCCTTTGTTATATTGTAATTTTGCGTCTGTTGAAATTGAAGCAAAGCTAATATTTGTTGTACTCAACAATAAAACTGATGCAATTAAAGTTTTTAGAATATTATTGTATTTCATCTAATTCCTCTATAATATTTTTGTTATCTTGTGCAAATTTACTACCGCGAGCAATTATAGCTTTTTTTAGTATGCTTGGCAAGTTAATAGTTTCCATTGTTTCAAAATTATCAGGAAGTCTTAAACTCCAATTTCTATCACCTGATGTGCCCGGAGTGTTGTAGGTTTCGTTCATACCGAAGAAATCAGTAAAAAACATTTGGATATTTTCAGCCTGACACGCAAAAAGTTCTACCAATTTAGTTTCTTTTAGGAAATTTTCGTCATTTGTCATTTTAACTATTATAGAATCTTTATCAGTTTCTTCTGCGAACAAATCATCTACAAGATTTTTGACATGTTGATAACCAACATGTGTATTAATCATTGATTTTGCCCATTTTATGACAGGCTGGTTGTCATGTGTTCCAATCATTGCCCAGCATTTTGGGGTAATATTTTTGCATCTGTATGGGTCATCTTCTTCTGTCGGTACTGTGAATTGGGTTAATCTCATACCAAGAAGTTCGTATTTTTTCATAACTGCCGCAACAGGGTTTGTTAAAGTTCCTAAGTCTTCACAAACAATATCATCTTTTGTTAAACCTTCTTCTTTTGCTGCTGCAATGACTATTTTTTCGATTAATCTTCCGTAAAGTTTAATTTGTTCTTCTGTTAAAGTTTTTACTCTTTTTTCATTATCAGAGGATAAAGTTGTGTCTAAATTCTCAATTTTTGCAATAGAATATTTGCCTAATTCAGGGTGTTCAGGTGAAGAATATAATCTTCCTGCACCATGTTCAGGCATAGGTTTTTTACCTGATTTGTATACCCATGGATCAATCAAACCTACAATATGGTCAATTCTTACTCCGCCCGGATTTTCTCGGAACATTTTTTTGAATAAATTTTTCATTAAAACGCCGCCTTCTCCAAGACTTCCGTCTGAATTATACATTTTTTCAGGATCCATAACAGGGAAACCCCAAGCTTGACCGTCTTTTGAAAAATAATCAGGAGGGCAGCCTAAACACCAACCTTCTAAAAATAATGATTGGTATGCCCAGCTATCGCGATCAGAAAACGCAACCTGACGGTCTGCAATCATTTTTATGCCTTTTGAGTCAGCGTATTTTTTTGTTTCACTGTTTTGCTTGCTCAGAACAAATTGTATAAATTTATATTCATCAATTTCTTTTGAATATTTTTTTGAAATCTCATCAATTCTTTTTCCGTATTCGATTTTTTCTTCGATTGTTTTTGGATTAAACAACTTTTTATCTGTTTCGTTTTTCCAATTTGGCCAGTAATCGTTGTTATGTTCAATACTTAAAGCTTCGTACAAGCTGTCTTTGTCAAGCCAGGAATCATTTTCCAATTTGTATTTGTCAAATCCCGCAATCAATGCTCTGTCATTGAATTTTACGAAATTTTTGTAAGCTTCTGACAGTGCTTCTGCTTGTCTTTTTACAATATAAGAATAACTTGTTTTGTTTGTATTTTTATTAGGATTATTTGCAACAATATCTTTATAAGTCTCTGTTGATAAAATTTTGTGCCATTTGTCGGTTGTTAATTCTTTCAAATCAATAAATAACGGGTTGTTTGAGAAAATCGTTCCCGTATATGGAGAAGAATCAGTAGATTTCGTTTTACCGGCCGGGCCCATTTGAATTGCGTCAAACAACCCTGCTGCATAATCTATAAATTTCTTTCCTCCGTTGGAATTTATTGTTCCAAAACCTGTATTTTCCCCATCGGCAGACGGAAAACTTCCATTGTGCATTATGAATACAAAATTCTTTTTCCCTAAAGCTTTAAGAGCTTTTTTTATTGTACTTACTCCGGATTTATCTAATGTACAAACCATATATACCCCTTCTTATTAAACTAACTAAAACACTAAACCTTGCGAAATCTTGGAGAAATAATTGGTTACCTGATATTTACCCCCGCTCCTCGCTGTCTTGAGTCGCTCGCATTAAACGGGTCTACGGTTGTTTGCTTCATAAATTTTATTTATTCAGCAGCCAAGCCTTCGCCCTCTGCTCGCTCCTCGCTCGAACCTATACAAGGCTCTCGCCTTGTGGTTCTCGTCCACCGAAAACTAATTTCTATTAAGTTTTCAAAATCTGGGCCCGGTGGGACCGTCTTGAGTCGCTCGCATTAAACGGGTCTACGGTTGTCTGCTTCATAAATTTTATTTATTCAGCAGCCAAGCCTTCGCCCTCTGCTCGCTCCTCGCTCGAACCTATACAAGGCTCTAGCCTTGTGGTTCTCGTCCACCGAAAACTAATTTCTATTAAGTTTTCAAGATCTGGGCCCGGTGGGACTCGAACCCACGACCAATTGATTAAGAGTCAACTGCTCTACCAACTGAGCTACAAGCCCATTTACTTCTCTATCCTACTACTAAAATCATCTCTGTCAATATAAAACATGTACATAATCTTTAATCTTTCTTGATTTGAATTTGCCACTGTGTTACGATTTTTCTATAGTAAAGTCAGTATGTAAAAAGGATTGGAGAATTATGACTCAACAGTTAGAAAAAAATCAAGAATCAACTTCTTCTCAAACTCAAATTCGTAATGTTCGTATTCAGAAAATGAATAATTTGAGAGAAAGAGGTTTAAATCCGTACCCTTATGGATATGATAAAGATATTATGGCTCAGGATTTGCAAGATAAATATAAAGATCTTCCTGTAGGTGAAGAATTGGAAGATTGTTATCATGTTGCCGGTCGTGTTATGGCAAACCGTAATACAGGCATGTTTATTGATCTTGTTGATGCGTCAGGAAAAATTCAAATTTTTTCTCATAAAGAAAATCTGTCCGAAGAAGATATTAAAACACTCAAATCTATTGATATAGGTGATATTGTCGGTTTTTACGGCTCGGTTAGAAGAACTCCCCGCGGAGAATTAACTATAAAAGCTAAATCTTTGAAAATTTTATCTAAATCTTTACTTCCCCTGCCGGAAAAATTCCACGGCTTGACTGATGTTGAAACAAAATACCGTCAAAGATATGTAGATATGATTGTTAATGATGATGTTAAAAAGACTTTCCAAAAAAGAAGTTTAATTATTCAAAAAGTTCGTGAATATTTAATAAATAAAGGGTTTATGGAGGTTGAAACTCCTATGCTTCACCCGCAAGCAGGCGGTGCAAACGCAAGACCGTTCATTACTCATCATAATACTCTTGATATGGATATGTATCTGAGAATAGCTCCGGAATTATATCTAAAGCGTCTTATGGTTGGCGGTGTAAGTGAAAAAATCTTTGAAATTAACCGTTCTTTCAGAAACGAAGGTATAGATACCCGTCACAATCCTGAATTCACAATGATGGAACTTTATCAGGCTTATGTTGACTATAACGATATGATGTCATTAACCGAAAACCTTGTTGCTTATGTTGCTCAAGAAGTTTTGGGTACGACAAAAATTCAGTATGGGGATAATGAAATTGACTTGACTCCGCCATGGGATAGAAAAACTATGCTTGGCGCGGTTGAGGAAGCTACAGGTATAGATTTCAATACGATTGAAACCGTTGAACAAGCTCGCGAAGCCGCTAAATCGGTTCATGTTGATGCAGATGATTGCGATAATTGGGGACAGGTCGTTGAAAGAGTATTTGAAGAAAAAATTGAAGGTTCTTTAATTCAACCGATTCATATTTATGATTATCCTCGTGATATATCACCGTTGGCAAAAGTTCACAGAGATAACCCAAGACTTACAGAGCGTTTTGAAACTCGTGTTAACGGTTGGGAAATTTCTAATGCTTTCTCTGAACTTACAGATCCGATTGACCAAAGAGCAAGATTTGAAGCTCAAATGGCTGCTAAAGCTGCAGGGGACGAAGAAGCTATGCCGATTGATGAAGATTATATCTGCGCATTAGAACATGGTGTTCCTCCAATGGGCGGCTTGGGATTAGGGATAGACAGATTGATTATGCTATTAACTAACTCTCCGTCAATCCGTGATGTAATCGCATTTCCGACATTGAAAAAACTTGATAAATAATTAAATTTTGTAATTGATATTAAAAATCCTGATTTTCAATATTCTGGATATGGTTCAGAATGATAAAATCAGGATTTTTTATTAGTTCTTTGTAATTCTTTCAATTGAATCGTTAAACAAATCAATTTGGTGAATATCATCATATTCTTCATTGTTGCCTTTTATCTGTTCATATGCCGTTTGAGCAAGGTATATGGCTGATACTGATATATCAATTACAAATATAATACTGCAGTATTCTACAAATAACCAATTTGAATATGAAATTTCAAATATATGCAGCATGTATAATATAGGACCAATTAAGAAAATATTTATTAAAGTGATTATTGGAATATAGGATAATATGCTTATCAATACATCAATACATGAATCAATAATCAGTTTTATTTTAAAAGCTTCTTTCATTTTTAGATATTTGGCGAATGATAAAAAAGAGGTAATTATTAATGAAAATAAAATTGTCCATATGATTATGTGAACAACAGATGAAAAATAAGGAATATTAACCGGTATTGGAATTTTGCATATGCTAAATCCGATAAACCAGCAAATAAGCCCGACGGGTAGTAGGACTGCCGTTGATTTTGCGCATGATTTAGATAATTCTGCAGGTTTTATGCTTAATATATATGTTCTGTTTCTTCTTACATTGTTTATTCCCTGCGCCAGCAGCCCCGCTATTAGTATGGCAAGCAGTATATCGAAAAATAAAGCATATGCATGTCTGCCGCTTAAGTGCAGTGCCAATACATAGTGAATCGGTATTGAATAAATAATAAATTTTAAAAAAGAATAATCCTCATGCATACTTTCACTGAGTGCTTCCATAATTGGTGCCATAATTGTACTCCCTTTACTAATTAAATTTATGAAATCTTTAATTTAAATATATAATATATTAATTTAAAAAGTTTTTCAATAATTTAAATCAATAGAATTATAAAAAGTATACAATTATCATATTTTTATGATTGACAGTAAACAGATAAAAACTAACTTGGGCAAGACAGTTCAAGCTTTGCGTAAAGCAAAAGGTTTAACTCAGGAAGAATTGTCTGAAAAATTAAATATGCAGCCTCAAAGTATTACGACTATTGAGACAGGCAGAGCATTTGTTTCAAGTGAAGCATTAGCTAATCTTTGTAATTTATTTGAGGTTGATCCTGCTATATTTTTTAATAAAAAAACAAATTTGACTGTGGGTGAAAGTAACGATTATATTGAGGAAATAAAGAGATTGTTACCTAATTTTGACAATCAAAAGCTGCGTTATATCCACGATATAATGTTAGTTTTGCAGAGATAGAATTTATATTTATTTTTTAATTATAGATTTTCTTTGTTAAGTCTGCTTTTCTGAGTCTTATATTCTCTGGAGTAATTTCAACGAGCTCCTCATCTCCGATGTATTCCAAAGCTTCTTCTAATGATAGAATCTTAGGAGCTTGGAGAGTTACCATAACATCTGCGGTTGAACTTCTCATGTTAGTCAGACGTTTTGTTTTGCAAATGTTTACGCAAATGTCTTGCGGCTTATTGCATTCCCCGATTATCATACCGCGATAAACCTTAGTTTTAGGAGTTACGAAAAATACTCCTCTGTCCTCATACTGTGCTAATGCGTACGGGATTGCTTCTCCTTGTTCGTGAGCAATAATAGAGCCGCTTCTTTGGCGTGGAATATCACCGGCGTATGGTCTGTAATGCAAGAAAGTGTGATACATTATTCCTTCTCCGCGTGTCATTCTTATAAACTCACTTCTAAAACCGATAAGTCCGCGTGCAGGAATATGGAATGTCAAATTTGTTCTGCCTTTTGAAGTTTGCATATCCTTCATTTCCGCTTTTCTGCCTGATAATCTTTCAATAGCTGAACCTGCATATTCTTCAGGAACGTCAATAATTAAATTTTCAAACGGTTCACACAATTCCCCGTTTATTGTTTTGTAAATTACCTCAGGTTTTGATACCGCAAATTCATAACCTTCTCTGCGCATAGTTTCAATCAAAATACTTAAATGTAATTCGCCCCTGCCTGAAACCTTGAATCTATCTGTTGAATCCGTATCCTCAACTCTTAAACTTACATTTTTTTCAAGTTCGTCATATAAACGTTTTCTTATTTGGCGTGAAGTTACAAATTTACCTTCTGTTCCCGCAAACGGGCTGTCATTTACCGAAAAATTCATTTGAAGTGTCGGCTCATCAACGTGAATTAAAGGCAGCGCTTGTGGATTTGCAGGGTCACAAATTGTTTCCCCGATTTGAATATCGGAAAATCCTGCAATTCCGACTATATCTCCTGCGAAGGCTTCTTCAATTTCAACTCTGCCCAAATCTTTAAATCCGAAAAGTTTAACAATTTTACCTTTTTCTTGTGAACCGTCTGCATGGATTACACAAACTTGATCCTGAGATTTAACTTTTCCGTTTGCAATTCGTCCGATTACGATTCTTCCGACATACTCGTTATAATCTAATGTTGTTGCTCTGAATTGGAAAGGCGCGTTTTCATCACCTGACGGAGCTTTGATATTTTTTATGATACAGTCTAATAAAGGTATCATATCTTTTCTTTCGTCTTCCAAATCGTTTATCGCAAATCCGTTTAGAGAACTTGCAAAAATAAACGGGAAATCTATTAAATCTTCTCTGTCCGTTAACTCGGTGAACAAGTCAAAAACTTTGTCTAATGCAGTTAAAGGTTCTGCAGCGGGTTTATCTATTTTGTTGATTACAACAATAATTTTTAACCCTAATTCTAATGCTTTTGACAGGACAAATCTTGTTTGAGGCATTGGACCTTCGGCAGCATCAACAATTAATAATGCACCGTCTACCATACCTAACACACGTTCAACTTCACCGCCAAAATCTGCGTGTCCTGGAGTATCAACAACATTGATTTTTGTTCCGTTATAATCTATTGAAATATTTTTTGAAAGAATAGTTATTCCGCGTTCTCTTTCCAAGTCGTTGCTGTCTAAGACACGTTCTTCAACTTTTTGATTTTCTCTGAAAACACCCGCTTGTTTTAATAAGCAATCAACGAGCGTTGTCTTTCCGTGGTCAACGTGTGCTATTATCGCTATATTTCTAATATTTTCATTAGTTGTCATCTTATCCCTGCCATTCATATTTTGTTTGGTGTAAATTTTACACTTATATAATAATGCAGACTTATTTTTTATGCAAGTAGAAATGTAAACTTTTAATTGCAAAAACCTAACAAAATCATGTCATTCAGAGGTGCAAATTTCCGAGATTCCACGCTTCGCTTCTGTTTGACACGGAAATTTGCACCGTGGTATCTCCTATTGTTTAATCAATGAAAAGTCTTTATTTCATTATCTTTTCCATACGCAATGTACGCGCAAGTAAGGCAGATTACCCCGAACAATATTCCAAACATCATAGTCAAATGGTATGCGTTTAAAAAAGCGGTCTGATAAGGATTATTCCCTTCAAGAAAATGTGTTCTAAAACTATCAAAAAGTGTTATAGTAATAGCGACTCCGAGAATATTTCCCAAATTTCTTGATAAAGATAATATCCCGCTTGCAATGCCCAAATGTTCATGGCTTACACTTGTCAGTATTGCATTGTTTGACGGAGATTGGAAGCATCCGTTTCCTATTCCCATTATAATTGATGCCAAAATAATTTCCCACATAGGAGTTGTGGTATTAAATGTTGCAAAAATAATGAGAGAAATTATATATATAGAAGGTCCGACAAGAGTAAGACCTCTGCTTCCGTGCCGGCCGGAGTAACTTCCGGCAAATGGAGCAACGGCAGAGGACGCAACGGAATAAGGTAAAATTACAAGACCTGCGATAAAGGCATTGTATTTTAATATTTCAAGCAAAAAGAACGGCAAAAGTACGGAATTTGTAAACATACACATATACGAATGCATAACTGCGATATTACCGAATGTGAAAGTCTTAATTTTGAACATTTTAAAATTTATCAGCGGATAATTGATTTTTTTATCTCTCATATAAAACAGGGCACCAAAAATCAGAGTAATTATACCAAGCACAATAATCCTGACAGACTTCCAACCCCAAGTATGCCCTTCAGAGATTGCAAGCAGGAGCGCGAACAAGCCTGTTGTAAAATATAAAAAACCCTTATAATCAAATTTAAAAGTTCTCTTTTTATGGTATGAAGGTATAAATTTATAGGATAAAATTGCCCCTGCCAGTGCAATAGGAACACAAGGTAAAAATATAGTATGCCAGCCGAAAGAATGAATTAAAAATCCGCCAATCGCCGGTCCCGTCATTCCGCCAACCGCAACCAGACTTCCGTTAATACCGAGAGCCTGCCCCCTCCTTGCACCTTTAAATAGTGAAACTATTATTGCGGGTGCATTTGCAAGCATGATTGAAGCTCCTGTTGCTTCAATACATCTGTAAAATATTAAGTATCCGAAATTGTGCGTTGTGCTGCAAAGTAAAGCTCCCAGTGCAAAAACAAAAAATCCTGTGCTATATACTTTATTTTTTGAAAACAAATCTCCGATTTTCCCAAAAAACGGCAGTAGTACTGTCAAAACAAGCATATAAGCTATTACAACCCATTGAACTTGCGGAAGCGTTATTTTTAAGCTTTCCGCAATAGGGTAAAGGGCAAGATTTACGCTTGTTGAATCAAGCATTCCCAAAAAATTACCGGCTATTACCAATATACAAATAAACCATTTGAGTTTTATTGTGTTCATATAGTTATTTTATCATGCTAAAATGGGAAATGTTTTGTCGGGCAAAAATGCTTAATACATGTTTTGTCATTACTGTTTATGTCAATCAATTAAATTAGTTACATAAAATATAAAAAGAGCACTCAACGCAGTGAGTTAGCAACTGTACGCAAAACAATATCAGGGCAAGCATTGTCTGAGCGAAGCGAGTTTGCTTGCTTTTAGTTGAGCGTTACAGTTGGTTACGAACGGAGTTCTGTGCTCCGGTTATGTGAAACTTTGTCCGCACAAAGTTTCCCTGTCCGGAGGACCCGTCGGAGACGGATTCTCTGTTTTATAAAATTTGTTTGATTTTTAGCAGACCGCTTTCTTTGACCGCAAAGAGTGCTCGCCGCACGGGGTATTCTGCTACCAATATTGGTGGAATTACACAAATAACTGCTTTTATAACATTTACCCCCTCTCGACCAACACTGCGTTCGCTAATTATTTGTAACACTCGACATTAAAGTGGACAACTCGCTTTAATGTCACCCTGAACTTTACAAAGCGAACCAAAAATTTTTAGATTCTGAATCAAGTTCAGAATGACAAAAAATAATGGTAAAGAACTTCCTAACTTGTTCACATCTATGTAAATTTTTGTAATTGATTGTATCCCTTGCTCTATAAGCTTTTTAAATTTTTATTTACAAAGAGAGCAATTTGTTGAAATGTTTGTTTTCGTGTGGTATAATTTAACTATAAGAGTATAGTATTGGAGTTTGATGAGAATGAATTTAAATATATTCAAAAGAGCTTTCTCTCTTACGGAGTTGCTGATAGTTTTGGTTGTTGTAGCCGTTCTTTTTGCAGCATTATTGCCGGTTATGACAAAGAGAAAGAATGGGAATTCAACTGCGAATGAGCCAATTTGGAGCTTTGTTGATCCCGGTGCAAATGATCAAAAAGATGCCTATTACGATAAGGGTATGAAATCTTGGACAACTGCTGCATATATTGGAGTTAATCCGTCTGATATTTCTGATGTAAAACCATATTCAAAAGTTATCATTAAGGCTAAAGAAAATCAGGACATGATTCAATTTAGGTTTGGTGATGAGGCCGGGAACGGTAATTTGGCAGGTTTGTTAGCTATGAGCGAAGGAAACCTTTTAAATACTACAAAATTGTATGGTACGACGGCAAATAATTTTAATGCCATTCTTGCAAATAATGAAGATGGCGGTAATGCTGCAGCTGGTCCGGGTGTATTTTCAAGATTGAATAGTGTCGGTGGTGCAGCTGTTGTTGGAGCAAATGCTATGATGGGGCATACTGCCGGACAAAATGCAGGAGGATCTAATACTGCTGCCGGTGTAAATTCATCTCAGTATGCTCTTGCAGGAAGTTCTGTGTTTTTGGGTGCTAATACAGGTAAGACAGATCCTTCTTATGGCAGCTCAATTAGTAATACTGTTGCAGTTGGTGCTCAGGCTTTGGGTAACGTATCATCATCAGGTGCTAATAACGTAGTTCTTGGTTATTATACCGGAAGTACCGGCTTTAATTCCAATGCAAAAGATAACGTTCTTGCAGGTACACATTATGATTTGGTATCCGGTCATAACAATGTTGTTCTTGGGTATCAGGTTTATGAAGGTCAGGGACAAGGCTCAAGTTATATGACTATAGCAGGTCATGGTGCTTGTGACTCTTTTGCCGCAGCTAAAAGTGATTCTGATCCTTACCCTTCTTATAAAACTTGTTTAGGATACAAAACGGCATACAATTTTGGGGTCGGTGATACGGCATCTTTAGGGTGGAATACTGACGGTCAGGAACATATATTTCTTGGCGGTATGCCTCATGGCGGTATGCCGGGGCGTGCGGCATTAGAAGTTCACAACGTTAATATATCTACTTCCAATTGGTCGCTGAATGCTAAACCTAAAATTTCTCCGACTGTAGTAATGAATTCAAACCTTGTTGTTAGAGGAAATTTGTATTTCCCTATGGCTAGTGATGGTGTATTAAGACCGCATGCTACAACAATGTTATTGGGCGAAGTCGGTACAGAAGCCGGAAATGACAGGTGCGGTAGACGTTGTGTCTTTGGCTCCAGAAAGTGGAGAGATTCGCGCGCATGCTCTTGGCTGCATATTATCTTAGGTGCTTTAGTAGGTATTGTTGTTGGTGCTGTACTAACGATTGCTACTGCTGGTGCGGGTGCTCCTATCGGGGTAATTGGTACTATTGCGGCTATGGGACTTATGTCTGGTGCCGGTGGTGCTCTTTTAGGTGCGGCATTGTTTGATGGTGATGATTACAAACGAAACAAAGACCCGTTTTCAGCTTCCGTTATAATAGATTCTACTGATGCATCATGTGGTTCGGCAACTCAAAACTACCCGTCCGGTAATATGTGTCCTGATTTGAAATTGTCTGATATTCGATTGAAAGAAAATTTATCAGAAAATACAGATGCATTAAGTAAAATTTTACTTGTTGATCCTTATAACTATACATTCAAGTCTGATAAAAATTCAGCCCCGCATGTAGGTGTTATGGCGCAAGATTTACGGAAATACTTCCCTAATTCTGTTACGGAGGAAAAAAACGGATATTTATCAATACGTAAAGATGAAATCTTCTTTGCTACGATTAATTCTGTTAAAGAATTGGATAAAAATATTAATAATTTATCGGCTGATGTTGATTTATTAGAAAAAGATGTTAAAGATCTTACTAATAATCAAAAATCAACACAAGAAAGAATTAATGAAATCAACAAAAGAATAAGTAAACTTGAAAAATAATGGAGTCGTTATTTATGAAAAATAATAATAAATTAAAAGCTTTTACATTGGCAGAGGTTATGGTGCTGTTATTGACATTATCAATATTGATGGCAGCATTTGCGCCGGTATTTACAAGAAGATACAGTAATGTTTCTTCCGATGATGTTTGGACATTTGTTCCCGGTGATGATGAAAATGATGCCTATTATGACGCGTTAAATAAGAATTTTACTGCTCAGGCTTTTATAGGTTTGACTCCAACCAGTAAAGCTGATGTTATAAAATTCTCATCAAGCGGTGATAAGGTATATTATTCAAAACTGGTTATTGCTGCATCAAAGGATTTAAAGCCTACTGCTGCTTCAACCGGTCAGCCGCAAAATCAAATGCAATTCAGATATGGAAATTCCAAGTCAGGAGATTTGGTCGGTAACCTTTTTGCAGGTAATAATAATATCTTGTTAGGCGGGCATTATGGTTCAATTAAAAATGATGCTCAATACAATACTGGTTTTGGCAGATATAGTATGAACGCTTTATCTACAGGAAAATATAATACTGCTTTTGGTAATGGTGCTTTAGCTGATTTTATGTCAAGCGGTAGTGCTAATACTGCAATCGGGGCTATGGCTGGGAGATTTGTTGAAAATGCTACAGGTAATACTATTGCAGGTGCTTATGCCGGAGGCGGCAAAGATGTTGGTCCGTCTGCCAATCCTCCAAAATTAACGGGTAATTATAATACTCTTATCGGTACTCATGCTGCAAGAAGATTAACATCAGGTTCATATAATGTTGCTATTGGTGATCATGCTATGTGGTATGATAATAATGGCGATAATATTACAGGTTCTTATAACACTGCGGTTGGTTCATTTGCTCAATCTCATATGAAGTCAGGTTCATACAATACTGCGGTTGGTTCAAATGCTATGAAAAATGTTACAACCGGTTCTTATAACACAGCTATTGGTTACGGTTCTTGTAATGATGTGTCAACAGGCAGTTATAAAACTTGTGTCGGAGCATTTTCAGGATCTGAAAAAAGTGCTTCTGAAAAAGCTAAAACAAATTTGTTTACCGGTAATTATGAACGTGTATTTATAGGTTCAATTCCTGTTCAACGTGTTGAAAGTCAAGGCCCTGCCGCAGTTCTGGAAGTTCATAATATAAATTCTTCGGGTGGTGGTTATGTAAAGCCTTTAGCTAATGTCGGTAACAGTTCTGTTGTTATTAACGGTAACTTGATTGTCAGGGGACAAACTTATCTTGAAACTCCTCTGGTAAGACCTAGTAACATTTGTGAAAATTGTGGTTATGACGGTGTTCCAAAAGGACCGGTTTTATATACCCAGGCTCCGATTAATGGCGGTATCCACGTTTTTTATGGCTTTGATGGAATGCAGAGATGGAACGCATCACAAGGATCATGTAATGGTTGCCGTTGGCATGCTTATTCAGCTCGCAGACCAAATTGTGTTTGTACTTCTAATGCCGGTTATACAGGTTTTGATAGAGCAAGTTATTCTGCGGTTAGTACATCATATGACTGGGCCTCAAAAACCGCTACATCAAATTCTATTTATGCATGTGAAGAAGGTTCTCCTGCTACATATTGGGACAAATCAACGAATAATACAATAACACTTGAGCTTCGTGATGGTGGGCAGCCTTATGGTAAAAAAGGTACAGATGAACCTTATGCACATATTAACCTTGGTGAAGGTTGGACTGCTACAAACCAATCTTGTTGTCCTGTTTTGACTAATTATTCCGATATTCGTTTGAAAAATGTAGGTCAAAAATATACGGCAGGTTTAGATGAAATTAAAAAATTGAATGTTTATAATTATACTTTCAAAACTGATAAATATAAACTTCCTCAAGTTGGTGTAATTGCTCAGGATTTGAAACTAATATTCCCTAATGCCGTTGTAAAAGGTGAAGATGGTTATTATAAAATCAGGTGGGACGAAATGTTCTATGCGGCAGTTAATGCAATAAAAACTTTAAATACAAAAATTGAAAATATTGCATCTAAAATAGCAAAAGATAAGCAAAGAGTTGCCGTGCTAAAGAAAGATAATGAGCAGCTTAACGCACGTCTTGATAAATTAGCTGATGAATTGACTCAACTTGAAGCTAAACGTAAGTAGATGTCATTACTCTACCTGTCAAGTAATCAGTTGCATGTTTATATTTATCAAAAAAGTCCTCTGATTCGACCTCCACGAAGTGAGCAATTATTGTTACACGAGACAACAACAAAAGTGGACTTGTTTGAGCGTTCATATAATAATAGACCCTGAATCACCGAGTAGGAACAGAAAATTACGTTTCGCAAGCTCAACTAATTTTCTAGTCAGTTCAGGGTGACATTAAAGCGAGTTGTCCACTTTAATGTCGAGTGTTACAAATAATTAGCGAACGTAGTGATGGTCGAGAGTTTCTTTCTGACCGCTTTCTTTGCGGTCAAAGAAAGCGGTCTGCTAAAAATTAAACAAATTTTGTAAAAAAATCCGTCTCCGAGGGTTACTCTTTCTATATTTATATGTAACTAATTGTTTGACATGTATAATTGTGAGCCTGTATTCGTCGGTGTAGCCGTTATATGTTTCAGTGTCTGTTCCCTAACGGGTAGACACCCTCTCCAAATGGGAGAGGGTGTCGTTGTTAAGGAGCTTTGCGAGATATACAACGGCGGGAGAGGGTATAAACTTAGCAATAAAAAAGTAACAATGCCCCTACGGAGAGGTTGTGTTTTGTCAAGAATGACGTATTAGCAAAAAGCGATACTTAATAAAAAGTATCGCTTTTTTGTAAATTATGCTTTATTTTTGTTATATGCAGCCACAACCGCATGAACAAGCTTGAGATTTTAAGCTTTCAGCCTTATCAATATGTTCCCAAGGAACATCAATATCACATCTTCCCATATGTCCGTATGCCGCAAGCAATTGGTAGAATTTACCGCCATTTTTAGCAGGTAAATTTCTTAAATCAAATTGTTTAATAATTGCTGCAGGTCTAAGGTCAAAGTTTTTGGATACTAATTCTGAAATTTCATCGTCAGAAATTCGGCCTGTTCCAAATGTATCAACCATAATTGAAACCGGTTCCGCAACTCCAATTGCGTAAGCTAATTCAATTTCGCATTTTTCTGCCAAACCTGATGCTACAATATTTTTTGCAACGTATCTTGCCGCGTAAGCTGCTGATCTGTCAACTTTTGTCGGATCTTTTCCTGAGAATGCTCCGCCGCCATGACGAGAATAACCGCCATATGTATCAACAATTATTTTTCTTCCTGTTAATCCGGAATCACCTTGCGGACCGCCTATTACAAATCTTCCTGACGGATTTATAAGTATAATTGTGTTTTCATCAGGTCTTATAGCTTCGTTTTCAAATACAAAATCTATTACAAATTTCTTTAAATCATTTTTAATGATATCTTGTACCTTTTGATTATCAGAAATTCCGTTAATTGTCGGATTATGCTGAGTTGATAATAAAACAGTATGAATTCTTGAAGGTTTGCCGTCTACGTATTCTACTGTTACCTGAGATTTGCCGTCAGGTCTTAAATAATCAACTAAACCTTGTTTTCTGATTTGAGCAAGTCTGTAAGATAATTTATGAGCTAAACTTATCGGTAACGGCATTAATTCAGGAGTTTCATTACAAGCGTAACCAAACATTATACCTTGATCGCCTGCACCTAATTCTTCTGTTTCTGTTGTTGATGTTGCAGCATTATTTTCTCTTGATTCAAATGCTTTATTTACACCGTTTCCAATATCTGTTGATTGTTCATCAATACTGGTTAATACTGCGCATGTTTCAGCATCAAATCCGCCTGAACTTGAGCCTACATAACCGATATTTTTAATAGTGTTTCTAACTACTTGCGGAATATCAACATAGCAATCAGCAGTGATTTCTCCGCAAACTAAAGCCATACCTGTTGTAACTGTTGTTTCTGCAGCTACTCTTGAGCCTCTGTCTTTTGATAAAAATTCATCTAAAATTGCATCAGATATCTGATCACAAACTTTGTCGGGGTGTCCTTCCGTAACAGATTCGGAAGTAAACAAAAATCTTTTTGGTGTCATTTCCTTTTCTCCTTAATTTCTATTCTCCGCCGGTAAGGTTTTTAATTCCGACCCGGCACTATACTGTTAAATAGTGTAATTCAAACAACTGTTTTTGGCAAATATTTTGGCATTTGTGTAATAAAAATTAATAAATAAAAATCGCCACTCAAATGAACAACGATTTTTATTTAATCTTTACTTACTTACTTACTTACTTA
>JAFUSQ010000054.1 GCA_017467605.1 bacterium | reverse complement strand
GTTGTCAAACCAAAACAACTTCCATTTCATCTCCTGATAATAAATGTTGTGAATTTACTGAAATTTATGAATCTGTTCCTGCCTGTAAAGATGAAAAATGCAGTAAAGAAGGTTTTACAACTTATACTTATACTGTCGATTATGGTGCTTTTAAATATCGCCGGAACATGTGTGCAAAACTTTTATCCGATTATTATTATAATTGGAGTGATGCCAATGCTCAGTGCTCTGATCTTGGTTCATCTTTAGTAGAATATAGTACTCTTATAAACTTGAAAGATTTTTTACCCTTTGGTTCTTATTTTACTAAAGATCCTATGGAATGTAGTGCTTCCGGCAATTGCCATGGTGATTCTTGTGTATATGCATTTTATCCTAATGGAGATCGCTTTTGTACTGATAAATATCCTGGAGGTGTTGATTATGCTTATTCCAATGGTAACCCTTCTCGAGTTTTTTGTGTAAGTAGTGAATGACATTCATAGTTGCTAATTGGTGGGGTAGGTACCCCACCTTACAATTTGTAAAGTTCCAGGTGACATATCAACTGGATTGCTTCGGTCGTTCCTCCCTCGCAATGACGAGTTGAGACCCACCCCACCCCTCCCTGACAAGGGAGGGAGTATGATGTTCCTCCCCTAGTGAGGGGAGGTTAGGAGGGGTGCGGTCATGTCATTCTGAACTTGATTCAGAATCTATTTTAAATATAGACCCTGAACTAAATTCAGGGTGACATATCAACTGGATTGCGACGTCGGACTTTCGTCCTCATCGCAATGACATGCAAGTTTTGCAAGGTGTTGCGATTGCGACGGAGGATAAATAAAACAAATTTAAAAGTCCGTACATTTACCCCTTTACGCAATGGCATGTAAATTTTGACCATTTGCCCCTAGCTGCGGTAGTTTGTGAATTGAAGCGGATAGTCATATTTATCCTCATTTTTACGCAATGTCTGAATTACAGATTGCAAATCGTCTTTATCTTTACCCGTAACTCGCACCTGTTCCCCTTGAATTGAGGCCTGAACCTTTAATTTTGTACCTTTTATATCTGATACAATTGTTTTGGCAAGTTCCTGTGTTAATCCCTTTTTAAGTTCAAACACTTGTCTTACGTTCCCGCCTAATGCGTTTTCAACCGCTTTTGGTTCGAGAATTTTAATACTCAGTCCGCGTTTTACCAATTTTGATTGAAGAATATCAACAATATTTTTTAATTTCATCTCATCATTAGTTGTTATTGTAATTGCCTTATCTCCATCAAGTTCGACCTCGGAATTTGAGTTTTTCAAATCAAATCTTGAAGTTAATTCTCTTTTTACCTGATCGACAGCATTAACCAATTCTTGTTTGTTAAATTCAGATACAATATCAAAACTGCACTCTTTTGCCATAATAGACTCCTTTCTATTAAAAATTAGCTCTGCCTGATTTCTCAAGTTCGAAATTTATATAGATTCTGAAACAAGTTCAGAATGACAAAAATTTTAATTCACTTAATAAAGTTCAGGGTGACAATATTATTTGTTACCTATTATAACATAAATAAAAAGCAGGATTTTGAAATCCTGCCTAAAACACACTACTTCTATCTATTACAGGGAAATTATTTTTTAAACTTTTTCACAATAGAGTCAAATAAATTTTTCATATTTTCCGGGAATTTTTTAATACCGCCTTTAAAGCCTTTAAATGCAAGCAAACCGGCTGCAATAACTCCTGCAGCAATCAGAGCGTATTTTGCAACTTTTTTTGCTTTTTGTTTTGTTGAAAGCTCAACTTTGTCACTCGGAAGATTACCTTGAATATTTACGCCGTCCATTGAACCCGTTACACCTGATATTCTGTAATCGTCTAAATCTATATCATTTCCGACCATTCTGCCAAGCATTACATTTCCTATATCTTCCGTAAATGCCGGGTTATACAAACCGTACTTTGCGCTGCTGTCAATCATTAATTCTACCTTTAAAATTGATAACCTAACCTACATTTATATAAAGTATTTTTTTGTAAAATAATTTACTTTTAGATAAAAATTTGCTTTAATAAACTTAATAATACGAGGTAATATATGAACATGTTTAAAAGATGGTATGATGCAGATGCAGCAGTCAGCAGAGCAATCAATGAATTAGAAAAACAATCCGAAGATATACAAGTCAGATGTGCAGATTTTATTATAGACTTATTAAAAGATGTAGAGTTGGAAAAACTTAGTCTTGAAGATCAGTATAACTATATTATGCGCAGGTGGTATGACAAAAATATAAAAGTTTCTCACGCAATTGAGTATCTTAGACTTTCGCCAAAAGAAGTTCGGCGTGAAACTGCTCTAAAAGTTCTTGACTACCTCAAAGAAATTACTAAAAAATAAACTTAACATTTAGACATTTTTGGAATTATATTGTTTAATATTATTTGGAGGGATTTTTGTGTCTGACGAAATTAACAAGAAGGTAATTAACCTGTTTTCAAAGCATAATAACAATATAATTACGCCCGAGGATAAGAAAAAAGTCAAATTTTATGCCGGTTTTAATTATGTTAAATTGCGAAAAGACACAAACGGTAATAAATTTAACAAAGATAATCTTTTAAATTATGCCGAAAAATGTCACTACATGGTAACTGTAATGCGCGATATTGACGGAGAAATTATTTTGTACAGTTATGATGTTCCAAATGCTGATTTATTTAAATTTATGAAATCGTTTGATGAGAATACACTGGACGGAACTATTATCGAAATCGATAAATATTTTCCTGATGATTTAGCCTAAGAGAAAAAAATAATGTGTTTTTTTGAAAAATACCACGAAACTTTATACAAATGTTCAAAGCCGTATCAATACGTCGGAGGGGAATATTTGTCTTATAATAAAGATTTTGAAAGTGCCAAAGTTCGATTCGCACTTGCTTTCCCTGACAAATATGAAATCGGGATTTCAAATCTGGGGGTAAGAGTTCTTTATGAATTAATAAATAAAGAGAATGCCTATATGTGCGACAGAGTTTACGCACCTGAACCCGATTTTCAGCCTGAAATTTTATACGGGCTTGAATCCAAGAAGGCGATTAATGAATTTGACGGAGTCGGATTTTCTTTGCAATACGAAATGTCGTATCCAACTGTTTTGAAAATGCTTGAAATGTCAGGAATTCCTTATAAAAATTCTGATAGAGGGGATAATGATCCTATAATATTTGCAGGCGGACCTTGTACATTTAATCCCCTGCCAATGAGCGAATTTATTGACGTTTTCATTATTGGTGACGGAGAAGATGCAATTATTGAAATTTGCAAAATTCTTGAGCAAACAAAAGGATTACCAAGACTTGAACGCATTAAAAAACTCTGTGAAGGAGAAAATTCCGGTCGCTGGTCTGCAATTACGGGCGGTAAAGTTACAAAAAGAGTAGCCCAACTCAGATATGAAACCGCACCAAAATCCTATCCTATACCATATTCATCATCAGTTCAAGATCGTGCAGTAGTAGAAATCAGACGCGGCTGCGGCAGAATGTGCAGATTTTGCCAGCCGGGGCATGTAACATTACCCATAAGAGAACGCAGCGCACAAGATATTATTAAAATAGCAAAAGAATTAGTTGCAAACACGGGTTATGATGAGTATTCACTTCTTTCTTTATCGTCAAATGATTATGCAAATATTAATGAAGTTATTAAAGAACTTGCAATTGATTTTAACAGAAAGAAAATTTCGGTTTCACTACCAAGCCAAAGGATTGACGGATTTAATCTTGAGCTTGCGAATTTAGTTCAAAGTGTAAGAAAATCTACAATGACGCTTGCCCCGGAAGCAGGCAGCCAAAGACTCAGAGATGTCATAAAGAAAAATATAACAGAAGAACAAATATTGAATTCTGTTTTAACATTATACGAAAACGGCTGGTCGAGGGTTAAATTTTATTTTATTTGCGGACTTCCGACAGAAACCCTTCAAGATATGGACGAAATGGTCGAATTATTCAGAAAAATTCGCTATCGTTCAAGATTTATAAAAAAAGAAAAAAATCTTCAACATTCTCTTGATTTAACGTGCACTCTATCCATATTTGTTCCAAAACCTTTTACACCATTTCAATGGTGCGGGCAAATGGATTTGGATAAGGTAACTGAACATATTCATTATTTAATGGAACAAGTAAAACATATTAAAGGGGTTAAAGTTAACTATCATGAAAAGTTCGTTTCCCTTTTGGAAGCAGTAATTACAAGAGGAGATAAGAGCTTATCCAAATACATTGAAGCCTTGTACAAAAAAGGGTGTTACTTAGATGCTTGGGGAGAATATTTTGACAAAAATATTTGGTTTAAAACAGCAGAAGAATTAGACATTAATTTATCCGAGCTTGCGCAAAAACAATATGACACAAAATTACCACTTCCTTGGGATTTTATAAATATCGGCATAAATAAAGATTGGTTTGTTTCAGAATATAACAAAGCCTTTTCAATTAATGAAAATTCAGAACACATTGTACCAACATGCCAACATCATTGTGTCGGGTGCGGAGTTTGTCAAAACCTTGGAATCAATAAAATTATGGATAAACCATTTAAAGCATCTGATATTGCACAAGAAATCAAACTTGAGCACATTGATCCGTCAGTTTGTCCGAAAGATTTGAAAGAAACGTTCAGATACAGGATAAAAATTACAAAAACAGGGACTTTAAAATATTTTTCACATTTGGATTGGCAAAACACATTTTTCAAAGCAATATCACGTTCTGAGCTAAATGTCGCTTTTTCACACGGATATAATCCGACTATGAAAATTTCTATGGGAATTGCATTACCTCTTTTTGCACAAAGTTTAACTGAACTTATTGATATTGAATTTTTAGAAAAATATGATGAAGCTTTTATTAAAGCAGAACTTGCAAAAGTTTTGCCTAAAGAAGCAGAAGTGCTAAATGTATGTCATATTTCTAAAACAGAACAAGCTATTGATAGGACGGTAGCTTGGGCTGAATACAAAATCCGCCTGATAAATTTTAATCTTGATAAATATAACGATTTGATATACAATACAGAAAAAGTTTTATCTCAAAACGAAATTTTAGTTGAGAGGAAAAACAAAAAAGGTTTATTAAAAACAACAAATATTAAAAAATCTATCGGGGCATATCGCTTTGAAGATAACAGTTTGTTTATAGTATTAAAGACGGGTCAAGGTACTGAAATACCGCCGCTGAGAGCTGATGTATTGATGAACATTATTGCTCCGGACGAATTATTTGATATTACGCGGATAAAATTCTTAACTGAGTCTTTAAATGAGTTATAGTAAAGGAAATTTTATGAACGAAAAACATCAAAGTATTGAAAAAAAGATTATTATTGCAGAACGCGACAATATTGCCGCCGTTTTAGAAAACAAAAAAGTTACAGACTTTTTTATCCATAGAGGGGAAGTTTTGTTAGGAGATGTTTATCTTGCAACTGTAGATAACATTCTGCCAAGTATTGATGCTGCATTCGTCAATGTAGGAACAGATAAAATGGGATTTTTGCATGCGCAAGATGTTATGGGTAAAGGAACATTGAAAGAAAAACTGACTCCAAAACAAAAACTTGTAGTTCAGGTTGTAAAAGAACCTACAGGACATAAAGGACCGAGAGTTACAACAGAAATAAGCCTTCCGGGAAGATTTTTGGTTTTAATGCCAAATGAACCGGGGGTAAGCGTATCTAAAAAAATTGAAAATTCAAAAGAACGAGCAAGATTAAAATCAATTGTTAATCTTATAAAACCTGTTGGCGTCGGTGTAATCATCAGAACCGAAGCAGAAGGACAAACTGAAGCTGATATTCAGGAAGATTTGGAAATCTTGTTGGAAAAATGGAATAATATTATAAATTCTGCAGAAACCCTTACTCCTCCAAATTTAATTTATAGAGATCAAGATTTACTTTACAGAGTTATAAGAGAAGCTTGTACTGATGATGTCAAAGAAATTATCGTAGATACTCCTTTTGCACTTAACAGGGTTCAAAATATTCTTCAAAATTGGCATATGTCAAAAGGAATTCAGGTAACACTTTACAAAGGAACTGAGCCGCTCTTAATTGCTATGGACATACATAAAGAAATTAAAGCGGCTCTTAATGTAAAAGTTAATATGCCGTCAGGCGGATATTTGTTTATTCAGCAAACTGAAGCTCTGACAGTTATTGACGTCAATAGCGGGAAATTTGTAAGTTCTGCTACTCAAGATGAAACTATATTAAAAACAAATATAGAGGCCGTACATGAAATAGCCAGACAATTAAGATTGAGAAATATTGGCGGTATGATTATTGTTGATTTTATTGATATGCTATCAAGAGCTGATAAATTGGCAATGATGGAAGAACTTGAAATAGCTCTTGAACCGGATAAAGCAAAACCTCAAGTCGGTCAATTGTCCGATTTGGGTCTGGTTGAATTAACCCGCCATCGTCAAGGTCAATCTTTATCTGAAATATTTACAAAAAAATGTCCTCATTGTCAGGGCAGCGGTTATTCTATGGTTGAATTTAATTTTGCAACTCCTACCGCAGAAGGTGAATATCGTGCAAAAGCGGCTAAACTGAAACTTCCTGCAGGAAATTTCAAAAAAGGTAATAATAAATTTAATAACAAGAATAACAATACTCAGCCTAAAAATGAGCAGCAAGTTCCGGAAGAAATTCAAAAACCAGCAATAGAAACCGAACCTTCTGTTGCTGCCACAGAAGAAATTGTAAAAAAACAAAATAAAAGCAGACGTTCTAAAAAACAGCCTGTAATCGAAGAAGCTAAAGTTGAAACAATTGTTCAAGAACCGGAAGTTGCCGCTGAAGAACCTAAAACTAAAACAAAAGGTAGAAAACGCAAAACTTCAAAATCCGATAAACCTGTAGAAGCTGAAAAAGTTGAGTCAACTTCAGAAACTACACAGGAAACAGAAAATATAAAACAGGAAGTTGAACAAGAAAAACCGCAAAAGAAAACGAGACGTCCTAACAGGGGCTCATCTAAAGCAGCAAGAGCTTCACGCAGAACTAAAAAAACTGAGGATAATAGTGAAGAATAAATTCTTTAACAATTTCAAATATATAATATTGGCAGTGCTTTTATGCACTGCTAATGTTGCATTTGCAAATAATTCAGCAAAAGTTATGTTAAAAACCGTAATTTCAAAATATTCAATGGTTTTACTGGCACTTGTCGTTTTTTCTACGATTTTGTATGTAGGTTTAACATTGTATAATAAGTTTTTTGTTTCAGCTAAAATTAAAGATTATAAATTAAAACAAGATTCTTTAAGCACACCTACGGATAAAGATGATGCAATTTTAACATTTATTACAAAAAACAGACTGAAATAATTTGGAGCAAATATGAAAAAAGCAGTTGGGTTAATAGAATTATTAATAGTAGTTATAGTTATCATTACTATATATTTTACTTTTTTTCGTTCCGGGTACGGCAGATCTAACCCTTTTGAAGAACAGACTAAGGTTAAAACTCAGCAGCAAATTGTAGAGGATAAAATTCAGCAGATTGAAGATACAAAAGCTTTGCAAAAGAAAATAGAAAGCAATTTGAATGAGGAGTTTTAAATGAAAAAATCCACTTTATTTGACATAATTTCTCCCGTAATGATCGGACCTTCAAGTTCGCATACGGCAGGTGCCGTCAGATTGGGATTATTGGCACGAAATATATATAAAAATACTCCTAAAAAAGTAATTTTTAAACTCTACAATTCTTATGCACATACAGGTCGAGGACATGGCACGGAAAAGGGGCTGCTTGCAGGCGTTTTAGGATTATCTGTTGATGATAGAAGAATAAAAAATATTTTTGAATCCGAGATTTCTAAAAATATTGAATATGAATTTCAGTATGCTGACAATTTTAAAGCTCACCCTAATGCCGTTGATATGACATTTATCGGTGAAAATAAAATGTTTATATCAGGAGAATCTGTTGGTGCCGGCGAAATTGCAATAAGAAAAATTAATGATTTTAACGTAAAATTAACAGGAAAGTATAATACAATATTACTTGTTTATAAAGATATGCCGGGTATGATTTCTCAAGTATCGTCAATTTTACAGTACAATAATATAAATATTGCATTTCTAAATTGCGATAGAAATGCTAAAGGAAAAGAAGCTTCAATGGTTATTGGTATTGATGCAAATATAAATCAAGATATTATAGAAAATATTGAAGAAATTCCGGAAGTTTATTTTGTAAGTTATATAGAAAAATTGGAACAGTAAGAATGGACACAAATATAAATACTTTTGAACAATTATTATCTGTGTGTATTTCAAATAATAAGGGAATATATGAAATTGCACAAGAGAATATGGCAAATAGTGCAGATATCAGTATAGAAGAAGTTAGAGCATTTACTGCGAGAAGTCTGTTTGCAATGAAAGAAGCAATTCAAAGCGGAATGGCAAGCAAAGAATCTTCAATGAGCGGAATGTGCGGTCAGGATTGCCACAAAGTTCAACAAAGATTTAGACACGCTCAGCCAATATTTGGAAAAACTTTTGAAAAAATTATTGAATACGCACTAGCAACAAGCGAGGAAAATATCAGAATGGGTAAAATTGTTGCTTGTCCAACGGCGGGTTCTTGCGGAATTTTACCGGCTGCACTTGTTGCCGTAAGTGAAGATTATGACTTTTCAGAAAGAGAACAAATTAATGCATTGATTACTGCGGGTGAAATCGGAAGAATTATTTCAGTAAAAGTCGCTTTGGCAGGTGCAGTTGCAGGTTGTCAAGCAGAATGCGGAACTGCATCTGCAATGAGTGCCGGTGCAATTTGTCAACTTATGGGAGGAAATGTTTCGCAAATTTTGCATGCCTCAACTCTTGCGCTAAAAAACTTACTCGGATTAACCTGCGACCCTGTTGCAGGACTTGTGGAAGTCCCATGCGTTAAGAGAAATCCGTTTCTTGCAGTTCATTCAATAACGGCCGCAGAACTTGCATTATCAGGAGTAGAATCTCAAATCCCGCCTGATGAAGTTATTGATGCCATGGAACAAACAGGAGCTTTAATGTCTCCCACACTTAAAGAAAGCTCTCAAGCAGGTTTGGCCGTTACAAAAACTGCATTGCAAATAAAAAATCAAATATTTGGTTAATTTCTGTAAAAAGAAAAACTCTCAAAATTGAGAGTTCCTTTTGTCATAGTAATTATATATCAAAAGAAGAAGATAAAGAGTCAAATCTATTTTCTACTACCTATGTAGTATATTATATTTTTATTGTGCATTTGTCAAGAACAATATGAAAAAGTTAAAATTTCTTAATAATTGCAACATTTTCAACATGATATGTATGACAAAACATATCAAACGGCTGAACAGATACGATTTCAGCACCTTTATCCGACAAATATTTTAAATCTCTTGCTAATGTTGCCGGATTGCAGCTTACATAAATAATTGTATCTTTTGCCAAATTGTAAACCCCATCGAGAGATTTTTGGCTGCAGCCTTTTCTTGGAGGATCAATCACTATTACATCGAATTTTCTGTTTTCTTTTTCTAAAAATTTTCCGGCGTCCATGTTATTTACTTCAACATTAGTTATGTTGTTAGCCTGCAAAACAATTTTTGCCATATCGCACGATTCTTTAACTTCTTCAACCGAAACTACATTTTTACAAACATCAGCAAGACAAATTCCAAAGGTTGAAATTCCGGCATAAGCATCTAATAGTGTCGGAGTATCAAAATTATTCTTTATATAATCACGAACATAACGAAAAATATTTTCAGCACTAAGCGGATTAATTTGAAAAAATGTATTCGCTCCTATATTAAATGTTATATTGAGTAATTTCTCCTCAATAAACTTTTCACCTATGATAAGTTCGGTTTTATCACCCAAAATTATATTCGTTTTTTTAGAATTAAAATTTACACATACCCCTGAAACTTCTTCAAATTCGTTGTAAATAGAAATAGCAAAATCTCTCAGTTTGTCAGATATTTTTTCAGCGTTGACAACGAGCACAACAAGATTTTTGCCGTTTAAACGAGAATTTCTTATTACAATATGCCTTAAATCTCCTGAATGATTTTTTTCGTAAAAACCTTGAATACCAAAATCAAAAGCTCTTTGTCTGATAAACTCAATAATTTTGTCGCAAATTTCAGGTTGAGTCGGGCAATACTTTATATTAACAATTTCATGACTTTTAGGTTTAAAATAGCCTGCAAGAATTCTACCGGAATTTTTTGTTCTGGAAACAGGATATTGAATTTTTCGACGATAATTTTTAATTTCGGGACTTGGTATGGTATCACGAACCACAATGTCTAAACCTGCAATAGTCGAAATTGCATCTTGAGTAATTTGTTTTTTAAGTTCAAGCTGGTAATCATAATCAATAAATTGTATCTGACATGCACCGCATGCTCTGAACATTGGACAAAAAGGAGCTGCGCGGTGAATTGACGGTTCTATAATCTCTAAAATTTTAGCAGCTGCAAAATTTTTGTTTAGCTTAGTAATTTGTACTTTTAAAATATCACCCGGACAAGAATTTTCGATAAACACAACAAAACCGTCTATACGTGCTATTCCGGCACCAAGATTTGAAATTTTCTCTATTTTTAAGATATATTCTTCACCAATTTTCATTATAATTTATATTATACCTTAAACAATCTTTATAATTTAACATATAAAAAAAAGTATGATATCATATTTATATTGTAGTAAATTGGAGATTTTACATGAAGAAATTAATTATATCACTATTATTTTTAGTCCCGTTTGTAACCGGTTGTGCTGATATTGATAACAGACTTACATTGAATGATGATAAATCTGCATCAATTGTTACATCAATTACTTATCAAGGAGACTTGTCAAATAAATTTGATGAGCATGCCATAAATATTTCTAATAATTATGACAAATTTCTTGACCCGTTATATAACGTAGAAAAAGCATACGGAGCTAAATTATCTACAATAACGGCAACTAAAAGTGTAAAAAATGTTCAAAAAGAAGACATTGATTTATCCTCTCTTGGTTTTACTTCAAAACTACCGGGCGGAAGATTTATTGAATATAGAAAAAACTTCTTAATTTCTTCATTTAATATAGATTGTGTATTTGACTATAATACTCAAGCTAGTAAATTAGAAAAAATTGAAAAACCTCAAATTGTCACACAAAAAACAGGTTTAGAACCGGAATATTATCACAAATATAATGCAGAAGGTGATTTTAATACATCTGATGATGAATTTGATTTTGCTTCAAATCTGGATAGCAGTGCTAAGATGCTTGCAAAACAAGATATTGCCGAAGCTGATAAAGAAGAAACAAAATTCCAAACCGATAACAAATTAAAAACATCATTCAGTATCCAACTGCCGTCATTTGCATCTTATAACAATGCTGATTCAATGGTTGGTACGGTTTATACTTGGAAAATTAAAAAAGACGGTCCTACTGAAATAAAACTTCAATATGTTCAATATAGCGGATTCGCAATTTGTTTTGTAATTTTGTTAGGTATCTTATTATTAGTATTTGTAGCTAAGAAAATACTAAAACGTGATACTCAAAAACGTTTAGATAATATTGAAAATATTGTATAGGAGTCATAATGAAAAAAATAGCTGCTATATTAACTATATTATTGAGTACAAATATTTCTTATGGTGCGGCTTATTGTCCAAGCCCGAATGAATACAGAAGTAAAATGGAATATTTTCAATATAAGGCTCTGGGCATGATGGCAAAGCCTGATATATCTGTGTCAGAAGCTGATGCTTTATGGAAAGAACAAGAAAACTATATGAATTCTACTTTCCCTAATTGTATTCAATATTTTCAAACAATGGCTGCCCCTGACTGCGAAAAATTGAGAGTTTTAGCAACAAGCTATATAATGCTCGATAAAGGCAAAAAAGTAACTGCAAAATCTCAAATCAATTCGCTTAACTCGCATCTTTCCAATAAATGTCCTGTTGATTACAAAACTTTGCGCTTTATGATTGATGACTAACTAAAAATTCTATACAAAAAATGTATTGTAAAATAAGAGTTGGTTTGAACATTTTGAACACAGGTTTTGATTATTATTTAGGTGTAAAAATTGCATATTGTAAAATAGCAAAAATTTATATTTACAATTTTTATATCATAATAAATATTTAAACCTGGTGATATTTAATGGAAATTAAATCAATAAATAAAATAAATTATCCGCGAACAAATCTAAATATAGCTTTTACACCTAAAAAAAAGAGTGATCATACTATACCTCCTCAAAAAACATTAGACGGAATGACAATAATGGCAATACCAATTATCGCTGCTATTAATCATAATCAAGAAGCAATTAGAGGCAAAAATATAACATTTGATGGACAATTCCAACCAAACTCAAAAAGTATACCTAAAAAAAGTAATTCAAATCCTATACAAATTTATTCAGCCAAAGATGGCTACAATAAGATTGCGGATCACTATGATACTTGGAAATGGCAAAAATTTTGGGAAGAAAATGAAATGCCATTAATTATGGAATGGAGCAAAAACAAAAAAAATTCTTATGGTGCTGATATAGGAGTAGGGACTGGTAGAAATTTAAAAATATTTCTTGATAATAATAATCAAATTGATGGATTTGATATCAGTGATGAAATGATAACAATATGCAAGCAAAAATATCCGGACTATATTGATAAAGGCACGCTTAATTGTTATAATTTGAGCATTTTTGATATTAATAATTCTAATCATAAATATGATTGGATAATTTCTAATAGAGTAGTGTCAAATATAGAAGATTTAGAAAAATTTATTCAGACTCTACAAAAAATTATTAAAGTTGGAGGAGAATGTTTCATATCTGATGTTCATCCTGATAGAAATTATGATTATACACACCTGAACATTGATAATAATGATATATACATTGAAACTTATAAACATCCAATACAACAAATAAAGCAATTATTTGAAAAATATAATTTTGAAATTGTAAAATACGAAGAGTTTTTAAAAGATAATTTAAAACTTACTAATACTATAAAAACAGATATAAAGCCTATATTTTACTACTTTATTTTAAAATACAAAGGTTAGCTCTCAATGTGTTAAAAGAGCAACCTAAATGCTAGCTTGGAGCATGGTCGATGTTTAACCAGACAATCATTTTTAAATTGGTCGAATTTGGCACTTTGGCTGAATAAATATATTTCCCCTTACGACCATATGTCCTGTTGAAAGGTATGTATACCCCGTTTGGGTATACATTTTATTATGCAAAAAAAAATAAGGTAAAAACCTTATACATTAAAATTAAGTGGTGGGTGTTGAGGGACTTGAACCCCCGACCCTCTCCTTGTAAGGGAGACGCTCTACCAACTGAGCTAAACACCCAAAAAACTATTTAATTTTCAGCCAGTGTATTGCGCTGCATACTGCCCGCAAAATCAATGTTAACAAGAACAAAATTTTATGTCAATAGTTTTTTGAAACTTTTTTGAAACTTTTTCGTCTACATTATCAGAAGGATTTAAGAAAGATTTGTAGTTGGAGGTTATAAAAACAATGAGCATTAACATGGAGTGTTTGGAAAATATTAAATTTATTTCAACTGATAATGAAGATGAGGAAATCAAAACATTTAGTGCAATTGCACACGAAAATGACATTCTGCAATCATACCTAAAAGAAATCGGGAAAATAAAACTTCTTAAAGGTAATGATGAGAAAAAACTTGGCAAACTAATAAAAGAATCCCAAAGCGAAGATGCAAAAAGAAAACTTGTACAAGCAAACCTAAGACTTGTGGTAAGTATTGCTAAAAAATATGTCGGACAAGGAGTACTTTTTATGGATTTAGTACAAGAAGGTTCAATCGGACTTATAAAAGCAGCAGAAAAGTTTGATTATTCAAAAAATTTCAAATTTTCCACATATGCAACATGGTGGATAAAACAATCAATTATAAGAGCCATAGCAAATAATTCAAAAACTATTCGAATACCTGTCCATATGGCAGATAAAATTCGAAAATACAAAAAAGTGTTTAACGAATTATCAACTGAATTTGATAGAGAACCAACTGACTACGAATTAGCTGAAAAAATGCAAATATCACTAAACAAATTGCAAAGAATTAAAGCTTCTATATTACTTGAGCCTATAAGCCTTGAAACAGCCGTAACTGACGATTTATGTATAGGCGACTATATTGAAGACAAGTCATGCAATTCTCCGGAAGAATGTGCAAGAGAAAAATTTTTGAAAAAAGGAATTCCTGAATTATACACTGTATTAACGGCAAGGGAACGGAATGTGATAACAAACAGATTCGGTATAAATTCAACAACGCCCAAAACACTTGCTCAAGTCGGAGATTTACTTGGATATTCAAAAGAAAGAATACGCCAAATTGAAGAAGGAGCTCTTGACAAATTAAGATATAACCCTAAATTCACCCACTTTAAAGACTATATTGAAAACTAAAAACAACATACTAATTCATCATCTTTCACTACTGACACCATGACCTGACCGGCATGGTATTTTTTTGTAAAATTTAATATCGCTAATCACAAGAAAAAAGTAATTTGTCAAATTTCACATTTAAAACATTCGAAAAAACAACCAACTCAATATCCGTAACAAATCTTTGCCCTGCTTCAATTCTTTGAATTGCGTTTTTATCAATATCCAATCCGCCAATCTGCATCAAATCGGCAAGTTTTCGCTGAGAAATTTTCATATTTTTTCTGATATAACTTATATTTTTCCCGCAAATATTATTTCTACCATCTTTTGACTTATTGATAAACATTCATTAATCCGCTATTTTGACATTTACTACTTGTCATTTTTTATATTTTATAGTAAGATATAAAAAGAATTGACATTCAGTGAATGTCAAATAATAAGTAATATACGGAGGTAAATTATGTTTCAAAATTTTAACAGCGTTAAAGTCGGCTTCACACTTGCGGAGGCATTAATAACACTCGGCGTAATTGGAGTGGTGGTAGCGATAACTATTCCGACATTGATAAGTAATTATCAAAAGAAAACATGGACTGCGCAACTATTAAAGACACGTGCTGTGCTTGAACAAGGTTTGCGACGTGCACTGGCAGAGCAGGATGTTACAGATTTTAGTGCATCTGATTGCCATGGTTCAGATAATTTCGAAAATTGTATGGCTAAGTATTTTAAAGCAACAAAATTAAGTTTTAATAATTATACACAACATGCTATGAAAAATGAATTTGGATATGAAAATGATGCTTCAATAATTACAGCTATGGCATTGCCGGATGGAACCCTGGTAATTGATGTCGGCAGGGAAAGTATGGGACAATTAATTGCTATTGATGTCAATGGTCAAACAAAACCTAATATCTATGGTAGAGATGTTTTTTTCTTTGCCATAGGTACTTCAAAATCTGGAAGTAATACGGTTCATCCTATAGGACTTGGAGGTTTTACCTATAACAGTGATGGCGATGATTCTTATATTGATTATGCGGTTGAGGCAGCTTGTGCACTATATTGGGGTGATTGTAACGGGCATATTCGAACTGAAGATGGTGTTGATATTACTGATGAGGCAATAGCAATTATTAACGATATATCTAGTCAAATTCCAGGAGCAGGATATACTTCAAGGGTTATCAAACTAGGGAAAATGGACTACTAAGTAGTAGTAGGTTGGGTGAAACCCAACAGAGGTCAAAATAAAATTTAAAAGAGGTCAGTGCATTCAATCTGACCTCTTTTAAAGTACGCCCGAAGAGATTCGAACTCCCGACCTTTTGGTTCGTAGCCAAACGCTCTATCCAGCTGAGCTACGGGCGCATATTGTCGGCTACTTTTTAATCTTAGCGAAAACATTTTTATTTTTCAAGCTATTTACAAAAATTTATAATATATGGAATTATTATTAATAAAATGGTAATATGATTTATTATTAAGAAAGGTGTTTTTATGGAATTAAGCGATAAGGAAGTTGAAATTGCAAAATATATAATTCAGGGTAAAAAAAATTACGAAATAGCTAAAGAAATTAATCTTAGCGTACATACAGTAAAATTTTACATACACTCAATTATAAAAAAGTTAGGTGCAAGAAACCGGACGCATGCAGCCTATATTTTGGGGCAGAAAAATATTATTATAAAGAATTAACATTTTTGCCAAATTATACATAAGATATATAATTTATAGTAGGAATAAACCATGAAGAATATTTTTATAAAATTATTATGTATCTTAGCATTTATCCTATGTTTTTCCGGCAACGCATTTTCAGCAGGAAACTTTAACATAAATTCAATTACCTACGATAATTCTTCTACAATGTTGTCTATCAACTCTTTTGATAATGAAGAATTTAGTTTTGCCCAAAAACCTAAATTAAATATTATACAAGAAGAAAATAAAGCATATTTTGATATTACTTCAGGAGTTTTAAAATGCCCTCCTCAAGACATAGTTGTATCATCACAGGATATAAAAGAAATAATTGTAAAACAAATCTCAGATAATCCAAACACAGTTCGAGTTCAAATAACATATAATGAAGGTTTTAATCCAAAAAATATTCAGCTTAAAATTCTCAATAACACTATTTTTGTAAGAATTAAAACTACAGTAGTACAAAATTACTATTTTCAACAGATATATAGTGATTTCGTACAAAATGTAAACAAATTGTACGAACCTATCGTTATTCAAACTCCGTTTCTTGCAACTGATAACAGCGTAGTAAGCCAAATAAATTCCGCTTTTAAACTAGGTGCAACAACAGAGGACAAAAACTACATACTAACCAAAAAAGATTTAGTACTACCTACAAAATATTATGTAGATAACGTTGATATTAAAAATGGAACAGTTATCGTAACAGGTATTGGCGCAATTACGCTAACTAAACCTTTTACACTTACCAACCCTGCAAGAATAGTATATGATGTACCTAATGCGCTGGTTAATCCTGTTATAAGGAATAAAGAAATTCATATTAATCAAAATGACTCCATAAAAATTGGTCAATTTGATAAAGATACTGTCAGAATTGTAATTACAACTACAAATATTATGCAGTATTCACCAATTATATATAGCGATTTACAAAAATTAGTATTTGCCGACTACAGTTACAAGCCATCTGTAGCGAATGCAAATGTAACAGCACTTACAGACGAAATTATCGACAATAAAACTCATTCTATAAAAATTTCTTTTTCAAAACCGGTTATATATGGTATTGAAAGAGAAAAAAATAAGCTTGATATAATACTTTATAATATTGAGCGCTATCAAGACATTAATCTAAAATCATCAACAATATTTGAAGGAGCAAAATTTACTCAACTAAAAGATAATACTGTTAGATTTTCAATACCTGCAGACAAAGATGATATTGTTGACATACATTGTGGAACAGATAGCAAAACACTACGAATAAAAATTAAATCAAACAAAATTGATTTACCTAAACCTGCAATTCAGCAGCCTATAAACGTTCAAGAAGTTATAAATCCTCCTAAGAAGCAAACAACGACTAAAAAAATTATTGTTGTTGATCCGGGGCATGGAGGTTCTGATTGCGGGGCAACACGTAATAATATTTTTGAAAAAGACATTACTCTTGATATATCCAAAAAAGTTGTAACTCTGTTGGAGAAAAAGGGGTACGAAGTTTATATGACAAGAACAACTGATGAGACAGTATCTTTGCAAGACAGAGTTGATATAAGCGAAAACATAATGCCTGATGTGTTCGTAAGTATTCACGTAAATTCGAGCAATAGCGAAGCCCCTAAAGGAATTGAAACACACTATTATAAAGATAATAGCCTTATGCTTGCAAAAACAGTCCACGCATCACTTCTAAATCATGTCAATGCAAATGACCGCGGATTGTTTAAATCTAAATTTTATGTTATAAATCATACTACATCGCCTGCTATTCTTGTTGAAATCGGGTTTATTTCAAATAACTCTGAAAGAGCACAATTAGTAACGGAAAGCCGTAAGCAGGCAACAGCAAAAGCTATAGCTGAGGGCATAAATGATTACTTTAGATAAATATTACACTCAAAAAAACTCTCCTATTGCACTTTTTGACTCCGGTGTAGGCGGATTAACAGTTTTAAATGAATTAAAAAAGATTTTGCCGAATGAAAATTTTGTGTATTACGGTGATACTTTACATATGCCATATGGGGAAAAAACTAAGGCACAACTTTTAGAATATTCGGATAATATTTTTAAATTTTTTGAAAGTAAAAACTGTAAATGTGTTGTTATGGCTTGTAATACAACATCTTCCGTAATTTATGAAGATGTTAAAAACAAATATAATTTCAAATTGTACTCAATCGTTCATTCGGTATCCGAAATTCTATCTAAATTAGAGATTGAAAGATTAGGAATTTTTGCGACACGTGCAACTATTACATCAGGGGCTTACCAAACAAAAATTGCCCAATATAACAAAAGCATAAACGTTTTTGGACAATACTGCCCGCAGTGGGTACATATTGTTGAAGAAAATGCCATGAATATTCCGAAAAATATTGAAATAATCAGGAATGATTTAGAAAAAATGCTTAAAAATAAACCTGAAAAAATCGTACTTGGCTGTACACATTATCCGTTTCTACTGAATGTACTGGAAAAATTTGCCGATAAAGATATTTTTATTGATCCTGCAAAACCTTTTGCACAATATATTGCAAACGACTTAAAGCTTAATCATTTATTAAACGATAGAAAAACGCAGCAAGATGAATTTTATGTAAGTTCAAATCCTGAAAATTTCAAACATTCGGCAAAAATGTTTTATGAACTTCCTAATAATCCGGAATTACTTATTTTCCAGAATTAAAGACAAACATTTTTCGTAAGTATCAATTTCGATAATATTAGAATTTGCAAAAAGTTTTTCTTTTGTAACATCTATTTCAGTAGAATTTTCTTTTATAGCGTAAATCGTTATATTACGTTTTAATGCTTCAAAAACAGGAATTGAGCCAAGAGAATTATGCGGCATAATTAAAAAATCGATATTATTAATATTCAAACCGACAGACAGATTAGTAGAAATTTTCGGGGCTTGAGATAAGCCTAATAAAATGCAAGGTAAAAAAGTAGGAGTTATATATTCTGACGCAGATTTAGGATTAACAATGTCAGGATATATTGTATAATCAACAAATGCAGGTGAATGCGCACAAGGTATTTTAAAATATTTGGAAATGTAGTGAGAAATAATTGCTTCAACCCCGCCGACAGGATCAGTACCCTGACCGTTTGCATAATTAGGATTATCTGTTTCGGCCTCCTCAAAAAGACAAACTATCGCGATTACTTCACACCCTGCAGATATAAGTTTCTCACAAGCTTTGCCAATTGTTTCAATATTTTTTATTCTACCGGTTGAAATGCCGTCACCAGTCATAAAAAATTCAACTCCAACCTCGTTTTCGGTAATTTCTCTTGCCAAAATATCTGCACCATAAACGGTTTTTACGGCATTTTCAGTATTTATATGGATATTTAAAACATTTTGCGGAATTGCCTTATCATAAATTATTCCAATTTTATTTCCAATTGAAGGAATTAAATTTATTTCGCCCTTAAAAAATGAATCCAGAGAATACCCTTCAACATAAAGCATAGAATCAGTTATGGCAGAAAACCCTCCGGCATTAACAACATTTGGGTTAACAATCAGATTTGTATATTTAGCAAACTTTCTTGCATAAGCACCGGCATCTCCCGCATACCCGCCAATTGAAGCTCCTATACCTGTTGGTACAATAAAAGCACCTGTTTTCTTATTTTTGTACATACTTCACCAAACCATTCAATATTGATTGAGCGACTTTTTGTTGAAATTCCGGGTTTATTAATTTAGCATTATCCTCCGGAACTATCATATACCCAACCTCAATTAATACACTCAAAGACTCAGTATTTCTGATGACTGCAAAACTTTCTTGCCGGACTTTATCATTATTCATAGAAAGCTCTGCTGTCATATTTTTTAAAAGCTGCTGAGCAATATTATTAGATTGCGGATAAAAATAATAAATACTTGTTCCCGAACGATTTGAGTCTGCAAGACTATCAGGTAAAGCATTATTGTGAATACTTATAAATATATCAGAGTCATTTGCCTGCGAAAGTTTTACTCTGTCAGATAGTGAAACCTCAGTATCATCAATTCTGGTCATAAAAACTTTTGCTCCGGCTTTTTCGAGCAAAGGTTTTAATTTTAGTGCAATTGCTAAATTTATATCTTTTTCGTTATCACCAAGACAACCGATGGCACCGGTTTCACTTCCTCCATGTCCCGGGTCAAGTGTGATTTTATAATTTTTTAACGGTTGAAATCTTGTAGCTTTCGGGGGATTTTTAACTTCAATTACAAGCTCATTTCCTCCTGTGTAGAATATTTTGTACCCGATAAATCTGTCAATTTGATTTATATGCAATGAGTAAATAAAATCAGGACAATTTTCAATCCCGAAAATTGACAAATCCAAACCATCAACGTAAGCTTGATAATCACCGCCGGTTAAATCATATGACCTTGCTTCACTTAAGATATAAGGAACTTTTTTTGATAATTTAATTTTAAAACTTCTTTTAACTTTATCTTCTTCGTAAGTATAAGATAAAATTTGAGCAGGCGAATTTTCACAAAACTCCGTTTTTTTTACATGGGATTTATCAATCCATGCATAGTAATCTTGAGCGAGTTGAACTTTATAAAAATTTCCGTATTCCCCGACTATACATAAAATTATACCTTTTTCCAAATGCTGCAGCCGATTTATGCCAAAATCAACAGGAGTTGCTCTCAAAGGTACATTATCAAGAGCGGTTTCAAAATATTCCGCATTATCATATATTTTTTGAATAATTTTAGGGGCAGAGGCAGATTTTAGCGGTTTAATAATTTTATAAATTTCAGCATATTCACCATTACTAATCTCAAAAGAATTTTCGCCGCCGGATAGCTTTACTACATGATAAAAGCCTCCGGAAGGGTGGATATTAACATTTTCGCCATTAATTTTTAATTCGGCCTGAGGTTTTTCATTCCCGATAAAAAAAGTTTTATCCGAATTAATCGTAACTTCCTTAGATTTTGGATAAACAATTTCAAAAGAAAATGCTTTTCCCACTGAAAGCAAGACAATAATTGATAAAAACAGGATTTTTAAATTATTCATATTACTACCAATATACTACAACCAAACAAAAATTTTAATTTCGTAAACTTAATTAATAATTGTGATATTTGTCCGGTATTGTGCTAAAATTATCTTAACAAGGGATAGTAAATGAAACAAGAAAAAGCAGGGAAGAAATCAAAAATCTCCGGCGGAAAGTACTGCAATAAAGTCGCAAATATTTTAGATATAGCATACTGCGCAATTATTGCATTGCTTATACTGCATTTATTTGTTTTGCAAATTTTCGATTTAAAAAACTATAGAGAACGCGGGAAAATGCAAAGAGCAAGCAATGACTTTGCTGTGCGTGGCGATATTTATGACAGACACGGAATAAAACTTGCAACGGATAGAATTTATTATAACATTTATGCCCGGCCGGTTGATTACTCCAAAAAAGAAACACCTCGAAAAATCGCAAAACTTTTTGCACCTGTTTTAGGAATTCCGGAAGCGTCATTATACCAAAAATTATCTTCAAAATTACAGGTAATAGCAGTAAAAAAAGATGTTGACAGAGATACAGCTAAAGAAATAATGAAAATTATTAACGATAATGGTTTTCGTTCTATAAGTTTGGATAAAAAGAACACTCGGGAATACCCTCAAGGGATTTTTGCATCACATGTTTTGGGCTTTTATAATTTTGATGCAGGGGTTTCAAACGGAGTAGAGTTAACTGCTAAAGATAAGCTTGAGCATGCAGTTCGCGCGACTTATGAAAAGACAAGAGACGGGAAAATTATATATAAAATTCCTACTGACCCTGTTGGCCCGACAAGAAACCCTAAAGGACAAGATATTACTTTGACGATAGACGCAGCAATTCAACACGTTTGTGAAAAAGAATTGCACAAAATTATAGAAGAAAAAGATGCCCTTCGCGGAGCTGTCATTGTTATGAACCCCAAAAACGGTGAGATTCTTGCTTATGCGGTTTATCCGACATACGATCCTAATAAATTTCAAAAAGCTTCAAACACTCAAATAAAAAACTGGACATTAACAGATGTATATCCACCGGGTTCAACATTTAAAACGATTACAGTTACAAGTGCAATGGAACTTGGCAAAATCAACGAGAATTCAATAATTGAAGATCAGGGCAGAATGCAATTTGGGGGTTACACGATTGAAAATTACGACTACAAACAAAAAGGGGCACCCGGCAAAATAAATCTGGTATATTTATTTGAACATTCAAGTAACATTGGTTCTGTCAATGTCGGAGCATTAATGACTCACAAAGAGTTTTACGATATGCTGAAAAAATTCGGATTTGGGGAAAAATCAGGAATAGATTTGCCCGGAGAATCATCAGGACTGCTTGCCCCTCCAAGTTTCTGGGATAAAGGTTTGCATATGACAATGTCATACGGTTACGGAACATCTGTTTCTATTATGCAAATGGTATCTGCGGTATCTGCGTTAGCAAATGGAGGAGTCCGAGTTACACCTCACGTAATAAAATACTCTCCGGAAGAAGAAACAGAAAAAATAAAACGAATCCCAACAGTCAGCCCTGAAACTGCAAGAAAGATAACAAAGCTTTTAGCAATGAGTGTTAATAACGGTAAATCATGTATAAAAATGGATAAATACAATGTTGCTGCCAAAACAGGAACGTCAAGGAAACCGTTAGAAAACGGACGAGGATACTCAGGAGCTATGTACACATCAACAATCGGTTTTTTGCCGGCAAGCGACCCGCAAGTATTGATTTACGTTGTTGTTGATAGTGCTAAAAACGGACCTGTTTGGGGTAATACGGTTGCCGGTCCGGTTTTCCATGAAGTTGCAGAGCAAACGGCAAGGATTCTTGACCTGAAACCTGATAAAATTCCGGCAGCAAATACAAACAATAAAATTAATTAATATGGGAGAAGATAAATTATGAAACTTGATGAGTTAATTGAATACTTAAAATACGAAGATTTAATCAATTTTAAAGATGTGGATATTACAGGAATTTCTTATAATTCCAAAACTACCAAAAAGGGAGATATATTTATTTGTCTTGTGGGTGAACACACAGACGGACACGAATATGCTCAAATGGCAATTGATAACGGTGCTGCAGCGTTATTGGTTGAAAGAAAAGTTGAAGGTGTCAAAGTTCCTCAAGTTCAGGTAGACTCAACAAGACATAAAATTGCAGATATTGCAGACCGATTTTATTCAAGACCTTCAAGGGGAATAAATTTAATCGGAATCACAGGAACAAACGGCAAAACAACCGTTACTCACTTAATACAAAAAATATTCGAAGAAAATAATCAAAAATGTGCACTAATAGGAACTTTAGGATATAAATTATCATCTACCGGCGAATATCGTGATGCAAAGCATACTACTCCGCAAGCACCTGAACTTCAGGCAACTTTGAGAATGATTAAAGACGTTGAAAAAATTGACAATGTCGTAATGGAAGTAAGTTCTCATGCGCTTGATCAAAACCGTGTAGGCGGATGCCGTTTTAACGGAGCTGTATTAACAAATCTTACTCAAGATCATTTGGATTACCACATAACGATGGAAAACTATTTTAAAGCTAAAGCCTTACTCTTTGAAAGATTAACCGAAGGTAATTTTGCAGTAATTAATGCTGATGATGAGTACAGTGAAAAATTCTTGTCAGTTGTTCCGCAAGATGTAAAAAAACTGACCTATGGAGTTAAAAATAAAGCAGATGTCATGGCCAAAGATATTCGATTCTCGCTTAACGGAGCAGAATTTAAACTTGTTGTCGGCTCAGATGAATATAATGTTAATTTGCATATGAACGGAATGTTTAGCGTTTATAACGTTCTTGCAGCGATAACCGCAGCAATTGCAATGAATATCGATATTAATATTTCACTAAAAGCATTGCAAAACGTTCATGGAGTAGCAGGCAGATTTGAAGTTGTAAATAAAAAACCGCTTGTTATAGTTGATTATGCCCACACTCCTGACGGATTGGAAAATGTACTAAAATCAGCCAGAGAGATTACTCCGCAAGACGGAAAACTAATTTGCTTATTCGGCTGCGGCGGAGACAGAGATGCAACCAAAAGACCTAAAATGGGTGCGATAGCTCAAAGATTAGCAGACAAAATCGTAATAACAAGCGATAATCCGCGTTCTGAAGATCCGCAGCAAATTATTACAGATATTATCGCCGGACTTCAATCAGTTTCCCCTGATATTGTTACAGTTGAACCGGACAGAGGAGAAGCTATTGCCCTTTTAAAAACCATTGCTGATAATAATGATGTCGTTGTTATTGCAGGTAAGGGACATGAAGATTATCAAATATTGAAGGATAAAACTATTCATTTTGACGATAGAGAACAGGCAAGAAAAGTTTTTGCAGGAAGCGTTATTTAATTATGAAATTAAAATTACTTGTAGAACAACATTTTCATGGGTGCTACGGTGTAGATTTCAACAAAGCAACAGTTGCGGATATTTGCGAATTGGCTCATAAAATCTACAAAGAAGGTGTTGGATATATTTTTCCGACATTGGTAACTGATAGTATCGAAAATATTAAAAGACAAATAAAAGCAATAAAACAAGCTTCCGATAAACAAACGTCAGATATGGCAAAAATTGCCGGGGTTCACCTTGAAGGGATATTTCTAAATCCTGATAAAAAAGGAATACATAATTCCGAATATTTCATGCGCCCAACTGTTGAAAATTTTAAGCTTATAGAAGATGATTTTATAAAAATCATTACTCTTGCACCTGAACTTGCCGATGAAGAACTGTTTAATTACTTAATAAAAAAAAGCATTAAAATTCAAGCAGGGCATTGCATTGGAGGGGATTTAGCGTTCTGTAACGGTACAACTCATACATTTAATGCAATGAGCGGAATTTCTCACCGGGGAAAATCAACTGCACTTTCTGCACTAATAAACGATAATATTTATACTGAGATTATTGCAGATGGTGTGCATGTATCTGATGATGCCTTAAAACTTTTATTTAAATCAAAACCTAATGATAAGATTTTACTTGTTTCCGATTGTCTGCCTTGCACACACAGCAATTTGAAGGAATTTATTTTTGCTGATTCAAAAATATACTTTGATGGCGAAAAAGCAGCCTCAAAGGTCGGAACTCTTGCCGGAAGTACAAAACTTCTGCCTGATATTATCAGATTGCTTTTGGAAAAAGATTTATTCAGTTCACAGTTTATTGAAAATTCGTATATTTATCATAATTTACCATATTGTGGTGAATTTGAAATATAAAATAATAATGTCACCCTGAACTGCGGATTTTGACAAGTGTGCCGAGTGAGCGTGAGCGAGTAGGTCGGCGTTGCTACGCCGACAAGGATTTATATTGCCGAAGGACGTGAGAGGGGGCGGGTCTGGATTGCCACGCGTTCACTGCGCTCACGCTCGCAATGACAGACTTGTCATTCAGAGCGAACGTAAGTGAGCGAAGAATCTCATAACATTCACAAAGCTCACTAACACCGGCGACCTCTACCATATGGAGGGGTTGGGTCTACGTCGGGAAGGAAGTTGTAAACACAAACTAAAACCGGCTCTGGGAGAGTTCCTTGAGCCGGTTTTTAAATTTATTATATCCCTTAACCTTGACCTGTGTAGTTTGGAGCGAGGTTCTTGGCATCTGCTTGTTCCATTTTCTTGCAAGCTTCGTAGTCTGCCTGTGCAATTTGAACTTGAGATTCCAAAGAGTCCTTTTCTGTTTGAAGTGAATCTTCTTCCATTTTTAATGGTTCTAACATAGAGTCGTTCAAAGATTCGTATTTTTCTTCGATAGCCTGTTTCATTTGGGTTATCTGCATTTCGTTGTATGCTTTTGCTTGAGTTGATGCATATTGGAAAGCTGAGAATGCTTGTTTGTCTTGAGCGGTCATATCTTGAGAATTCATTGTCAAGCCGCTTGAGAATTGTGCCAATTGATCGTTGGAAATATTTATTCCTTGACCTGCAAGCATTTGTTGAACTGATTGAGGCATCATAGCTGATGACATACTTGACATATATGACAAGCTGTTCAGTTCCATTTTCTTTTGAGTCTCGAGCATTTTGCTCATGCGGTCAATTTGGCGGGTTGCACGTCTTAACTTAGTTTGGACGCGCATCATGCGGGCTTGAAGGTCTCTGACCCTTCGGCCTGCTGCCAATTTTCCAAATGCTCCTAATAAGAAACCCATTGTTCCAATCCTTGTGTTAGTGTCCTCGTATTTATATAAAGTATTTCGTGTTTTGAGAATTGCTTTTTTAATGCTTTCATGTTAAGAAATGTTACAAAGCCACTAAATATTTAAGTATATACTTTTTATATAAACCGGTATCTATCCTAGTATTTACGCACACATGAGATATTGCATATTTTCATGATTTTGTGTAATATTTTTGATAAAATTAACGTGTAGGAGCAAGGAGATATCATGCTTAAGAAGTTTTTTAAGCCAAAAACCATTATATTTATCATATTAATTATATGTTTGTTATTTCTGATACCTAAAATAACCGGGTTACTGCTTCTTTTATTTGCATCATATATAATAGCTGCGGCTCTCAATCCGTTTGTTAATAAATTGGAAGAAAAGCTTAAAAATCGTTCTTTATCAGCAACAATAACAGTATTGACATCTATAATTGCGCTTGTAGCCCTAATATTACCAATAGTCATATTATGTTATAAAGAAGTAATATTATTTATCTCGCTAATGCCGCAAAAAGCTGCAAATTTATACACATTTATGACTCAAACCCAAATATACGGCAAAACTATTACGGAGATGCTGCCGCTTGATAATATTGCCAATATATCAACTGATATTGCGCAAAATATTCTTAATCAATCCGTTAATTTTACGGTTGCATTAACTCAAATGATATTTATATTAATTGCTTTAACTATGTTTGTTTATTATATATTGGTTGATAAACATTACTTAAAAACAAAATTAATAGAATTTTTCCCTCCAAATTTGAAAGATAAGGCTAATGGTATCTTATCAACAATAACTTCTAAGGTTGGTTATTATGTGAGAGCTCAAATTTTATCTATGATAGCAGTGGGGGTTATGGTTGGATTTGTTGTTGCTATTATGGGAATAGATTATCCGATATTACTTGGTTTAATCGCCGGAATACTTGATATAATTCCACTATTGGGTCCGACAATTGCACTATCAGTAATTATAATGATAGGATTTTCTCTGGGCTTACCTAAAATTATACTAACAATAGTATTATTTTTAACCGCACAACAAACAAATAATTATGTAATTAAACCATTTTTGTTCGGTAAATTTATGAAGCTGCACCCAATTAATATATTAGTAGCATTATTTATTGCTCAGGAATTTTTAGGTTTATTCGGGGTAATTCTATCACCTGCGATTGCAGCTACTATTTGCGTGCTTGTAGACGAATTATACCTAAAACCTATGAATGCAAAAGAAACGGGTACTGCAATTGAATAGTTCTAATACTGAAATATTTTTATATGAGCGAAAAATAAAAAAGGACACTACATTTAATATGTGGTTCTTTTTCCCGGGGCCTGAATCCTTTGCTTTGTCATCACTCGGATATTTATGGTTGTACAAAGAAATTGATATGGCTGACAGTTTTGATATAGAAAGAGTTTATTCAGATACAAAAACAACACGCCTAATGAGAGACAGAATAAATCTTATAGGAATGTCATTTACATTCGATATGGATTTTATTGCTATATTTCATTTTCTTGAAAGAAATAAATATAATTTCAAAGCAAAAGACAGAAAAGAATCTGATCCGCTAATTTTTGCAGGCGGTCCAGTTATAAGCTCTAATCCAAAACCATATGCTGAAATTTTTGATTTTATGATAATTGGAGACGGTGAAGGAGTAAATGTAACAGTTGCATCAATTATTAAAGAAGGACTTGAAAATAATAAAAACAAATCAGATATTTTGAAAGAATTAAGTAAAATTGAAGGTATATATGTTCCGGGAATAACCACTAAAGTCAATAAACTTACAAAAAAACTGACACAGTGCATTTATACCCCAATTTTGAGTACTAATGCATTTTTTCCAAATACTTTTATTCTTGAAGTCGAAAGAGGCTGCTCTAATCGCTGCGGCTTTTGTCTGGCATCATATTTAAATCTGCCTATTCGATTTGTAGATTATGAGGAAATAATAAATACTATAGAACTTGGATTAAAACACACAAATAAAATCGCCCTATTGGGTGCTCAAATCACGGCACACCCAAAATTTACCGATATTTGCAAGTATATTGAAGCAAAAATTGATAATGGTGAAGAAATTGAAATGAGTGTTTCGTCTCTAAGAGTTGATTCATTTACCCCGGAAATTGTTAATACTCTTGTAAAAGCCGGTCAAAAGAACTTGACACTTGCTATTGAAGCAGGGAGTGAAAGATTAAGGCGTGTTATAAATAAAAATCTTACGGAAGAACAAATCTATAAGGCTATTGAGATAGCAAAATCATGCGGTTTACATGGAATTAAATTCTACGGAATGATTGGATTACCAACTGAAACGCAAGAAGATCTTGAAGAAATCGTTAATCTTTCTAAAAAAATTAAAGCTAAATATAAAGGTTTTGAAATATCATTTGGATTTTCAACGTTTGTACCAAAACCAAATACTCCATTTCAGTGGTTTGGGCGCGAAAATGAAAAATCACTCGAAACTAAGGCTAATTATCTGCGCAAAGAATTGCATAAGCTGGGCATACAAATTAGTGTGTCTTCTGCAAAATGGGATTATTATCAAGCCGTATTATCACGCGGAGATGAAAAATTAACGGATTATATTATTGAAGTTTTCAATCAGGGAGGAAAGCTTGGAGCATTTAGAAAAGCTTCTAAAACTCTTAATATTAATACTGATTATTATGCTATAGAAAATTACCAATACGAAAAAGTATTACCTTGGGATACTATAGACATTAGACCCGGAAAAGAATTTCTTATCGAAGAAAGTAAGAGATTAATTAACCGTTAACTATAGAGGTACATAATCCGAATAAACAAGACTTGCCCAATTTTCAAAGTAACTTATTTGAGTAGCACTTCCGGTTCTTATGAAAATTTTCGGTAATTTATCTGCAGGAATATCAAGAGCTGAGCAAATTGCCGCCTGAATAACTTCGGGGTGAGTTACAATAATAATTCGATTTCCTATATTATCTTCTACAAGCTCATTTATAACATTTTTAACTCTATCAATAAATTCCACAGAGCTTTCAGCATCAGCCATAGTCCTTTTGTCAGGTTGTGCTAATATTTGAGCAAATCCTTCAGGATATTTTTCAAGTATTTGCGCAAAAGTTAAACCATTCCACTTCCCGCAAGCACGAGTTTTTAAATCATCTAAAATAACATAATCTTTTTTAAATAATTTTGCAATCATTTTAGCCGATTGAACTGTTCTTACAGAAGGTGAGGTATAAATAACATCATTCTTAACTCCTCTTGCCTTTAAATATCTTCCAAGAGCCTCTATTTCTTCAATCCCCAACTCGGACAACGGAGGATAATTTTCAGAATCCGAAAATCTGCCTTCTTCCGAATAAATCGTTGCACCATGACATACAAAAGTTATCTTACATTTTCTGCTAAAATACATACTTCTACCTTGTTAACATTATAGCATACTTTTTGTTTTTGCGGTAGTATAAAGAAAAAGGAGTAATTCATGAAGGGAAAAGCTTTCAAATTCGGGGATAACATATCAACAGATCATATAGCTCCGGGGAGATTGTACCACTTGCGTTCTAATCTTGAGGAATTTGCAAAACACGTATTGGAAGACGCTGATGAAACATTTGCGGCAAGAATGAAAAAAGGTGATTTTGTAGTTGCAGGAAGCAATTTTGGGCTTGGTTCATCAAGAGAACATGCACCTTTAATTATGAAAATAGCCGGAGTTGGTGCGGTATTAGCAAAATCTTTTGCAAGAATTTTCTATAGGAATGCAATAAATATCGGGCTTTTGGCAATTGAATGCGACACAGATTCAATTGATGAAGGTGATGAACTTGAATTGGATATAGAAAACGGTGTAATTACAAATCTGACAAATGGTGCAATTATTCAAATAGAACCGCTGCCACCGGTTATGATTAAATTATTAAAAGACGGCGGACTTGTTGAACATATCAAAAAGAACGGTGATTTTAAACTTACCGACTAATTGCAATAATTTTAATATTAATTTAAATAAAATATAACAGACCGAAATAAGGGGAGAAAAAATGAATATACAAGAGCGCATGGACAGTATTAATAGCGTAATAAAAAATATTGCTGAGTTCATACAAACAAACGAAAATATTAAAGACGATTTTAATGAATATTTGAGAACTATAGGTGCAAATGCTAAAGGAAATGTTTCACTCCAAACTGTCGGATTTAGCTATATTCTTGAGAGAAATCTCGGAGAAGATTTAAAAAGTATTCCTCAGTTATATCTTGAAAATAATAAAGGTCTTGATAAAGATACAAAAACAATTGTTGAAGCAATTGATAACTCTATTTCATCAGTTTTTGAAATTAAAAAAGTTACCAAAAACGGTTTTGATATGCTCAATATTGTTAATGAACGGAGATATAATATCATTTCTCTGATGAAAATGACAACATTCAGAGGATTAGGCTCCGGAGATTATATTATAGCCAGAATTGTTAACATCAACGGCGATTATTACTTACTTGAAATATCAGGAGTTCTTCCCGCTACAAGAAAAGATGATGCATATCGCTTCGCAGTAGCCAAAATAATTCAAAACCCGGAATTGGTTTATCTTGATAACCCGGAAAAACAAAAAGAAATTGAAGATGATGTAGCTGATATTTATAAAAAGTTCATAGATTATTTTGGGAAAACAGAAATTATTACCATAAATAAAAATGCAGATGAATTAATCGGTATGTTTAACGATTTTGCTGAAGACGGTACTAAAAAAGATTTCCAAAGTTTAATTGTTGAACCTGAAGAATATAAATATTTTAATGTTTCTGAATTTAATAATTCTTACGACAATTTCTTAGAAAATTCTCTTGGTGGGTTTTCTTCTCACAAGGAAACTTATGATGTCGGAATAATCTATGATGAGGAATTAGGACTTTATGCAATTCCTTTCTATGGGACTTTTAACAAGATTTTTGAAGTCAAAGATTATACTAAAATTGTAAATTATGATACTTGTATAAAATATTTTCTTGAAAATGACAAATTTTCAGCAAATTTAATCAGAAATGTTGCCAATAAGCATAAAAATTTCATGGAAATAGTTAACGCAGTTCTTGCTAAAAACTATACTCTTGAAGAACTTTTAAAGACTTATAAAAGAAGATATATTAAAAATAAAATTATATCTTCAACAACAGTTTTATATCGTTCAAGTGCTTTTTCAAGTACACTTGGCATAATTGAGGATAATGAGAATAAACCACAAATAGATTTATCTCAAAAAATTGGAAGAAATGACCCTTGTCCTTGCGGCAGCGGGAAGAAGTATAAAAAATGCTGCGGAGCAAATGTTTAGTATTGTGAAATATGATTAAACAATTAAAACTTAAAAACTATATATTAATTGATGAACTCTGTGCTAATTTTGATAGCAGGCTTAACATAATTACAGGCGAAACCGGTGCAGGAAAAAGTATTTTGCTTAATGCAATAGATTTAGTTTTTTCTTCCCGTGTTTCAAAAGATGTTATAAAAACAGGTTGTGATAAAGCTATTATAGAATTATCTATTGAAAACACTAAACACGATTTAACTGAATTATTCAATGAAAACGGAATAGATAATTTGGGTACTGAAGTTATTATTTCCAAAGAAATAACTCAAAATTCAGTACGTTCGAGAATTAATGGTACGCTTGTAAACCAAGAACTACTCAAAAATTTAAGAACACTATTTGTCGATATTCATTCACAACATCAAACTTATACTTTTTTACAGCCGCAATACCATATAAATTTGCTTGATTCCTACGCAAAAGATGTCTACGGCAATTTACTTAATGAATACAAATCTATTTACAAAAATTATCAAAAGCTGATTTTAGATTTAGAAACGGCAAAAAGTAGTGCTAATGCGACAGAATCACAAATTGACTTTTTAAAATTCCAAATAAACGAAATTGAAGAAGTAAATATTCAATCTCCGACTGAAGATGAAGAATTAACTAAAGAACTTGAAGTTTTAGAAAACGCAGAAAAGCTAAAAGAACTTACCGGAGGCGCATATTGGGCAATAAATGGTGATGACGGCTCTATTCTTGAAGCTCTTTCTAAAATAAAATTCGATCTTTCAAAGGCTGCCGATATTGATCAAAAAATAGAAGATTTAAACAGTCAATTTATTGATACCTTGGAAAATTTAAGAGATTTATCCTCATCATTAAGAAATTATAGCCAAAGCCTTGATAATGACACACAAAGGCTTAATGAAATTCAAGAGAGAATATTTAATTTAGATAAATTAAAACGCAAATACGGCGGATCATTAGAGGCAGTATTGGTCACTTATGAACAACTTTCAAACGAGTTATCATCTATTGAATTTTCAACACAGAATGTTGAAAGAATTGAAAAAGATATAAAAACTACAAAAGAAAAATTACAAACTTTAGGAACTGAAATCAGCGAAAACCGAAAAAATTATGCCCAAGTATTGTCGGTGTTAATTCAGGATAAACTTGCAGTGTTAGAATTACCAAAAGCAAGATTTGAAATAAAAATCACATCAAAAGAAATTTCGCCAGACGGCATAGACAATGTTGAATTTATGATATCTACAAATATTTCCGAAGATTTAAAACCTTTAGCGAAAGTTGCGTCAGGCGGGGAAATTTCTCGTGTAATGCTTGCTATTAAATCAATATTTGCACAAAATGATGATATTGATACTGTAATTTTTGATGAAATTGATACCGGTATTTCAGGTAAAGCAACACAAAGCGTAGCAGATGAAATGGTTAATCTTAGCCAATCACACCAAATTATAGTAATTACGCATCAGGCGATTATTGCTTCAAAAGCTGATAAACATTTCTATGTAAGAAAATCTCAGGAAGATACAACAAAAGTCGAAGTTTATGTGCTAACAGGCGATAATAAAGTTAAAGCCCTTGCGGAACTTGCCGGCGGTACGATTAATGAACAATCAATAGAATTCGCCAAGTCATTACTTTCTTAGCTTATAAAGAATTTGCACCATTTACGACTTCGATAATATCTTGAGTAATTGCGAATTGTCTTGATTTGTTATATTCGACAGTTAATTCTTTAATCATTTTTTCAGCATTAGTAGTAGCGGCAGACATAGAAGTCATACGAGAAGCCAATTCACTAGCCTGAGCTTCAAGCAATGCCTGATAAAAAATATTTGTCATATACATAGGAACGAGTTTTTGCAAAATATGATGCCTGTCAGGAATAAATTCCATAAGCGGATCTAAGATATTATCAGTAATGCGTTCGTGCACGTTAACGACACCTTCTACAGGTAAAACTTGCCAATCTTCAACAAAATAGCTCATCATATTTTTAAATCTTGTTGTTACTATTTCAATTTTATCAATTTTGCCTGCAACATATTCTTCTGCCATATCCTCTGCAATATCTCTTGCTTCCATAGGCGAAGGCTTATCTATTGCTGAAAAATATTTTTTTACAATAGGACACCCTAATTGTTGAACTTTTTTCCTTAAACCGGAAATACCTTTTTGTCCTGCAATAAATAATTCTACTCCAACACCTTCATTTTGATAATTTTTTATACGCTTTAAGGTTTCTCTCACCACATTAGCATTATATGCTCCAGCCAAACCCTTATTAGATGTCATAACAAGGATTCCGACATTTTTAACTGTTCTGCGCTGCAAAAGAGCCGGATAATCATCAATTGCAAACTTAATTTTTAAAGTTTCACTATCATACGAAGTAACAGAATTTAAAAGTTTTCGAAACATTTCGACTAATTCTTTTGTGTAAGGTCGTGAAGCTTTTACCGCATTTTCCGACTTTTTAACTTTAGCTGCAGCAACCATTTTCATAGCACGAGTAATTTTTTTCGTACTTTCTACGCTTTGTATTCTGTTTTTAATATCTCTTAAATTTGACATAAATTTGTTCTCTTAAATTTTAAGACTCTGAATCAAGTTTATAATGACAAAATTCTACATCAAAACGTCCTTTTAAATGTTTCAAAGCCTTTTAGTAATAGTTTTTTATCATCATCAGACAGTGCTGAGCCTCCGTTTAAACGAGTTACGAGTTCTGAGAAATTCGCATTAAAATATACAAACCATTCCTTTTTAAATCGTGATATATTTGAATTATCAACGTCGTCCAAAATGCCTTCATTAGCCGCAAACAGAATTGATATTTGTTCGGCTACACTTAATGGAAGATATTGCGGTTGTTTAAGGACTTCTGTCAGTTTTTGCCCGCGCAATAACTGTTTTTTAGTAGAAGCATCAAGATCAGATGCAAATTGAGCAAAAGCTTCCAGTTCTCTATACTGAGCAAGGTCAAGTCTTAATTTACCTGCGACTTGTTTAATACCTTTAGTTTGAGCTGCACCACCAACACGAGATACAGAGATACCGGCATTAATTGCAGGTCTTATCCCTGAGTTAAATGCATTACTTTCCAAGAAAATTTGTCCGTCAGTAATAGAAATAACGTTTGTAGGGATATAAGCCGACACATCACCTGCTTGAGTTTCGATAATAGGCAGGGCAGTAATACTTCCACCGCCTAATTCATCATTCAACTTACAAGCTCTTTCCAAAAGTCTTGAATGTAAGTAAAAAACATCACCGGGATATGCTTCACGTCCGGGCGGTCTTTTTAAAAGCAAACTCATTGCACGATATGCCTGAGCATGTTTTGATAAATCATCATAAACTATTAAAACTGATTTACCTTGTTCCATAAATTCTTCACCGATAGCAACACCTGCAAAAGGTGCAGTATATTGCAAAGGGGCAGATTCATTTGCAGTTGAGGATACAATAATTGAATATTCCATTGCTCCATGGTTTTCAAGAGTTTTTGCCAGATGAGCAACGGTTGAAGCTTTTTGCCCGATTGCAACGTAGATACAAATAACATCTTTACCTTTTTGATTAATTATTGTATCAATAGCAATAGCGGTTTTACCTGTTTGTCTGTCCCCAATGATAAGTTCACGCTGTCCCCTGCCGATAGGAGTTAGAGCATCAATTGCAGTAAGTCCTGTTTGCAATGGTTCATGAACAGATTTACGGGTAACAATACCGGGCGCAACACGTTCAATTGGTCTTGTTTTTGTATAAGATATTTCGCCTTTACCATCAAGAGGCTTACCTGTAGGATCAATAATTCTTCCCAATAAGCCTTCTCCAACCGGTACAGATGCAATTCTACCTGTTGTTTTTACGACAGTACCCTCTTTAATATTGGTATAATCGCCAAGTATTACGACGCCGACATTATCTTCTTCCAAATTCATAGCAATACCCAGAGTTCCAAAGCCATCATCAAATTGGACAAGTTCATTAGCCATAACATTACGTAATCCGTAAATTCTTGCTATTCCATCACCAATCTCCAGAACTGTTCCGGTGTTTGAAACTTCTGTTTGCAACTCATAATTATCTATTTTACTTTTAATAATTGAGCTTATTTCTTCTGGTTGTATTAAAGCCATATCCGTTATTTACCCCCGTTTATCTTTTTATGTTTTTACTTAAATCTTCTAATTTTGCACGAATACTGGTATCTATTATATAATCATCAAATTTTATTACCAATCCCGCAATAATATCTTCATCTACCGTCCAAATCGGTGAAATTTCTGAGTTTAATTTATGCTCTAACTTGAACAAAATATTTGATTTGTTTTCAAAATTCAAAGTGATAGGCGAAATTACTTCAACAGTTTTTTTATTTTTTTGAGTATCAAACATTTCGGAAAAACTGTCTCTAATTGAAGTTAACTCCTCAAAACGTCCTTTTTCAACTAATATTTTTAAGAAATTTAATAAATAACTATTAATTTTACCCCTAAAAATAGTTTCGATAATTTCAATTTTCTTTGAGACAGAAATTGAAGAATTAGCCATAACAATTTTTAAATCTTGAGACGAATTTATAACTTCTAAAACTCTATCAAGTTCATTTAAAATTTCAGCACAAGAACCTGACTCATTTGTAAAATCAAGCAGAGCCTTTGCATAATTTTTGGAAACTGAAGATATAATTTTATTCATTATAGTTTTACCTTATCTAATTCATCTATACTGTTTTGTATAAATTTATTATGTAATTCCGGATTAGATTTTAACATATCAATAATTTCATTTTTAGCTAAATCTAAAGCATCAGTTGAAGTTTTTTCACACAACAAATTTGAAATTTTCTTTTCCTCAATTGAAATTACACGCTTGGCATTTTCATTGATACTTTTAATCGTTTTATCAGTATTTTCATCAACTTTTTGCCTAAATACTTCAATTTTATTTTTAGAATTAGCTTTTAACTCTGAAATATCATCAGGTAATTTGTCATAAAGAATTCTGGCATCATCAAGAACTTTTTTGGAATTTGCTTTAGTTTCATCAGATTTTTTTATAAAATTCTCAACTTTTTCTATTGAAGATTGAAAAATTTTGTTCAAATTTATTTTTTTTATAATTAAGGCAAAAATAACTAGCATCAATATAAAATTGAAGGTATTTGAAAAAGCTAATAATTTTAAAATTGATAAAATTTCCTGCATAAATTAACCTTTAACATTACTCATTATTTTATCTTTTATAGAATCTGCCAGCTCCTTAACAACTGTAGTTTGAAGCACTTCATTCAATTTACATTCATCTGTGTTAAGTTTTTCTTTTTCAGTTTGAATTTCTAATTTTGAAGCATTCTTAGCCAATGCTACCTTTTCAGATGCGCAAGATTGCACTTTTTGCAATTCAGATTTAAAATCTTTTCTGCATATTTCTTGAGTTTGAGCAATTTTTTCATCTCTAACCTCGTTATAATCTCTTGCCGAATTTTCAAAACTTTTTGCATCTTCGTAATTAGAATTAATATAATTCTCACGCTTGCGAATTATATTAAGAATAGGCTCATAGAATATCGTATTCATAATCATAATGAACACAACAAAACTTGCCATAGCGACTAAAAATGTAGCATTAAATTCAAACATCAATTACTTCCTATTTGAATACTAATAATAACGCAATAAGTAATGCATAAATAGCAGTAGCTTCAGCCAAACCTGCACCTAAAATAAAGTTTTTAAAAGCTTCATCTTTAATTTCAGGCTGTCTTGCAATAGCATCTAAAACACCTTTTGTTGCAATACCTAAACCTAAACCTCCGCCGATAGCACCAAAACCGATTGCAATACCTGCACCAAGTTTTGCTAAATCTAAAGTTTGTTCAATTGCCATAATTTTCTCCTTTTATTTGTCTGTTATTCTGAACTTGTTTCAAAATCTGTTTTCTGAAATAAATTCAGTAATTATTTTATTCTTCTTGTATTGCCATTGAAATATAAGTTGTAGAAAGCAAAGTGAATACTAAAGCTTGAATAACTGCAACAAACACTTCGAACAACATAAACGGCAAAGGAAGTACAAACCATACTAAGCCAAGAATGGTTGACACCAGAACTTCGCCTGCAAAAATATTTGCAAAAAGTCGCAGCGCCAAAGAAAACGGTCTTACAAAAAGTTCTAACGTATCAACGAGTGTAATAATTATTCCGTCAATACTAAAGCCTTTAAAAAAGAATTTGAAACCGTTTTTTTGTACACCATAAAAAATATAATAAATTGAAACGACAATAGCCATCGCCGCTGTCATATTTATATCGTTATTCGGGGAAGCAAATTCGCCGTTAGCAAGGTGAATAAGTTTAAAAGGTAATTGTCCGACTAAATTGGCGGTTAGAATAAATAAAAATAAGGTCAAAACAATTGCAATATGTTTTTGAGCATTGTCATTTCCCATGCTTGATTTAGTAATATCGTTAAAATATTTTACAATACCTTCTCCAATCAACTGTAATCGTCCGGGTACCAAACTTAATTTTCTTGTTGCCATAAATGCCAAAACAATTAAAATAAACATTGAAAACCACATGGTAATTAGAGTATCCATATTAAAAGATACACTGTGATTAAAGATATTTGTGGTGTATACCCAATGTTCCATATGCCTCCCTCTGAAGTTAATTTACCACTAAAAAAATTTTTTCGCAAATATTTTCGTGGAATTACTAAATTTGTAACTATCATTGCAAAGAGGGGTAAATGTACTGACTTTTAAATTTGTTTTATTTACCTCCGTTGTAATTGCAACGCCTTGCAAAACTTGCATGTCATTGCGAGGAGGGGTAAATGTACGGACTTTTAAATTTGCTTTATTTACTCCCGTGGCAATTGCAGCACCTTGCAAAACTTGCATGTCATTGCGATGAGGACGTAAGTCCGACGTCGCAATCCAGTTGATATGTCACCCTGAATTTAGTTCAGGGTCTATATTTAAATAGATGCTGAAACACCGAGTAGGAACAGAAAATTACGTTTCGCAAGCTCAACTGATTTTCTAGTCAGTTCAGCATGACAAATAGCGCACCCCACCTAGCCTGCGACTCGCTATCGCTCCCTGCACGCAGTCTCGCAAAACTCGTTCCTCGTTTGCTCGAACTAGTGTCCCCCTTTGGGGAGGAACATTGTTCAAAGTCCGTTAAGACCGATAAGACCGTTAAGTCCAATACGGTGCTAAAGCACAAATTAATAAATCGTAACTGTCATTGCGAGCGAGGAAGATTTTACACCCTCGCCCCTCGTGGGAGAGGGTTGGGGTGAGGGGGCAAGACCCGACATATTCACAGTAGAATTTATGAAATTGTTAAAGTACGAAAATTTTTTGGGTCGGGGCTCTGGAAGCCCCGACGAATAGATAAATTGAATAATAGATAATGTCTTGCTTCGCTCGCAGTAAACGGGCTCGCTGACGCTTCAGCCCTCTGCTCGCTCGCGCTAATTACCTAGACACAACGCGTAGTGGTTGTTGCCCTTGTTGAAGTCGTTCTTCTTGCCATTGCCGAAAAGCACGGAGTACGCGCTATCAGCGGAAGTCTCGGAAGACGACCAATAGAAACCGGAAGTAGGAAGGCCCAAACTTGGGTCGGCTACTCGTTTATTGTAGATGCTTCTTAATGTTCCTGAATCAGGAAGGCTTGCGCCCATGTTTGAGCAAGCGTCCATTGCACCTTGCCAAGTGTAGGTTCCGCTCAAGACTGTAACGCAGCCTATGCCGTCTACTTCTATACCTGCGCAGCCCTTGGAGAATTTTGCACCGTTGAAGCTTCTTATGTCATGCATCTTATTATCTATTGTTTCACTATTTGGACCATGAAATCCATTTACGTCCATGACAAATGCTATAGGATTTGTTACACTAGATGAATATGCAAACTTTTTCGTTCTTCCAAATCCTATCGGTAGTTCTTTGAATGTTGCAGTTACAGTGTCTCCATCTCCAATAATTTCTGAGTTTTCATTATAAGTTAAGATAAGTGATGTACCATCTGCAAGAACAATTCCTACGTTATCTGTTTTATTTCCGGGAATACTTAAATTATTTCCTTTTTTAGCTTTAGATACT
>JAFUSQ010000053.1 GCA_017467605.1 bacterium | reverse complement strand
GATGCTGAAACAAGTTCAGCATGACATAATAACCCGTAACGAACTTATCCACTTATCTACTTATCCACCTATTCACTTCAAAAAGATAGCTTTTACCCTTGCAGAAACCCTCATAACAATCGGCATAATCGGGGTTGTTGCAGCATTAACTATTCCGGGATTGATTAATAACTATAAGGCTCACAGATTGCATACTCAGTTTTTAAGGTCTTATTCTACAATTCAACAAGCCTTCAAGCAAATGGAGGTTGATGATGTTTCACTTGATCCGTCTACATATTTTACTAATCTTTCAAATTTATTTTACAAAACTTTTATGAAATACTTAAATGCCCCGTTTGATTGTGAAGATAATTCTACTGCAAAGCAATATCTACCTTGCTATCCGTTTAATAATGGTAATGAATTTTATAAAACCTTAAACGGGTTACAAAATGTAAGTATAGCATTATTTAACGATGGACAAATCGCCCTTCAAGACGGCTCATTATTAATATTTGAAAATAATGTAAACTCAAAAGATTATCTTCTTATTATATTCACTGATTTAAACGGTTATAATAATTTACCAAACAAACTCGGATATGATTTATTTGCTTTTCAATTTTTAGATGGAGAATTAAAAACTATGGGAGACAAAGGCACAACCTATACTGATTTGAGTATATATTGTGATAAGAATTCACAAGATAAGCTAAACGGTATAGCTTGTGCTTATAAGGCTAAAAATGATTCTGACTATTTTAAATCTGTTGTTAGAGATTTTAAATAAATTATATATTATATTCTTTCATAAATTCGTTTACCCATTTTATCAGGTTTGGAATTTCATAGGGTTTTGGAAGATACAAATCCGCACCGGTATTTAGTACTAATTCTTTATCGTGAATAATTGATGTTACGATAATTTTTGAATTTTTAAATTTTTCTTGTGTTTTTAATTGATAACAAAGATTAAGTCCGTTTTTCTTTTCTAAATCTCCGGCATCGATAATTATTAGGGCAGGAATTTCGTTATTTTTAGGGATTGAATATTCATTAATTATTTCAGTGTTATAACCTTGTAAATTTAGAATTGTATTTAACAGTACACTCAGGGCTTCATCTGTTTCAAAAATCATAATTTTGTTATTATATTCTTTTGTTAAAACAGAATCGAGACCTTGAATTTGCGGACGTTCCATTAAATAATTAGAATGATTTGGCATATCTGCCATATCATGGATTTGGACAAGTGCGTTTAAAATCTGGGTTGTATCTTTATAATGGGTAAACTCATTTGTAATTATACCGATTGTTGAATGTACAAAATTAGCTCTACGTCCTGCATATTCATCTCCTTGGAGTATCATGTAGCCTCTGTCGATATCGTGTTCGGCGTAGAATTTGTTTGCAACAGAATCAAATGCAAAAGTTAAAAATCTGGCAATCCTTTCGGCTTTTATGGTATCCGTTATTACTAAAAATATATTTTCGGCAATTTGTCCCAAATATTCGTATTCTCCAATTGAAGCTTTTATAATAGCACCGTATGTTTTGATAAGTTTATCGGAAGCAAGTTCTGTGTATGCTTGTTTGTAGCTTTCAAAATTTTCTATACTTATATATAAAATTGCCCAATTTTTGTTATCAGACAGGGTTCTTTTTATGGCTCTAAGTGAGTAATTTTTATTTGGAAGTTCTTGTTTTGAATCCAGGTTTGATTCAAATTCTCTGCGTAAATGTGCTGTCATTCTGACTTTAAATTCTTCGGAATTAACGGGTTCTGATAAAAAGTCGTCAGCACCGTTTTCAAGAACTTTTATTCTGTCATTAAGGTCTGCTGATTTTGAAAGAGCAACAATTATCGGACGCATATTATAAGTTAGTGCACGGACTTGTTTGCAAAAATCAGACAAATCATCATCAAAACTATCGGAAATGATTATTAAATCAGGTTCTTTATCTTGAATTATTTTTATAGACGTAATTAAATCTCTCGAAATTATAACTTTATTAGTTTCTGATTCGAGTAATTTTTTATATTTTGTCGAAAGCTCAAGTCTTTTATCAATAATTAAAGTTACTGATTGCATTTTATCCTCGCTTGTTCCTCAATATTCAAAATCGGAAATTTTAGTGTGAATGTTATTCTTTGTAATTCTGAATTTGAATTTATCGATTCTGATTTTACGCTGATTTTGCCTTTCATTTTTTCCACAAGTTTTTTGGTTATATATAAGCCTAAACCGCTTCCTTGAACTTTTCTTGTTAACGGATTATCTATTCTTGCAAATTTTGTGAAAATTTTTTCATAGTCATCTTTTGAAATTCCTATTCCGATGTTAGAAACATTTATTAAAACAGAATTATTATCAAGTTTTGTTGAAATAATTGTTTTGTTGTCACCTGATGAGTATTTAGCACTGTTTTCAATCAAATTTGTCATAATTTGTTGAAATTTGTCTTTATCAACAAAAATATTTGGTAGATTTTCTTTGTAATTAAATTCAAATTCCTGCTGCGGATATTGAGTTTTTACAATCGAAATTGTCTGTTCGATTATACTTTTGATATTTAATTCGTTATAAACGAGGGTATTATTTGCTGATTGTAATTTTGTGACAGATAGCATGTTTTCAACAAGATGAATAAGCCTGTTTGACTGTTCTTCAATAATTTTTATGAACTTTTTTTTACTGTTATCATCAAGTTTATCCCAAGATGCAAGCATAGTTTGAGAAAATCCCCTGATTGATGTTAAAGGAGTTCTCAATTCATGGCTTACAGTCGAAATGAAATCCTCGTAATTTTGTTCAATGCTATCCATAAAAGTATTGTATCATAATTTTTGAGATTTTTCTGTGTCTACTATTGGTAAAATTTACTTTTAAGCTTTAATCTTTCCGCGTAAGAGCAATGTAAATCCGGATATTATTGCAGTTGATAAACCTGTAAGTAATCCGGTTGTGACTGCGGATATTTGTCTGCGTTTATCTAATTGTTTTTGAAATTCATCAATGCTGATTGCTCCGTCCCAAAATGTTCCGTCAGGAGTTCTGCCGCCTATGGGAATTTTCCCGTTTTGGGCATGGAGTTTTGCTTGCGCGAGTGTAAATTTATTTTTTTGAGTATTAATGTAATACGAAGCTCCCGCCCCTCCAAGAATACTTGCACCTGTCATAATACTCATTGTTTTTAATACGCTTGCCATTTACTAAACTCCTTGATTTTCTTATATTAAATCCAAAAAATATAAAATTTGCTATAATGTAACAATTATTAAATTAATAAAATTTTTTCATGGCTTGCATTTTTATATGAATAATCGTATGATAGGATAGTAAAATGTTTTTTTATTTTAAGTGTTTGAAGTTGTTAGGGTAGAATAATTTATGGCAACAGAAGAAAAGTTATATTCGGATATTCCGCCGACGAAATTAAGAAATAAAGAGGAAAAATTTAAACCTGCCAAGACAAACCGCTTTTGGTTAACTATTGCAAGTTTGTTCTTTTTTAATATGCTTCAAAACAGGTTTTATGCATTTCGTTATACGGGAGTAGAAAGTTATACCCAAAGAGATGATAAATCTCCTACAATTTTGTTTGCTCCGCATTGTAATTGGTGGGACGGAATAGTTTTATACAATATTGCACACAGAATTTGTCATAAAGAAATTCGTTTGATGGTGGAAGAATTGAACAGATTCCCGCTATTAAGACGCGGTGGAGCATATTCTGTTAATAAAAAATCAGCTCAATCAGCAATGAAAGCTTTGCAGTATTCTGTTGATTTATTGGGAGATTTGAGAAATTTATTATTTATATTCCCGCAGGGAATAATCAGACCGCCTCATTTTAGACCTTATATATTTCAAAACGGGCTTTCATATATTGCTCAGAATGCTGTTAAAAAATACGGAAAGGTTAATTTAATTCCTGTATCGATTGATTATTGTTTTTTGAGGGATAACAGACCGGAGGTTATTGTTGATTTTGGAGAACGAATAGAATTAACGGATTCTAAAATTGACAGAAAAGAATTTACAAAATATTTGGAAGCAAAATTAACAAAAACAAGTGATAATCAATTTAGAAATATTTCACAAGGAAATATGGACGATTATAAAATCCTATTTAAACAACATTTAAAATGGTACAGACGTATTGAACAACGTTTAAAGAGTATAGATTTACCTGATGTTTCCGAAGTATAAGCCTAAAACAAAACGGAAATTATATAGAATTTTCCACTAAAATTTTTCTAATCAAATTATAGTGTCATTCTGAACTTGTTTCAGAATCTATTGGGCATTAGACCCTGAAACGAGTTAAGGGTGACAATTCTGCATATATTTATTGGAATTTGCTATATAAATTCCAACAAAACAGGGTTGATTTTCAAAAATGTTTATATTAGAATTTGGTTACGGAAATCAAAAGAGTTATGCGGACGTAACTCAGTTGGTAGAGTATCTGCCTTCCAAGCAGACTGTCGCGCGTTCGAGTCGCGTCGTCCGCTCCATAAAGAAGCCTCACAAAATGTGAGGCTTTTTTATTTGACGATAGCGACTCGAACGCTTTTATGTCGCGTTGCTTTAGACTTTTATTAATTAATTAAATTTTGTTTATGTGTTTGGGTGTTTAATAATTTTACATATTATTTGCGAGCTAACTTTGGTAGCAATTCTTTAGTTTGTTTTATTAAATTAGGATACAGATTTTGATGATGACCTCTCGCAATCCATTCGTTTTCGTTTTCGGCAAGGCTTCCCAATCCATTTAACATTTTATATATAAACGCATACATTCCTGTTCTGTCGGCCCCTGCTGAACAGTGAAAATGTGCTTTTTCTCTATTTATCTTAATTTCTTCAATCAAATCAAGAAAAGTATTGATTGTATTAATATTAGGCTGCCGTGTTCGAGATGGTAAGTGATGATATTTCATACCCAAACTTTCTACGGTTTTTTGTTCGTCAAAATCAGATGCAAAAACAACCATTGTCCTTAAATTTATAATATCCGTTACCCCTTGTTCTTTCAGCCAAACAAAATCTTCTTTCATTGGTTGAGCGGAGCAAGAGATTGCATTATCAATTAAAGTATAATTTTTCGGCTTACCATTAAATGAGATTGGGTATACTTTCACTATATGTACCGTAATTATTTGCGAATAAAATCTTTTCGACCTTTGGTTTAAGCTATCATAAATTTATTATTTACGCAACAAATTTAGTATTTTGCTTAATATTAATTAATTGTATTAGCTTATATTGTATCTTTCTGGTACAATTAATGTATTGGAGAGTTGATATGATAGATTTTTTATCAAATCCTTCGTGGGTTGGACCGCAAATAGATTTTTTGCTTTTTTTACAAAATTTTAGAATTAGTTTTCCCGAAATTATTGATAAATTCTTTTTATCAATAACAATATTTGGCGAATTTTGGCTGCCTACACTTGTTTGTGCAATTGTATATTGGTGTATAGATTTTCGTGCGGGTGTATATTTATTTTCTTTAGAGAGTTTTAATATCTTACTGGCACATTTGTTCAAAATGATAGCATGTGTTTATCGTCCTTGGGTTTTGGATAGTCAGGTTCAGCCATCAAAACTTGCAGTTCCTTTTGCAAAAGGCTATTCTTTTCCGAGCGGGCATTCTGCTATGAGTTCTTCTGTGCTTGGCGGGGTGGCTTATTTGGTAAGAAAAAACAAATTATTTTGTACTTTTTTAATTTGTTTGATATTGATGATTGGATTTTCAAGACTTTGGCTTGGTGTTCACACTCCACAAGATGTTGTTGTCGGATTATCAATAGGATTAGTACTTGTTTTTGCGGTCAATGGATTGATAAATTGGGCTGAAAAGGATAAAAACAGATATTTATATCTACTTGGCGGAATAAATATTGTTGCAATTTTGGCATTAATATACATTTGCTATTTGGGTACATATAGAATAGATTATATTTCAGGTGAGTTGCTTGTAAATCCGCTTAAACAAAAATATGTAACGGCTGTAGTATATGGATATGCTTTAGGACTTGTTAATGGCAGTTTTTTGTGTCGAAGATTTTTCCCGTTTGAGCCGAAAGAAGTTTCAATAAAACGACGTGTTACAAGAGGAATTGTTGGTGCAATTGGTATTATTTTGTTACTCAAATTTATCCTTGAACCTATAATAATGAAGGCCTTAGATCTTAGAATTTCTATATTTTTAATGTTCTTGCTAGGTATCTTAGTGACATTAATTTATCCGATAATTTTTAAAAGTTTTGGGAATAGAAAAATTAAATTATTATAATAAATAATACTATTTTGTTGTATCTAAAACATATTTCGCTGCATTAGTATACGGCAAAACTGTATTTCCAAATAATACAACAGGGTATATATCGGTCAAATTATTAGGATTATTTTTAACTAAGCAGGCTTGCAATGGCTGACGTCCTGTTTCATCAAGTCCGGTTTCATCACCAACAGAACATGAAACTCTTTTATTCGGTTTTGATATCCCATTTACATCTATAAATGCCATAAAACCGTCTGTTGTATTAGGTATATGATTCAAATCTAAATCACTTGGAATAAATTTGCCTGCACTTACGTTATTACCTCCTATAAATACTAGTGATCCATCAGCCAAACTCCAAACAAGGCTTTCATAATCGTATATTTCATCAAAATCATAAATATTTTTTAGCATTTCATTTTCAGAGGTTTTACCAAGATAAGTTGCACCGGTCAATGTTCCGTTAAATAATGAACAGATTGTTTTAACTTGTTCAGGATTTTGTTTTGCACATTCAACCATGCCTTCTTTAAAAGGGTCATCTAAATCTGCAAAATTAAAATCATATTGAGCTTGTGACATTCGAACTGCCTGATGAAGTGTTGAAACCGTTTTTTTGAATTGGCTTCTGAATTTTGCACCTTGAATATTTGCCATTAACGTCGGAATAGTCAATGCTGCGACAACCCCGATTATGCCTATAGTAATCAAAACTTCTGCTAACGTAAACCCTGTTTTTCTATTCATTATTAACCTCATTTCTGCTTATCTATTCATATTATATGCATGTATATTCATTATGTCAATATAAAAATGCATGAATATGCATTAAATTTATCTAAATTTAAACGTATGATACTTGAGGAGGGGAAAATGGTTTGTAAGGAATCTTTGGGGTTAAAAATCAGAACTTTAAGAAAAGCCAAAAAAATCACTCAAGAAAAATTTTCTGAAATGATTGATGTTTCTCCAAGACATATGATAAATATTGAAATGGGATATGTTTTTCCGTCTATTGAAACTTTGCAAAAGGCGGCTTCCTGCCTTGATGTTTCGATAAAATCACTGTTTGACGACGAATACTATAATAAGCCGGAGTATATAAAAGAAAAATTACATAAAAAAATAGATTTATTAGATGAAAAAAATTTAAGAACTCTATACATTGTTGCAAGTAACATGGAATAAATGTTTAAAAATTAAAAATTTCTTTTATGTGAATATTAAGTGCATTTGAAATTTTTATAATAGTTTTAAGACCGGGTTTATTTATACAAACTTCTATTTTTCCCAGATAATCCAAACTTATACCTGACTTTTCGGCAAGTTTTTCTTGTGTTAAATGTGCATTTTCCCTTAATTGTTTAATTCTCTTACCGATTGATTTGTAAAGAGTGTCTTCGTTCATTTGACAATTTTACTGGAAATGATAACATAAAATTACTGGATAATATCCAGTAGGAGGCTGAAATGAATAAGTATGAAGATCAATTGACAATTTTTATGAAACAAGTTCAGGGTGACAGGGAACAATCATGTCATTACGAGTCCGAACGTAGTGAGGACGTAGTAATCCCCTGCAAATTCTGCAAGGTGTTGCGAGGGGGTAAATATAATTCCTTCTCTCTAATGGAGAGTGGACAAATTGTTAACTTATCTGCCCCGATTGGGGAAGTGGCACGTAGTGCCGTAGGGGAAATATCCCGTAAGGATAAAAAGTTTGAATTCTGTCATTTAATGAAAAGTTATGTGTTGGGCAGGTGTGCCCAACCTACATTATGTCATTCAGAGCATTTATTATGTCACCCTGAACTCGTTTCAGGGTCTAAAAAACAGATGCTGAATCAAGTTCAGCATGACAGGGGTAAATATTCTGCCTCCCCAGAGGGGGACACAAGTTCGAGCAAACGAGGAACGAGTTTTGCGAGACTGCGTGCAGGGAGCGATAGCGAGTCGCAGGCTAGGTGGGGTGCTTCCCGAAAGGGTAAAGCTGCGTTCACCCTTGCAGAAACTCTTATAACCATCGGCATAATTGGTGTTGTCGCGGCAATGACTATCCCAAACTTGATCCAAGAAAACCAAAAACGCGCAACTGTCACAAAGCTAAAAAAGGCCATTGCAGTGATTAATCAAGCTTATAAATTGTCATATGAAGATTTAGGTGAGCCGGAAAATCTAATTTCAATGAATGCTGGTGAGTATACAAATAAGTACTGGAGACCTTATATTAAAAATGTTGGTACTTGTAATTATGAATCAGGAATGCATTTCCAAACTATCAACGGTACTGAAGCACCTTATGGTGTAATCTCTGATAATACAATATTAACATTAGGTGGTTATGCTTATATTTTCAGCACATTACTTTATCATGGATATGATAGAGTTAGTTCTGATGTGATTGTTGTAGATACTAATTGTGATAAACAACCAAACAAATATGGACGTGACGTATTTGTTTTAAAAAAGCTTGAAGATGGAAAAGGTGTTGTCCCGCTTGGGTATGATGAAGATATTTCAAATGTAATGTTAAAATGTTCAAAAAATAGTAATTTTGTCAGTGTATTTGACCAATATTGTGCTGAACGTATTCGTCGTGCTGGTTGGAGAATTGAAAAGGATTATCCATGGTAAGATAAATATTTTGCATTAGCTTGAACTTTGTAATACTATTTTGACAAATGGACGTTTTTTATATAAATATTGCGGAATTTAAAAATTCGCACGATAAAGATTTTTTAATTCCTTATTCCGACAAAAGTTTTAAATCTGAAAAAAGATTTTATGAATATGGTCTTGGCAGGTATTTGGTGAAAAGTGTTGCAAAAGAAGTTTATGGAATTGATGATGCTGAAATTATCGTAGAAAACACCGGAAAGCCGATTTTTAAAAACTCTGATATACAATTTTGTATTTCCCATTCAAATAACATTGTTATGGCTTCTTTTGATAAAAATCCCTGCGGTTTAGATATTGAATTTATCAAAACTCGAAATATAGAAAAATTATCCGAACATTTTGGACAAAAATTTGCAAATTCAGATGATTTTTATAAATTTTGGACACTAAAAGAAGCTTCTTATAAATTAAATTCAGAAGTTAAAGCAAAATATTGTGCGAAATTTGAAAATTATTATTTGACAATTGTTTCAAACAATGATTTGAATTTTTCGATTTCTGAATTTTTGCACAATGATATTATTAAATTATCCTGCAACAAATTGTGCAAGTAATTCAGGGAATTTATTTATAAGTGCATCAGCAAATTTTTCAGTGTCAATTTGAGTTGTAACAACAGATAACAAATCTTGCGGCAGCTGATTTATCATTTTTTGCAGATATTCGGGTTTAATTACACTCATTGATTTAACCATTTCATCTTTATTGCGTTCTCTTGCAATAATATGAGTGTAGGCATCTGTGTCAAATTTTTCGTACAATTTATTTTCTTGATTTGTAATAATAAATGTCAATTGTCTTTTTTGTGCAGGCTGCAAATTTGTTATTGCGTTTTTGTAATCCATATCTCCGAATTGTCCGATTTGGTTTACAAGTTCTGTTGAATTACCGTTTGCTTCTTGCCCGGTGACACTTTCAACAATTTGTTGAAGATACATTTCCGGAATAAATTTCAAACTTTGTAATAATAAATCTTTATCCATATCTGTACCGGTCAATAGTTTATCTAATTCTTTTTCCGGCATATACTCAATAATTTGAGTTTCTGAAAACATTTGAAAAACTGTTTTTACAAGTTCTTCTTTCGGGATATCTTTCAATAATTTCAATAAACTGTCTTGAGTAAAATAATTCAAACCTTGAATTAAATCATTCGTTTCAAGCATTGGAACAAGTTTTTCTAATTGAGAAGATGTCATTTGAGACATTATTACGAGTTTGTTTTCAGGGTCAGCTAATTGAAATAATTCAATTAATTGATTTACGTCCGTAAACATGTCGGCAGCCAATTGAATAGCAGCTTGATTCCCCTGCGCTGCTTCAGCTTCTAATATCTCCTCAACGGTTTTATTTGAATATTCCTCCATTCTGGCTTGTGGAATATTCAATCTCGCTCTAAGATATTCTAAGTCTGTATTAATTACAATTGACATTAATAAACCTCAAAATCTCTCTTTTATATATTAACGTATATTTTTTTATATAATTTCAGGGTAAAAATAATTTGTAACAAAAAGTAATAATGTCTGACAGGTAATAATAGCTTGATTTTTTGATAAAAATATTATTAACTTTTGTAAACTATTTAAATGATTTTTAACAAAACTTCAGGCTTTTTTTACTTTATATAAGTAAGGGAAAAAATATAAGGAATTGGGGAAATGAGTTTCGATGTAAATGTTGGAAGATCGCAACCGGTAATTAAAGCAGCAGCCAATATGAATAACGATGGAGGCAGTGGCGGCAATACAGGTTATATGATGCGCGGGAAAAGAAAAAAAGATGATAAAAACAGCAATAGCTTGTTTAGCAATGATATTGAAGTAGATTCTTTTACTATGGCATCTAAACTTCCGAAAGATTACAGTGAAATATCACAAGATAAAGGTTCTTGGCTTGGTAATTTAATCAATAAAATTACTAAATAATTAGGTAATATGGTTTAAATTTTCCGTGTCGTTCCGAGCATAGGTAAGTATAACGAGTCGAAGCGTGGTGTCACGGAAAATTTGTTATTTGAATGGTATAAAACATTTTGTAAAGATTTATATATATCCACTTGTAATTTTTTTATTATATATTACAATTATAGTAATTGGTAGTTACAGGAGGAAAAAATGGTCTGTGGATCTCTTGAAATTGAAATTTTAAATACATTTTGGAATTTAACATCTGATAATGAAGATAGGGATATATCAATTCAAGATGTGGTTGATGAATTGTCAAAAAATGGTACAGAAAGAGCTTATACAACAATAAAGACTGTTATGGACAGACTTGTTGCAAAAAGCATTCTCGTAAGATATAAAGTTGGTAAAAAATTCTTTTATAAAGCAACTATGGACAAGCGTGAAATGGCTTTAGATATGCTGCATGAATTTACCAATAATTTCTTTGGCGGTGATTATGCATCTATGATGCGTTTTGTTGAAAAAGAAATGGTCGAAATTTTAGTAAAATAATAAATATGAGCGGTAATATTTCCGAAAGACAAACAGTTGCAAATTTGCTTCGAAATGTTCGTGTTGGCAAGTGTAGTGTTAGACAGGCTTTGCTTTTATACCCAAAAGATACCGAAGATGAAAGTCTTATTGCGGCTTACCATGCCTTAATACATTACGAAGCAGATGAAGATTTGCGGCTTCGTGATGCTTTATATAAAGAAGAACAAGATGATTATATCGAATTTCTTTCTTTTATTTTGGAAAAAGGGGAAGATTTACCAAAAAATATTATTGATAATTACAAACAGTATTATGATTCTGCCCCTATTTTACATAAAAATAATACCCAAGGTTTTTTTAAAGGTTTTTGGAAGAATCTTAATACAGGTTTTAAAAAGGATTAAATAAAACTCACTTAACGTTTTTGATAACCCACTTAAAATAATTTGGATTATTTTTTGCATTATGTGCACATGCAATCCCGTTTTTTGTTGTATCGTTAATATTAGAAGGCGAGCAATATACCTCTAAATTGTTATAATATGTTCCTTTATCTCCCATAGTATGAAGTTCACCATCTAGCAGCTGAAAAGTGAAAACGTCATAACCTAATCGATTAGGTAAATTGTTATAGCCGTTTAAGTCTACATGTATCCATACCATAGATGTATCTTCTCTCTGTTCAAACATAATAAGCGAACCGTCTTGCAGGGCTATTTGTCCATTATCAAAGAAAATCCCTGAAAAATTCAATTTCCCGTCAAGAGTTTTATATGGTTGACTGTTTTGGTAGTCATAGCAAGGTAAATATTTTTTGCTGTTATACAGTCCGCTTGCACCGCAGTCTATCGGAGCTTGTAAATAGTTCATAAATACTTTATAAAAATGGCCTTCTTTGCTTTTTCCGTCATAAGAAGTTAAATCAAATGATATATTATCATCTTCCATTCTTTTAAATACTTGCTGAATAGTCGAATAAGATTTTAAAAACTGTGTTCTTAATCTATTAGCTTTGTAATTATTAATCAATCCGGGAATAGTTAACGCTGCAACTACTCCGATTGTGCCGATTGTTATGAGGACTTCTGCTAACGTAAATGCTGATTTTTTAAAGTGGATAAGTTGATAAGTAGATGAGTGGATAAGTTCTTTACAGTTATTATTCCCTCTGTGATTGCAAGGGGCGAAGAAATTACATTTATCCCTGTCACCCTGAACTTGATTCAGGGTCTTATTCAAAATCTGAAAATTTTTGTGTGAGCCTGTATCCGTCGGCGAAGCCGTTATGTGATTCAAAGTCTGCTTTTTAATAGATTCTGAAACGAGTTCAGAATGACAGAAATGACTGGATTGCTTCGTCGGACTAAGGTCCTCCTCGCAATGACGTGACTCGTCACTCAGCAGGGGATTGGTTTTGCGATTTAACTCATTGTCATTATATTTACCCCCGAAGAATCCCATAAACTTACCCCTAACGGTTGAGACCCCACCTGAATTTCTAACACTCATAAACTCGTGTTGAAATTCTTCCCTCCCCTTGCCAGGGGAGGATAGGAGGGGTTTTAATATATATTTACCCCTATATTTGCCCCTTTCACTTTTATTTAAATCCATTTTACCTCCGTTTCATGTATGAAATACTATACTCATTGTAACATATATGCTTCATGTATGCAATGGAAAAGTGAAAAATCACAAAAACTTCTTAACAAATTAGGGCAATTGATAAGAAAGAAAAGGCTTGATATTACAGGTAAATCACTTAATATGTTTTCTTATGAATTTGATTTAAATCCCGGTAATATTTGTAAAATTGAGACAGGTAAAATTGAACCAAAGTTTGTTATGTTGTGGAGAATAGCCGAAGCTCTTAGTATACCGTTATCCGAATTAATCAGAGAACTTGAAAACGAAATCGATTTTAATTTAATTGAAAAATAATGATTTAGAAATCTAATTCCATAAAATCATCATCTTTTTTGTAATTTTTATGTTTGGTTCTTACTTTTTCGTTTTTTCGTTTTGTTTTTTCGGGAAGATTTCTGTATGCATTATCAACAGAAATTTTTGTTAAAATTTTACTTTTTTTTCTGTCATAAAATATCAGCCAAAATTTTCTATTAATATTATCGACTGCGAATGAAACTTCTCCGGCAACTTTGTCTCCGGGTTTTATCTGACGAAACATCAGTTTTGTATTTCCAAATATTGAAGGACTAAATTTAGCGTTATAGTCATTAATAAGTGCCATATCAAGTCCTGAAATTGTTTTGTCAGACATATTTGATATCAATATTGTAAGTGTAATTGTATTAACTTCTCCGAAAGGATCTTTGCCGTGTTTAACGTCATTAATATTTATATCCAAGCCTTTGTATAATAGTTCTTCTTGTTTTAAAGCTTCTGTTTTATATACAGGTAAATCGATTGAAGTATTAACTTTAACTTTAATTTCATCGCCGGGTGCAATAAGAACATGGTTTCCTTTTCTCATTAAAGCCATGCCCAGTCCTACGGTTCCACCAACGGCTGCACCACCTGCAAGTGTATAACCTTGAGAGGCAATAGCAGCACCTAACCCAAGCCAGTTAAGTGCCATAAATCCTCCAACTGCACCGCCCGCTACAGTATAACCGACATCTTGGGCTACAATTTTTGCACCTTGCGCTACGGGGTGTAATTTTGTTGTCATCTGACCTTCTATCGGAATTTCTCGCCCATCTGGTGTTATAAGATAGTCAAAAGATAAGTCCATTGTAGCCTCTTTACCTAATCTTCCCGGCTCGGTTGTGTTGGTTAATTTCCCATGCGCAAAAGTTCCTTTTGGAATAATTATTCCTTTGTCTCCATAAACATCATCTGTAACTTCTGCAAAAAACTCGTCACCTTCAACAGATAATGAAGAATCCAAAACTTGTGAAACAGTCATGTTTATTATATCTTTGCGGTCAAGAGTTTCAATTTTACCCGTAAACAGTTCATCTTGTATTTGTTTAAATTCATTAGTTTCTGTAACAGAACCTTTTAAAGGCTCAGCAGCTTTGACAAGAAGAATATTTGAACACATCAATGTATTTATCAATATAAAGCTTAATATCTTTTTCATACTTATATTATACTCTCCAATGATGTTTATTTCCAAATTAATTTTCTTGATTTTCTACTTCTTTAGCCATTTCCTCGATAAAGTTGTTAACCGGAGCCGGTTCAAATCCGGAACAAGAATTCCAGATTAAAGTTGGACGAGGTTCTTTTAGCAGAGGGCTTGGAAATTCATTATGACATTGACCTTTTAACATATTTGTTGAGCCGTCAACAAATGTTGTAAAGTTCTTACAACAACTGCATATTTTTAGAGTTAATCCATAATCGTCCATTGTTGATTTTAGCTGCTGTAAGGCATCAACCATACGGATATGAGATGATGTGGTATATTTTTTGTTTTTATATAAAAATCTTATCTTAGATAATCCGCTTTCGGTTGAAATAAATTCAAGCTTGCAGCCTCTATCGCCATGTTTTGTTTGAACCATAACATCAATTGCCAATTTGTCCACTTCTTTGTCTGTATTTGCTCCTATTTTTTTAAGTAGAGCTCGTATTGGCGGGAAATTTTTAATTATGTGTCCGATTGAATATATCGGATAAAAGATTAGCATTACAATTTCGCTAAAGTTTAATTTTGAATTGATTAAACTTATTCCAAAAATAGCGAGCATAACTATTGCTGAAAAAATTACAATATTACATGTAACAATAAACGAATAATTATAAGAATATGCAATCAATATTGCATACGCACAAATTACAAACCAGAAATTTGGGTTTAGTAAAGAACATAAATGCTCTAAGAAAATCGGATTAAATTTTTTTAAATTTTTAAAATTATTTTTAATCAAATTAAAACGTTTAGTTAATCGAGGTTTTTTAAACAAACAATCCTGACCATGTATATAAGATTGAATATTAGGATTATAAACACATCTGTGTCCTATTTGGGATAATAAAAGACTGAATTCCAATTCACTGTTTGTATCTTTGAAATTTATACCTTCAGTGTTTTCAAGAACCGATTTTTTAATAATAAACAATCCGGAATCAATTTGAGTTGCCAAGCCTAATAGCGACCTTGCCTGTTTAAAGAAATTTGCTTGATATTTTTTGCGTACGGCTTTAATTTTATCAATTATATCGAGATTTTCACGATTAATATTAACTTCGCCTGTTATAGCATCAGCATTTGTTAATGAAGCATTTGCCAGAGTCAGAAAATCAGGGTCAATTTGTCTTATACCGTCAATAAAAATATACGCATCAATTGAAGTATCTTTTTTAAGTTCTTCAAGAAGCATTGAAACAGACTGATTTTTCCCAAGAGTTCCTACATCTTGAATATTCATAACATGTACAAAATTGTCATGTTCAAAAAGAGTTTCGGAACCATCATTACAATCATCTAATATCGCATAAACTTTGAAATCAGATAGAGGATAATCCTGCATTTTCAATTGATTTATAAGTGCTTGAAGGCAATCTTTGTGATTGTGGCTATATATAATTACTGCAAATTTATTTTTATAACCGTCATATTTTGAGTATTTTCTTTCTATAAGAAAAGGTTTGTCTTTAAGATTTCTAATAGATAAAACAAACAGATACAATGTATAAATTATAAGATAGAAGTAAACAAGATATAAAATAAATTCCATAAATTTGCCCTCTTTTAAACAAATTCTAGTTTAAAAGTAAATAAATTTCAAATTTTTAATAAATGGTTTATTTTGTATACTTTCTTCCAACCAATTCATCAGGCAAAAATTGCTGGTCATAATCAGGTTCATCATGAGAATAAACATAACCTATTCCAAATCCGTATTTTGAAGCATCTTTATAATGAGCATCTCTCAAATGCATTGGAGGCGGGAAATCTTTTCCGTTTGAGATATCTGATAATGCGCTATCTATTGCACAAACAGTTTCGTTTGATTTTTTAGCTCTTGCAACATATATAACGGCTTGCGCTAAAGGAATTCTGCCTTCAGGCAGTCCCAAAAGTTCAACGGCTTTGTAAGCGTTTATTGCGACATTTAAAGCATTTGGGTCAGCATTTCCGACATCTTCTGCCGCACAAGTAATCAGCCTTCTTGCAATGAATCTTGGATCTTCTCCTGCAATAATCATTTTTGCCAAATAATAAATTGCCGCATCAGGGTCAGATCCTCTCAGACTTTTTTGAAAAGCTGATGCGCAATCATAATGTTCTTGTCTTGAATATCTTGTATTTCTCTGCTGACAAATTTCTTCGATAGTTTTTACGGTTAAATACTTTTTATTATCTTTTAAATCGCTTGCGAAATATGCATTCTCAGTAATATTTAGTGCATATCTGGCATCTCCTCGTGCAAGATTTATTATAAAATCCAAAACTCCGCTTTCACATTCCATAGGAGTAAAATTTGTTGCAAGATATGAAAATCCTTTTTTAATAATACTTGCCATACTTTCATCATCAATCGAATTTAATCTGATTACCTGTAATCTTGATAAAAGTGCCGGAACTACTTGAAAAGAGGGATTTTCTGTCGTTGAACCTATCAAAAATAAAGTACCGTTTTCAAGATGCGGTAACAGAGCATCTTGTTGAGTTTTTGAATAGCGATGAATTTCATCTATAAATAAAATTGTTTTTTGTCCTGCTCTTAAATTTTCTTTTGCTTTTTCAACAGCATCTTTAATATCTTTTACGCCTGATGTAACGGCAGAAATTTCAATAAATGCCGCATTAGTTTTTGTGGCAATGAGTCTTGCCAGAGTCGTTTTTCCGCACCCCGGAGTGCCCCATAAAATTAAAGAAAACAATCTGTTTGTTTTTAATAAATTCAATAACGGACTATGCGGAGAAATTACGTTACTTTGGCCAAGAAAATCTTCCAATGTTTTGGGTCGTAAAATTTCCGCGAGTGGAATTTGTTTATTTATATTTTCCAGTTCCGTAAAAAGATTGTTCATAGTATAATTATAACAAGGGTAAGTATAAAATCAATCAAATTGTCATTTAGAGAGGGGCAAATACATCAGATTTTACAAATTTATTGTATTTTCCCGAAGAAATCCGGAAAAATATGAATAAGCAAGGATATGTCTATATACTATTTAATAAAAGAAATGGAACGCTTTACACAGTTGTTACATCGGATTTAATTAAAAGGGTGTATCAACACAAACAAAAGTTTGTTGATGGCTTTACAAAAAAATATTCTGTTGATAAATTAGGCTACTATGAAATAAGTGATAATATAGAAAGTGCTATAATACGAGAAAAGCAAATAAAAGCCGGTTCAAGAAAAAATAAATTAGAACTTATTGAAGTTGTTAACCCAAATTGGGAAGATTTATATTATAATATAACTGGATTGCCACGCCCTTCGGGCTCGCAATGACATGAACGAATACACTCGTCATTGCGAGGAGCGAAGCTACGAAGCAATCCAGAAAAACATGTGAAAGAAATGTTATGAACAAATACTTTAAGTTGATTACTATAATTACATTTATTTTAATTACCATGACTTTTTTTGTATTCAAAAAGCCAACCAATAACAATGAGGTTGTATTTTGGACATTGCAAATGAGTGATTTTGCACCGTACATAAACGGAGTTATTGAGGATTTTGAACAAAAAAATCCTGATATTAAAATCAAATGGGTTGATGTACCGTTTTCAGAGGGAGAAAAAAGAACTTTAGCATCTGTTTTAAGCGATAATCCTCCTGATTTGGTTAATTTAAATCCTGATTTTAGTGCCACTTTAGCTCACAAGGGTGCTTTATACGAAATTCCGCAAAATTCACTTGGCCAATTCAATAAAGAAATTTTAAAATCTTTAACAACAAACGGAAAAATTTATTCAATACCTTGGTATGCAACAAGTGCCGTAACTATTTATAACAAAGATATTTTGCAAAAGTCTAACATTGTAATTCCGAAAAATTACACACAAATTGCACAGTTTGCACCTGTTGTAAAAGCTAAAACAAATGCTTTCATAACACTTCCAAATATTACGGAAAACGATACAATGCTCAAAATTCTTAACAAATACGGTGTTGCATCATCAAATCTTATAAATTCCGAAAAATCAATAGAAGTATTTGAATTATTTAAATATCTTTATTCAAAACGTTTAATTCCGCAAGAAACAGTAACAATGACCCTGCAAGAAGGTTTGGAAAAATACATGTCAGGTAATATTATGCTAATCAATGCAGGCGCAAACTTTTTAAATATGATTAAAGAAAATGCTCCTGCAACATATAAAATAACAGATGTAGCAACACAAATTACCGGAGAATTAGGACAAAATGATTTTTCTTTAATGAATTTTGTAATTCCGCTAAAAGCAAAACACAAAGATGAAGCTTTGGAATTTGCATTATTTTTGACAAATGAAGAAAATCAACTTGAATTGGCAAAACTTACAAATGTTTTAGCCGTAAATGAAAAAACTCTAAAAAATGATTTTTATACAAAATTTGATAATAATGATTTAATGGCAAAAGCAAGGGTTATCAGTGCCAAACAACTTAATAAAGTTTATCCGTCATATAAAACTCAAAAAGGACAAAAAGAAATAAATAATATAATAAATTCAGCTGTTCAAGAGATTTTACTGGATAAATCATCAACAAAAGAAATTCTTGATAAGGCTTCAAAAAATTGGCATGAAATTGAAAATAATTAAAAAGGAGAATAGAATGAAAGCAGTAGTATTTGATAAAGATAATCAATTAAAACTTGTAACAGATTACGAAAAACCGATTCCCAAAAAAGGAGAAGCTCTGGTAAGAGTTACGCTGGCCGGGATTTGTAATACGGATTATGAAATAACAAAAGGTTATATGGGATATGTCGGGATTTTAGGTCATGAAGCGGTTGGAGTTGTTGAAGATGTAAATGTAGACCCCTCCCCGAAATCAGAGATTTCGACCCTCCCTCAAGGGGCGGGTAAAGGACACCCTCTTATCGGTAAACGTGTTGTTCCTGAAATTAGCTACGGTTGTAAAAAGCCTGATTGTCCTTGGTGTGCGGAAAAATTATACCGACATTGTCCTGAGCGTCATACTTTGGGAATTTTGGCAAAAGACGGTGTTTTTGCACAGTATTTTACAATGCCTTTGGAAACATTGTTTGAAGTGCCTGAAAATGTGCCTGATACTCAGGCTATATTTGTCGAACCGCTTGCTGCGGCATTAGAGATTACTGAACAACACCATATCAAGCCGTTTGAAAAGGTTATTGTTTTAGGAGACGGTAAATTAGGTTTGATTACGGCTTTGGCACTAAATGCTCAAAACCTTGATGTTACATTGGTCGGCAAGCACCAAAATAAACTTGATATTGCAAAAGCTCAAGGTGTTAAAACATCACTTTTACAAGATTTCCCAATTGAAAAAAAATATGATGTAGTTGTGGAAGCAACGGGTTCGGTTTCCGGTTTTGAAACTTCACTTGCCCTGACTAAACCTCGCGGAACATTAGTTTTAAAAAGTACGGTTGCGACAGGGAAAGAATTAAACCTTGCACCGATTGTAATTGATGAGATAACAGTATTAGGTTCTCGCTGCGGACAATTTCCGCCTGCCCTAAGACTTTTGGCATCAGGAAAAGTGGATTTTTCCCCTTTAATTTCCGCAACATATAATATTGATGATGCAATAGAAGGTTTTGAAAAAAATAAAGAAAAAGAAACTCTAAAAGTTTTATTAAAATTTTAAGCGTAAGGGGTAGATATCTTCTACCCCTACTCCTATTTTGTTGTATTTAAAACATATTTTGCCGCATTTGATGCAGGTTCAACTGTGGTATCATGGAATATTATGGGGAAAATATCTGTTATATCAGAATTTTTTACTATACAATCTTCATAAGTACCTCCACTTCCCCAAAAAGATGATCTTGTTGGCTTGTTATCAGAACACTTAATTTCTTTGTTTGGCAGAGAAAATCCATTAACGTCAATAAAACCGTAACAGAGCGATATATTTGAAAAATCTTCGCCCGGTGCTAAGGCACAATTGCCGACGGCATACATAAATCCTACAATAGAACCGTCAGCTAGTTGATATGCTGCAGCTTCTCTATCCGGACCGACTGAGCTAAAACCATTGAATTTTGGACCGCCGACAGAAGAATATCCATCTCCGCCTAACATATCTACATATCCAAGATATGATGCTCCGGCTAATGTCCCGTTAAAGATTGCTGACATTGATTTTTCGGTTTCCGGATTTGCTTTTGCTCTTTCTTCGTCTGATTGTTCATAGGCATATTTATCAACTCCCGCAAAATCAAAATCATATCTGGCTAGTGACATTCTGGCAGCATTACTTACTGTTGATATAGTTTTTTTGAATTGATTTCTGTACTGCATACCTTTAATATTTGCCATAAGTGTCGGGATTGTCATTGCTGCGACAACTCCAATAATTCCCAGGGTTATCAGGACTTCGGCTAATGTGAAAGCTGCCCTCGTCCTACGGGAGAGGGAACGGGTGAGGGAATTACATTTACCCCTCCCTGTCCGGCGTGGACCTTCTGCGAGAGTAAAGGTGATTTCTTTTTGCGTCAAATTCATGTTTTACCTCCTTTATTTATCACTTATACAAATATTTTATCATGATTACAGATATTTTTCAAGATTAATCCATAATTTTATCTGTTATATCAGGTTATAAATCTGTAAAATTTGGAATACTATTTATCAGGAGGAATTATGGGGTTTAAAAACGAATTTGGGGCAAGACTTAAAGAATTGAGAAAAAGAAAAGGTTTGTCTCAAGAAAAGTTTTCGGAAATGATAAATATTGCTCAAAATACTCTTAGCAGTATCGAAACGGGTTGTCATTTTTGCTCTGCAGAAACTATTGAAAGAATAATTAATGCTCTTGAAATTGAACCTGTTGAATTATTTAATTTTGGATATAAAAATTCAGAGTATAAATTACTGGATAATATAACTTTTACGTTGAAAAATAATCCGGGAAAAATTGATGAAGTTTGGAAAATAGTTAAAGCTATTACAGATTGATAACAAAGCGGGCGCGGCAAATTGCCGCGCCCGCTTTATATACCATTCATATTTTATTCATCAGCCAAACACTCATGACCTGATTTGTGAGTTTTTAGCAAAACTCCTCGTTTTGATGTCTGAATAAATTCAATCATATTTTCTATATATTCATTCATAGGAATTTCGGCTTTAATTTTTTCTATTGCTTGAGAAGTATTGTATTCTTCTGAAATAAGCAGTTTAAAAGCTTCGTTGGTTGCTGTGCGAACTTCCAGAGGAACACCGCGTCTTTTCATTGCAATAACGTTAAGTCCGCGCGGAACCGGTGGTCTGCCTTCTCCTTTTGAATAAGGTAAAATATCTTGACGAGAAGCAGAAAATCCGCTTACAATTGACATTGAACCTATTCTTATATTTTGGTGGAATACGCTCATTCCGCCTACGAATGCGCCAAAACCGACATGGACGTGACCGCCTAATGTTACAAGGTTTGCCAGAATTACTTGATCTTCTAATACGCAGTTATGGGCAACGTGAGAGCCGACCATTAACAGGCATTTGTTACCTATTCTTGTTGTAAAATCTCCGCAAGCAGCTCCTCTATGAACCGTAACATTTTCTTTAATAATTGTTTCATCACCGATTACGACTTTAGTATCTTCTCCTTTGTAACCTAAATCCTGAGGTTCGGAACCGATTGTTGCAAATGGTGAAATTGTACAATTTTTACCAATTTCGGCATGTTCAATAAATGCGTTTGAAATAACTCTTGTTCCGCTTCCGATTTTTACGCCTTCTCCTATAACAACATATGGACCTATTATTGCATCATCTGCAATTTGAGCGGACGGGTGAATTACTGCGGTTTTGTCTATCATTATAACTTCCTCTCTCTTACTGTTCGATATGTTAATTATATTACAAATCACAATAATATTAAAAACCTTTATATCTTTTTAATATTATTACTTTGGAACTTTTCCAAGGGTATTGTTAACATTCCCCCCACTAGCCTTGAAATTGGGTAATTTCATGAATATATTCAAGCATTTGGGCAAAGTATTTTAAATCAGAGTTACCATTAATAACCAAATCAGCTTCTTTTCTGAACGGTTTTACATATCTTTCACCGGCTTGTGCAATATAATTCCAATGTTTGAGGGCATTTTCTTCGCTTTGGTTGCGTTCTTCAACTGCTCTGTTCATGAAACGGCTTTTTCTAAGCTCGTTTTCGGTTTCAACGTAAATTTTTATATCAAATACATCTTTAACAGTCTCATACATTGTTGCAATACCTTCAACAACAATGATTTTTTGAGAAGGAACATCTATGGCTTTCGGCATTGAAACACCTGTTCCGTTTGGCAAATACATTGGGGCTTTAACGTCCAATCCGTCAGATAAATCTTCCAAATCAGAACGCAAAATATCTAATTGAAAACTTGTTGGAGCATCAACGTCATAACCGTTATCTCTTAAATTGTCAAATGAGCCGTATTTATTAATTAATGTAGAAATATCGTTAAAATAATTATCCGTACTTAATACGGTAACGGGCATTGCAAGTTGTTCAATAACGTTTTTAATTTCGTGGCAAATAGTTGATTTGCCTGAGGCGGATTCCCCTGTTACTCCGATTAAAAGCCTTTTTGTAGGGTTATTGATAATCCTTTTTGTAAATCTGTTGATAAATTCTGAATTAATATTATTAATAATCGGGGTTTCTTGTTTTTTATCGAATAGAAATATTTGCTTAAATTTTGTTTGCAGGTAAAAAGCTAATAATTCTCTGCCGGATTTAGAGCTAAAATCGGGCTTATATAATTTGTCATCTGTTCCTAATTCGTTTTTAATCAATAATTGCATGCTAATTCCAATTTTTAAGTGATGAAATATATAATACACAAGAAAAAAGTTTTTTGCTAGTATTTTGGAAAATAATTTAGGGAACGTTTTTTAATAAATCATTTATATCAATTTGTAAAAATTTTGTAATGTCATGAACTAAAAACACTGATGGGGATTGAATACCACGTTCAATTAAACTTATAGTACTTTCGCTAACGTCAACTGCTTCAGCAAGTTCCGCTTGCGTAACTTCCTTGATAAATCTTGCTAATTTTAAATTTTTTGCAAATATCTTATTTCGTTCATTAACCATAATACTAAATTATATGAACTTGACAGAAAAATTTTAAGAGTGTATACTGTCGCATGAAAGTAGTATACTAATTATTAATAGTAGTATACTATTAATAATTAGTAGATTAATAGGAGAATTATTATGAGAAAGAAAGCATTTATGTTAGCAGAAAATCTTCGTTGGATGGAGTGGGGTAAATACTATTCCTCCCCAGAGGGGGAGGCTAGGAGGGGTGCTTCCCGTAGGGCGAGGGCAGCTTTCACATTAGCCGAAGTCCTAATAACCCTCGGTATTATCGGAGTTGTCGCGGCAATGACAATCCCGACACTTATGACGAATATTCGCGCAGCACAATACCGAAATAAATTCAAAAAAACAGTATCAACACTAAGTCAAGCAGTGAGAATGGCACAAGCACAGTATGATTTTGACTTTGCTGACCTTGACTATCCTTTTGCAGAAGGCATGGAAGATTGCGCAAAACAAGACCCGGAAAAAGTTAAAACCATATGCTCTTTATTCAACGGTACTTTATCAGGT
>JAFUSQ010000052.1 GCA_017467605.1 bacterium | reverse complement strand
TTCAGAATCTGTTTTTTAGCCCCTGAAACGAGTTCAGGGTGACATAATAAATGTTCGGAATGACAAGACTCGTCATTGCGAGGAGCGAAGCGACGTGGCAATCCAGACTGCCTCCTCTCCTGTCCTTCGGACACCCTCTCCCGTAGAGCGAGGGAATTACATTTACCCCGCCCAGTCCGGCGAGAACCTTCTGCGAGTATGAAAGCCAAATTTTTTTCGTTCATAACATTTCTCCTATAATTTTTTACACTCAATTCATGTCATGATATAGAACAAAAGTCAATATTTAGTATTATAACATAGTGTGTTTAATTGCCAAAATTGACGATATTCTATAGATGGGGTATAGGTATGAAATCAAGTGAATTAGGCAAAAAGTTGGGGTTACGTATTCGCGAATTGAGACTGGCTAAAGGATTAAAACAAGGAGAACTTGCCGATTTACTTAATATGGAACGCTCAAACCTTACTCGAATTGAAAGCGGAAAACAAAGACCTAATGATGAAAATCTTATAAAACTTGCAGGAATTCTTAATATTGAAATAAAAGATTTATTTGATTTTAGTCATATTGATTCAAGACAAAATCTTATCAAAAAAATCCATTCCGGGTTAAATGCACTTAGTGATAAAGAAATTCAATATATTTATAAAACCGTAAAAAATATAAAACAACTTAAATAATATTAGAGGCGGGCGCAATTTGCGCCCGCCTCCTTGTTTGCTTTTTCACACTAACAACAAGGTTTTAGAAAGCTTTCATACAATGGTCACAGTATTCCATTGGTTCAACAATAACCGGAGCTGCGCAACCGCATGGTTCACCTCTAATAATCTTAACTCCATGTAATTTTTCACATTTTGTCAATTTAGGGCGGGCACATTTATCTACTTTTTGACAACCGCAATTTGAATTACCAAATCCGCGTCCAAAATTTGTAAACGGATTCAGACTGCCTAAACCGTCATATTCCCAAGCAAATGCACCCTGCATAGGAATAGCCATAAATGCAAGCAATCCCAATGTCGTAAATAATTTTTTCATACTAATCATCTCCTATCTTTGTTTAATTGTACTTCCACAATCGACTTACATTATAAGTTTATAAGTTTTAAAAATTTATCCTATACCCGAAAGGAGGAATAATATTAAACAATAGTAGTAGATGTTTTGGATATATTTTATTCTTTTGCTTGGATATTAATTGTTTTAATCATACTTGAAAGCATTCTTCTGGCTTTATATTCAGCTATTTGTCTTTTTAAAGAATCTTTTTCTGATTTTTTCATTGTTTCTAACGGTGTTACCAACTCTGATTCTAATTTTTGAGAAACATTTGAACCGTAATGCCTTTCTATAAAATTATTAACAGCTTCAATAAAATAATCACCGAAATTTTTAGAGTCTGTATTCTCAATCATGTATCTGCCTTCTTTTTTACCATCAATTTTGACAGTATGAAGCCCCGGAAACAAAATATGGAAAACATCTTCAGGATAAGCATCAATATCAACTGTTTTTATATTTTTATCTGCGCGAATATAAGATAAATTATTTACAATTCTATTAACAGTATACAAACTTTCTTCAGTTCCATCTTTCAAAAGTTCTAATGATCTTTTTATGCCTGCCTGCATAAAAGGATTTCGTCTGATATCGGCAGTAAAAGCTGGGGTGCTTGGTCTTTGAGTCAAATTATAATTGTACATGTTATCTCCTTTATTTTAGTTAAATACACTAAAACTCATAAAAATAAAATTTGCGCATTAATACACAAACAAAAAAGAGGCTCTGAAATTCAGAACCTCTTTTCTTAGTTTTAATGTTAAAAACTACTTAGCGATGCTAGCATCTTCTAACAAGATAACTTGGATTTCTTCACCTTCTTTAGCTACATAGTTCAAACCAGGAGTAACTAAACCGGTAATTAAACCAACACCAGCACCAACAGGAGTACCGATAGCGATACCAGTACCTACTTTATCAGGGTCAGGAATGAATGAGAAGCCAACACCTGCACCGGTACCAACTGCTGCACCACCAACAGTGTACAATGCAACTTTTCCGGCAGTCATCCAAGGACCTTCTTTCAAAGCATAATCTTTGTAGAATGGTTTAGCATTCAAATCAACTGTTTTTCCGTCAGGAGTAACAACTTTGTTAATTTGAGCATAAACTCTTGCGTTTTTGTTGAACCATTGAGGATCTTTGATATCGATAACATTACCATAGAACTTAGATCCTGCAGGGAACAATACTGTACCTTCTTCAGTTACGATGTCTTGAGGGTTTGTGAATGTAACACAATCACCTGCTGCATGTAATTTAGATTTGAATTGTTCAGTGAAAGCGATTTCTAAAACGTTGCCTTCTCTAACAATATTTCTCAAGTTAGTAACTGTAACCTCGTTGTTAGGTGCTTTTTTAGTAACATTTAAGTGTTCAGTTCCCAAAACTTTTTCATTAACAGCTTTGTATTGAGATTTAACCAAATCAAGTCTTTGTTTTAATCTGTATAACAATACAGCAGCTTCTGCTCTTGTTAAATCTTCAGTCGGTCTTAATTCATTTTCATCAGGGTGATTTACGTAAATACCATAAGATAATGTTTTAGCGTAAACATCTTTAGCCCAAGCAGGAACTTTAGCTGCATCTGAGTATTTAGAAACAATGTTAGCGTTAACAGGAGCATCAATAGTAATGTGACTGATAACTGATTGAGCTTCGTCTCTTAATACTGCTCTGTCAGGTTTGAATGTTCCGTCAGGATAACCGTAAACTAAACCTAATTGTTGAGATCTTACGATTGGAGCATAGATATCAGAAGATTTTTTAACATCTGAGAATCTAACTGCAGATTTAACTGCCATTTCATCTTGACCTAAAACTTTTAATAAAGCTTTAACAAATTCAACTCTTGACATTTTACCTTCAGGATTGAAATTACCGTTTGTTAAAGTCATAACTGAATCACCAACAACACTAGCGATTTCAGGTTGTGCCCAATAAGTTTTGCTTACATCATCAATACCTTGGTAAGCAAAAGCAGGCATTGTACTCATAGCGATGAATCCACCAACTAATAAGCTTGCTAATAATTTTTTCATTTCTACTTCCTCTTTTCTTACAAGTAAAACTTAACCGATTTTATTATAATACAACGAAAAAAAATTGTAAAGTGGTGTTACAAAAATATTTATTTAAAATACCTTACTAAATCCTTAAAATAATCCGTATTTGTTTTTGCCAGATGTGCGCAAGCTATTCCGTTGACCGGACTTGTAGAATTCTTGTTACAATATATATTTAAATTGGTATAAGAAGTTCCTTTATCCCCCATAGCACGCAATTCTCCGTCTAAAAATTCAAAAGTAAATAAATCATATCCCCAGCGATTGGGTGGATTACCGTATCCGTTCAAATCAACGGATACATACAATCTGTTTGTAGATAATTGATTTTCAAACATAATATTTGTTCCGTCAGGCAAAACAAATTGTCCGTCATCTAAAAAGTATCTTGGATAATAACTATGTGTATTTCCGTTAAATAAATAATAATGCTTAGAAACACTAACAGTTGATGCATCATAGCATGGAGTATTTTTACCCGCTGCACTGGTCCCACAAGTTGTTGCCCCGTTAAAAATTTATTGATTAAAAAAATTACAAGAAGTGGAAATGGTTATGGTTTATATATTTCAAGTTCTATAATTCAATTTTTGGAAATTAATCCGGAAGTCGATAGTATTAAATATGTTATTGAAGATGATATTTTGTATATAAAAAAAGCGGAATAAGACTGGAAAAATTTTGCAAAACATGTTATAATCATTTGTGTTTATTATTGCGAGTGGGGCGGTTATTATGAGGAAATTTTTAGTCGTAACAGGTTTAATTTTTGGATTGTTGTTTTCTGCAGGAAATTTTGTGTTTGCAAATGATACTATTGAGAAAACACAGACTATTGCAGAAATCGGAACTCTTTCTAATCAAGGGAATTACAATGATGCCCTTTTAAGGTGTAAAGAGGCAATGAAAAAGTATCCGAATGAAGCTGATTTATATTATTGGAGTGCATCTATAAAAACAAATTTGGGAGATAACAAATCAGCTCTTGAAGATTTTAATAAAGCTATAAAATTAAACCCGAAAGATGGAAATGCTTACGTTATGAGAGGAATTGTAAAAGCAGAATTAGGTGATAATCAAGGTGCAATTTCTGATTTTAATAAGGCTATAGAGCTTAATCCAAAAGACAGTTCCGCTTATTCTATGAGGGCATGTACAAAAATTGACATGGGTGATATTGACGGTGCAAATAAAGATTTAGAACTTGCTAATAAATTCTTTGATGAAGAATGGAAGTAAGTAAAACCTATCTTACATTTAAAAATTTGTGCACTTGAGGAATTAATCTGACGTTTTTGTAATTCTGTGTAAATTTATCAAGTATTTCGCTGCAAAAATCTGCAGATACAGACATTTTATTTTCGAGCATTTTAGGTTGCAAGATTAATTCAATTTCGTAAGTTTTTGCGATATCAATTGCCGTTAAAATTTCAGTATCAGTAATGTTTTTGTCAAATACTATTTTTGCGAAAGTTTCTATCCCTGAACAATTTTTAAAAAATCTTTTATGAAGTTCAGTAGTATCAACTCCGGTAGAAGATTTCAATTTGATGTCTGCTGAAATTATATCAATATAGTCTTTTATAATTGGTAATTTATCAAATAATGTTGCGTTTGTTTCAAGATAAATTTTGGATTTACCCTGTATAAAAGGTAGAAATTCTCTTAAAAAATCAATATTCAATAAAGGTTCTCCTCCGGTTAAAGAAATTGAGTGAAAAGTTTCTAAGTCAAATTCATTGATTATTTTTTCATATAGCTCAGTAGGAGAATATTCAATACCTTTTTGAAATTCTGTGTCGCAGTAGGCACAATTCAAATTGCAGCCGCAAAATCTTATAAATAGCTGTTTATAACCTACAACCGGCCCTTCTCCTTGTATTGATGAAAATATTTCGTTAATTTTAGCCTTCATTTATTAAATTCTTTCTTAAATCATCATGTGATAAATTTTTAAGCTTTTCGTAAAGCTTGAGTTCATCATCTGATAAATCTTGAGAAAATTCAATACTAACCGTAATAATTAAGTCTCCAATTTTGCCATGCTTTTTTATACCCTGTCCCGCAATTCGGAATTTTTGCCCTGAACAGGTGTTTTTGGGGAGTTTTAGTTTTATTGTACCGTCAAATGTCGGGATTTTTATTTCTTCGCCTAATGCAGCTTCGTAAGGGGTTATTGGGACGTTGTAGTATATGTTTAGTTTGTCAAAATGAATTTTTGTCGGGGTCTCAATTTTTATATTGATGTATAAATCTCCATTAGAGCCGCCGTTTTTACCGGCTCCGCCTTCCCCTTTTAAACGTAATTTTGCTCCGTCTTTAATTCCTTTTGGAATTGTTACGGTAATTCTTTTTTTTGTCGAAATTTCTCCTGTCCCATTGCATTCAGAGCATTTCCCGGCATTGATAAATTTGTGCCCGCTGCAATTTGGGCAGGTTTGAGTCGTCAAAACGTTAATAACTCTTTTGCTCCCTGTAATGACTTCAACAGGGGTAATAGTTACATCTGTAGTTATATTTTGACCTTTTTGGGGCTTTTTGTTTTCTTTTGCTCGTTTATTCTTTTTTGATTTTGCAAAAAGTAATTTGAACCATTTTATTAAAGAAAATTTCTTATGTTTTTGTATTTTGTCAGATGTTTTTTGAGCAGTTTTCTGCTTGGCAAATACTTCTTCTTGAAAACCCTTTCTATTGTTTTTAACAGTATTTTGGTATTCTTCCTGAGCTTTTTGTGAAGATGTTGTAGTTTTTTCGGTTTTAAAAATCCCCTTTATAATATTATATTTTTCACGTTTTTCTGGATTTGAAAGAGTCTCGTAAGCTGTTGTAATTTCTTTAAATATTTCGATAGCATCAGTTGATTTATTTATGTCAGGGTGATATTTGCGGGCTAACTTTCTGTATGCCGCTTTAATCTCAGCGGTTGTTGAATCAACACTAACCTCTAATATTTCGTAGTAATTTTTTACAACCATACTTTATATTTAATGATGTTTTTTTTAATTTCAAGGGGTAAATGTTTATTAACTGATTATTTATTTTCTTTTTTTAAAAACAATATCGTAATCCAGAATATCTGCAATCATTTCGGCTTCGTTAAATTTAAGAGTATTATTGCGCAATTTTTTTGATAATCCGTCAGCAGTGTATTTTTCGCCCTGTTCGCAAATCATTTTTGCAAGTTTTGCGATAGTCAAACCTTCTTGGAGCATCAGTATTCTAATTTCTTTGTTAGCACTCATAAATTTTCCTTTTGCTGATATTAGCAAATCTTGACTAAAATAATCAAACATGATATTATTCAAGCAGATTATTGCTTATTTAATCTAAAAATTGCTTAATTTATTACAGAAAGGAATTGTATAATGAGGTATTTAATTAAAAAAATAAAATTTGGGGTAAATATAGGAGCAAATGTAATTCCCTGCAATGCGGGAGAGGGTGTCCGAAGGACACAGGAGAGGGGGCAGTCCGGATTGCATGCGCTCACTACGTTCACGCTCGCAATGACAGGGGGATTAATAACTGTAAAGAACTCATCTACTTATCAACTTATCCACTTTAAAAAATCAGCATTTACTTTAGCAGAAGTCCTCATAACAATTGGCATTATCGGAGTTGTGGCAGCAATAACTTTTCCAATGTTAATGACAAAAATTAACAACTACGTATTAGCAAGGCAGTATAAAAAAGCACTAAGTACAATCAATCAAGGATTAAAAATGGTTTATGAACAGACCGATAAAATTCATGCCTGTTACTATCCTGTTTTAACAGAAAATTATGCAAATGAAGAATGTAATGAACTTTTTAGAGAACTCAGAAATGTATGGAAAGTTTCGCACGTTTGTAATTCAAATGCATATGCAAGCGGCTGTATTCCAAAATATAAAGGGAAGGATACCATTGAAAAAGAAAATTGTACAACAGATTGCGAAAATGCAGGTACACAAGTCGGCTGCAGAGGTTTCGATCAAGAAAAAATTTTGAATGGCTCAGCTATAGTACTTATGGACGGAACAATTATCGGTCCTTACAACGGAATTTTTTACTATCCCATATTTTATATAGACATAAACGGAACAAAAGGACCTAACAAATGGGGGTATGATGTTTTTGCAATGACTTTATATGGGAACGAAACAAGTTTATATGCAAAAGCAGGAGCCTGCACAATGAGTGATAAAAGCGGTAGAAGTAACGGTTACTAAACTATTTTAACTCCATATGTAATAGTTTGTAATCCGTTTTTAACCCAATAACCTTCTTCCGGATCAAAATCTTCTTCCAATGAAAAATAAGTTGAACCTGAACCTGTCATAATTGCTGACGGATATTTTTCTTTTATATATTGAAGCTCCTTATAATCATCAATTACTGCCCATTCAAGGTCGTTCACATAATTTTTGCGAGTATCGTTATAAAATCCGGAAGCCGCTTTTTTAGAAAATTTTGTATAAGCTTCTTTTGCGGATATTCCAAGATTTACAGGTTTTATAAGGCTGATATCATATTCGTTATATAACCTTTTTCGGACTCTTTCTCCTCTACCTGATGCGGTGATACAACCGCCCAAAAGACAGGCATTTAAATCTGAGCCCAGTGTTGCACAGAGTTTATGTAATTCTTCGGACGAAATTTTTTTATCCATCATTTCGTTAAATGCATATAAAGCTCCTGCCGCATCTGTACTTCCACCTGCCAAGCCCGCCGAAACAGGTATATTCTTTTCAAAATATACAAGGACCTTTTTAGGTTTTTCACAATAATTCTCTAAATATGATTTTATTGCAGTATAAACCAGATTAGTCTTATCATACGGAATATCTTTACTTTCGCCGGCGAGAGTAATCTCATTTTTTTCGGATTCAATCATTGAAACGGTCAAATAATCAAACAAATCAATAGTTTGCATGACACTTTCTATATTATGATACCCGTCAGGTCTTTTATCCAAAACCTTCAAGTTAAGATTAATTTTTGCGGGACATTGAACTCTTGCAGTACGCATCGAATACTATTTTTCCTTTCTAAGATTTTTAGCACCTTTCATATAGACAAATTTTGGAACAAAATTTTCGTCACAATTCAAAACAACAAGCACTCTCAAACACATTTTTAATGAGTTTGGGACATCAAGTTCATGGAAACACATCATTGCAACGTCGTCCCACCCAAATTCAATTCTGGGGAATTTTGCAGGGAATGCAGCATTAAGATCTTGTGTTGTTGTGAAAATTATATGTGAAATCTTTTCTGTTCCTCTAATATTATTTTGTTCAAAAATCTCACATAACAATTCTAAAGTTGCTTCTCTCAAAGCATCTTCCGTATTTACATCAACTGTTATTGCACCTCTTATGCCTTTTGCTGCCATCAAAACTCCCTATAATTGATTTTTTATACCATTATACCAATCTTTTGCCGGCATTTCGCCTTTACCTTCCGGTTTAACTTTAACAAGCCTCAAAAGACCTTCACCACACCCAATATCAACACCGTCTTTTGAAACATTTATAATTTGCCCTGACTGACCATCTCCATTAACCGGTATAGTTTCAATAACTTTAATAATTTTACCGTTAAAATTAAAATATGCACTCGGACTTCTGCAAATTCCTCTGACCAAATTGTGCAAATCCTTATTAGATTTTGACCAGTCAATTTTGCATTCTTCTTTAGTAAGTTTGCCTGCCGTGCATAAGCCGTCTTCACATTGTTTTACGGGTTTTAGGGTCGAATTCTTCAACCCGATTAAAGTTTCTTCAATCATTTTTGGAGATTTCAAAGAAATTTCTTCCCATAACTGTTCACAATTCATTGTATCAGATATCGGGATTACCAATTTTTGACAAATATCTCCGCAATCAAGCCCTAATTCGGTAATCATTGTGCAAATACCTGTTTCTTTATCTCCGTTAATTATTGCACGCTGAATAGGGTTTGCGCCTCTGTATTTAGGTAATAATGAAGCATGAAGATTAATTGTTTCATATTTTGGAATATCTAAAACCTCTTGAGATAAAATTTGTCCAAAAGCAAAAGTTACAAAAAAATCAGGCTCAAGTTTTTTTAATTTCTCCTGAATTTCAGGTTCTTTCCTTATTGATTTTGGTTGGAAAACAGGTAAATTATTTTCAAGTGCAAAAGTTTTTATCGGTGACATTTGTAATTTATGTCCGCGGCCTGCGGGTTTGTCAGGCTGAGTAACCACAGCCAAAACCTCAATTTTGTCAGATTTATGCAAATATTCAAGGGATTTTAACCCGATATCGGGAGTTCCGAAAAAAACAATCTTAATCATTACCGGCTAATTCTTCCTCTAAATTTTTTTCTTCAACCAACAAATCAGGATCTATATGAGGAAGATTATATTTTTCCAAAACGGCATCAGTTTCAAACCTGTTTATACAATGATCAATGAACAAAATTCCGTCTAAATGGTCATTTTCATGTTGAATTGCACGCGCCAATAATGATCCGTCTTTAGCCTCTAAAACAAAAGGTTTTCCATGCTCATTTGTTGCTTTTACCATAACATTTTTATAACGTCTGACATCAGTATAAGCTTCCGGAAAACTCAAACAACCCTCATTGCTTTTTATAGCACCGCTTTTTTTGATAATTTTCGGATTGATAAAAACCATAGGATTTAAAGGTTCATTACCTGTAGAAACGTCAATAACAAAAACTCTTACATTTTCACCTATTTGCGGAGCTGCAAGCCCGACACCGTTTTGAGAATACATTGTATCCAATAAATCTCTGACCAAATCTGTAATTTTTTTTGAAACCTTATGAACTTCCTTTGAAACTTCTCTCAAAGACGGTTCTCCATAATGTAACACTTTTCTTATAGCCATAACAAACCTTCCTTATAAGATACATTTTACTATAAATAAAGGGAAATGTAAATTGAGATTTAAAATAAAAAGCTTATAAAATTTTTGTGTTATATTATATTTATTCGGTATACCATAACATATTAAAAGGAGAAGAACATGGACGATTATAGCAATTATAAAAAGGAAGATTTTCTAAAACTTTATGAAAAACCGCTAAGCGAATTACTTGAAATATCAAACAAAATAACAAACGACAATTTTAATAACGAAGTTGAAGCATGTAGTATTATAAGTGCGAAAACAGGAGCTTGCTCGGAGAATTGCAAATATTGTGCTCAGAGCAAACATAACCACGCAGAAATCGAATGTCATTCGTTATTAGAGATTGAAACAGTAAAAGAAGCGGCAATAAGTGCTAAAAATAACGGGGCAACAAGATTTTGTATTGTAACATCAGGCAGAGCACCGTCAGACGAAGATTTTCAAAAAATATTACAAATGATAAAAACTGTATCTTCAATTGAGGGACTTCATTGCTGCGCATCACTCGGACTGTTATCGGAAGAACAAATAATACAAATAAAAGAAGCCGGAGTAGAACGCTATAACCACAATATTAATACTTCCGAAAATTATCATCAAAAAATTTGTACAACGCATAATTTTCAAGACCGTATTAACACAGTAAAAACAATTCAAAAACATGGAATAGAGGCTTGCTGCGGAGTCATTATCGGCATGGGAGAAACAAGACAAGACAGAATAGAAATGGCTCTTTCGCTAAGAGAATTAAACCCCAAAACAGTACCGATAAATTTTTTAAACCCTATTAAAGGAACACCTTTGGAAGATTTTAAAGACAAAATAAGTGAAGAAGAAATCTTAAAAACAATATGTATTTTTAGAATAATTTTACCAAAAGCATTACTAAGATACGCAGGAGGAAGAACAACCCGTTTGAGTAAATTTCATCAAAAACTCGGACTAATTGCGGGGATAAATTCGGTACTCGTAGGGAATTACCTGACAACAACAGGATCAAACTCAGATGAAGATAAAGAAATGCTGAAAGAACTGGATTTAGTTATGAGTTAACTTTTCATTGATTGAACAATAAAAAATTTCGCCACGGTGCAAAATATTTCTTGTAATTCTGAAGGAACGCAGTGACCGAAGAATCTCAATATTGTTCAAAGACCGATAAGACCGATAAGTCCAATATGGTGCTGAAGCACAGATTAATAAATCGTAAATGTCATTGCGAGGAGGGGTAAATGTATGGACTTTTAAATTTGTTTTATTTACACCCGTCGCAATCCCATTTATATTATTGTCATTGCGAGCGAGGAACGACCGAAGCAATCCAGTTGATATGTCACCCTGAATTTAGTTCAGGGTCTATATTTAAAATAGATGCTGAATCGAGTTCGGAATGACATGACCGTACCCCACCTACCTCCCCCTCTGGGGAGGAACATTGTTCAAAGTCCGTTAAGACCGATAAGGCCGTTAAGGCCAATACGGTGCTAAAGCACAGATTAATAAATTGTAAATGTCATTGCGAGCGAGGAATATTCTACACCCTCGCCCCTAGTGGGAGAGGGTGCCTGTAAGGCGGGTGAGGGGGCGGACAAGAATTTTACCCTAACGGGTAGAGGCCCCTCCTTGAATTTCTAACACTCGTAAACTCGTGTTGAAATTCTTCCCTCCCCGGTTGGGGAGGGTAAGGGTGGGGTGTATACTTCCCCCTTTGGGGAGGAACATTGTTCAAAGTCTGTTAAGTTAGTAAGACCGATAAGTTGGTAAGTCCGTTACAATTTATTAATCTGTGCTTTAGCACCGTATTGGACTTACCGGTCTTACCGGTCTTACTTACTTACCGTTCTTATTACATCAATTACCTAGACACAACGCGTAGCGGTAGTCGCGCTTGTAGTAGCCGTCCGCGCCGCCATTGCCGAAACTCACGTAGTACGCGCTAGAAGCGGAACTCTCGGAAGACGACCAATAGCCACCGGATGTAGGAAGGCCCAAACTTGGGTCGGCTTTGCCTTTGTTGTAAATGGATTTTAAGGTGCCACTATCAGGAAGGGTTGCGCCCATATTTGAGCATGCGTCTTTTGCACCTTGCCAAGTGTAGGTTCCGCTCAAGACTGTAACGCAGCCTATGCCGTCTACTTCAATTCCTGCGCAGCCTTTTGAGAATTTTGCACCGTTGAAGGAACGTATGTCATGCATTTTGTTATCTATTGTTTCACTGTTTGGGCCATGAAATCCGTTTACGTCCATGACAAATGCTATAGGGTTTGTAACACTAGATGAATATGCAAATTTCTTTGTCCTTCCAAATCCTATTGGTAGTTCTTTGAATGTTGCAGTAACAGTGTCTCCATCTCCAATAATTTCTGAGTTTTCATTATAAGTTAAGATAAGTGATGTACCATCTGCAAGAACAATTCCTACGTTATCTGTTTTATTTCCGGGAATACTTAAATTATTTCCTTTTTTAGCTTTAGATACT
>JAFUSQ010000051.1 GCA_017467605.1 bacterium | reverse complement strand
TTGGATTTGCTCCACGCTCGAAAAGTTTCGCAATTGCAACTTCGTTGCAGTTTGCTCAATTTTCTCGCTATCCGGACTCGCTTTGCTCCGTCCGTCCGCAAATCCGCCGTCGTTCGTGCTCGCAATGACGGTACTGTCATTCAGCAGGGGGGTGTTTTTGCGATTTAACTCATTGCCATTATATTTACCCCTATTGGTCTTAGCTATCTTATTACTTATTTTACATTTAAATAAATTCATTTTTTCATATCCTCCGATTACTATTTTAATTACTTTTTTACTAGTTAGCTATTATTATTAATATTTTAATAGTTAGATACGCAAAAGTCAAGCGAATAAAATATAAAATATGAGAGATGAACTATTATTCAAAATAGGTCAAAGCGTAAGGTATTTAAGATTAAAAAAGGGCATATCACAAGAAGAATTAGCTTTTACAGCAAATTTAAACATGAATTCTATCAGCACATTGGAAAGAGGAGTCAATAATGTAAAAATTAAAACTCTTTACGCTATAGCTGATGCTTTGAATGTAAAAATCGAAGAAATTTTAAATTGCAAATTTTAAAAATTACCCTGTATCGGACAAATATTAAGTTTTGTAAAGTGTAAAATGTACACTATTCGCAGGGTTCAGCGTTTGTTAAAAAATATAAAAACATATTATTGACAGGAAAATTTTCTTGTGCAATAATAATTACATAAGATTTAAGTGTAGTCGAAACACTAAATATAAATAGTTCATTAACCCCAAAACATATAAACTCCTAAATAATAAACACTAAAAGAGACCATTAGGATGCAGAAAACGACCCACTCACTTGTGAGTGGTTTTTTTTATGAAAATTTTATTACCTTTATATTGACTGAAAACATCAATAGTGAGATAATTCGTGTATGTTTAAGTATTATGGGAAAACTGCGCCTTATTTATTTTTATTACCTGCAGGCATAGTTTTATTGATTTTCTTTTTTATTCCGTTTTTTCAGACTATTATTTTAAGTTTTCAGGATTATTCCAATAGCATATATAATGCCAATTTCACGGGGCTGCAGAATTATATTGCAATTTTACATAATCCTACATTTTACAAGGTTATGTGGAACACATTAATTTATCTGATTGTGGCTGTTCCGATTTTGGCAATAATCCCTTTATTTCTTGCAATTTTAATTAATCAAAAAATTCGCGGGATTACGTTATATAAAATTTTAATTTATCTTCCTGTAATTGTTTCGATTGTTGTTGCAGCAATTGCTTTCAAATGGTTATATGCTCAAGACGGCATTTTAAATTATTTTATGCAGTTATTGCATTTACCTGCTATTGGTTGGTTAACTGATCCGAAATATGCAATTTATTCGGTCATAATTGTAACCGTTTGGAAGGGTTTGGGCTATTATATGATGATTTATTTGGCGGCATTAATGAGTGTACCAAAAGAATTGTACGAGGCATGCGATATTGACGGTGCAGGGTTTTTCAGAAAACACTTAACCGTAACAATTCCTCATATTATGCCGACAATTGCTCTTGTTACTACGATAAGTTCTATTTCTGCAATGAAAATTTTTGCTGAAATTTATGTTATGACAAAGGGCGGGCCATTGAACTCTACAAAAACAATCGTCTATTACATTTACGAAAAAGCTTTTGAAAACTTGGATTTGGGGTATGCTTCAGCTATGGCGGTAATACTTTTAATTGTGGTTATGATATTTTCGCTTATTAATATTTTTTGTTTTGAGAGGGGAAAGTATAATTTATGATAAAACAGAATAATGTTATAAAACAACAAAATTGTCACCCTGAACTGACTAGAAAATTAGTTGAGCTTGCGAAACGTAATTTTCTGTTCCTACTCGGTGATTCAGGGTCTGTTAAAATAAATTTTACAAAAATTTTTAAGATTCTGAAACTAGTTCAGAATGACAAAGATTTTTATAAAAATTTTTCGACTCACATAATTTTAATCACAGTCTCACTATTATCTATATTTCCTTTCATTTGGCTGCTTTCAACTTCATTAAAGGGAGCGGGAGAAAATATTTTTGCATATCCTCCTACAATTATTCCCAAAGATTTTACCTGGGCAAATTACGTTGGAGTTTGGCAAAGAGTTGATTTAATGCGTTACTTTATAAATTCAATGATTGTTGCGGGCGGAACAGTTTTGTTAAATTTAATTTTATCATCTCTTGCCGGATATCCTTTAGCGAGAATGGAATTCAGGGGTAAGAAAATAGCATTTTTTTCAATTTTAGCAACAATTATGATACCGTTTCAGGCAATAATGCTTCCGGTTTATCTTATAACATTGAAACTTCATCTTGTAGATAGTGTAAATGAAACAATGGGATTTATCGGACTAATAATGCCGTTTGCGGTAAGTGCATTCGGAATTTTTCTTATGCGCCAAGCTTTTTTGTCCATACCAAGAGAGATGGAAGAAGCCGCAATAGTTGACGGCTGCAATGTTTTTCAAGTGTTTTGGAAAGTTCTGCTCCCGATGGTAAAACCTTCTCTTGCGGTATTGGCAATATTTACCTTTATAGGCTCTTGGGGTGAATTTTTATGGCCGAGTATTGTTTTAACAAAAGAAACCATGTACACCTTGCCTGTCGGAGTAAATAATTTGCAGGGAATGTTTTCATCAAATTGGCGTTTCATTGCTGCCGGTTCAATAATTTCAACAATTCCTATTATTATTTTCTTTCTTGCAATGCAAAAATATTTCATTTCGGGCGAAAATGAAGGTGCTGTAAAAGGCTAGGGGTAAATGATAAAGCAGTTAACATTATATACCTAAGCAGCCAATTTCGATAAATCCAATTTTACCTGATGAGCTGAAATATCATAAATTGTATCTGACATACCCGAAAGCCAGCTTTTTTGGACACCATGTTTATGGAATATCCCGCTATTATTAAGAGACACTAACTTGTTAATTTGTCTTTGCAAATATATCGGAGTTTTTGGACGGCGAACTAATTGTTCTGTAAAATCAATACTTTTACGACCGGAATTCTCTTTTGCTGACGCAATGGCAACATTTGGCAAAACATTCAACCCGTTTTTGGATCTTGGCCATAAATGTTCAACTGTCGCCATAGAAGGCCAAACAAGTTTATAACCTATAGAATTATTGGTTTCATTTGACAATTTTAAAATATAAGCAGATATTTCATCATCTGATGTCGGAAGCTTATTAGCTGTTGTACAAATTTGCTCATATAAACCTCTATTTGTATCTTTAATATCATGGACTATCTTTTCAAGATCATATATAAACGATTTTCTTTTAAACGGAATTATTATCTCCTGCTTATCTAACCTTGATTTTGAAACTTCTAATAACTCTTTCAATTGTTCATTATATTTTAGTGGTGATTTTTTAAATATATGATGCAAAAATCCTAAAACTTCCTTTTGAGATTCAATATTGTCTTTTGTTGTTTTATTTGCAAATCTCATAGATTCTTTGAGAATTTTGTTCATGGCATTTTTTGCTTTTTTATCACTACCGGCATCAACCAATTCTCTGATTTTTATAAGTTTGTATCTAAATTCTAAAGCTGAAAACGGAATTGTGACCGGTTTGTCGTTCAACATATTGTCTGTTTGATGAAGCAAATCCATCAACTTATCCTAATAATCCTTTGGCAAAACTTTAAACTCCGCAATCAATTCTTGGAAAACAGGATTTTGAATTTTTCTTAATTTTCTGTTATATACAGGACGAACCTCTTGTAATATTTGCTTCATAGTCCAATCAGGGTGAATTTTTGCCCTCGCTCTCAGTAAATTAATAATTTCTTTTTCCTGCTCTATAAAACTTGAAGAATACTTGTCAAATAATTCCAAAACATCTTTTACCGGACCTGAAAATATTCCGCTGTTCATCCATTTTGTAATCAATTTCGGATCAATCAGAATACGCTCGCTATACATATCAGGAATACCATATTGGAATAATTTTCTGACATTACTGATTCCTGCAGATGTGAAATTAATCGGATAATAACAAGGCATGCATTTTAAATCATTAAGGTTAGAAAGAGAATCGGCATGCCGATTCTCTTCCGCTGCCTTTTGGCTGCGGAAGTCACGCTTTAGACCATTTAAATTTAGTGCAGTGATTGCCCTAAGTTTCATACTCCTATTAATATTTTAACTCATATTTGAAAAAATTTAAAGAGGGGTAAATGTTGCCGCCAATTATCTAAAATTTCCACGAATTATTGCAGGGGAGGGGGTAAATGTTGCCGCCAATTACCTAAAATCTCCACAAATTATTGCTAGGGGGTAAATGAATTTAGAGTGTGTTCAAAGTAATTGTCACCCTGAACTTGTTTCAGGGTCTGTTTTTTAATAGATTCTGAATCAAGTTCAGAATGACAAAAATTTTGAGCAATGTAGGTTGGGCATAATTGCCCAACTCGTAATTATTTTGCAGTATTCAAAACATAAAGTGCTGCATTGGAATTCGGGACAACACCATCTTCCTGAAACCAAACAGGATAAACATCTGTCATATGCTTCGCGTCATTTGGGACAACACAAGGAACAGTACTAGGATATTGAGCATATTCAGAAGTCGTAGAGTTATCTTCACAAGAAACTTCAACATTTGGCAGTGCAAAACCATTCACGTCAATAAACCCATAAAAACCGGAACCCTCACGAACCTGCCCGCCATGAGTTCCATCAGAAAATGAGGTCTGATCTCCAATCCCAACAATTGACCCATCAGCAAGAGCATACATATATTTCCCCTCAGTAGTCGTGTAGTATCTTACAGAAGAATTACGTCCTATTTCATATATATTTCCGTCTTTACCTTTTACTTCGCCTAATTTACCTAAATAAGTCAACCCTTTTAGAGTTCCGTTCATAATTGCGCAAATTGTCATTACAGATTCAGGATTATCACTTGCAGGAGAAGTACAATTATCTTTTATATCTCCATAACTGAAATCATACTGAGCTTTTGCCATTTTTCCCGCTTGAGATAGGGTAGATATAGTTTTCTTAAATTGGCTTCTATATTGCTGACTCCTTGTATTAGCAATCAATGTCGGAATTGTTAGTGCTGCAACAACCCCGATTATACCGAGGGTGATTAATACTTCGGCGAGAGTAAAAGCAACCTTTTTGAAGTAAATAGGTGAATAGATGAATAAGTGATTAAGTTCTTTACATTTTATTTTGTCACCTTTTCCCCTACGGGTAAAGACCCCTCCTTGAATTTCTAACACTCGTAAACTCGTGTTGAAATTCTTCCCTCCCCGGTTGGGGAGGGTAAGGGTGGGGTGTACACATTTACCTCCATCATTCTTTAAAATCTCAATAATCCTTTTTTGCTTCATAAATCCTCCATTCTTAACTAGTTTTTATTAATTATGTTATATATAACCAGTTTAAACTATCCGGCTAAATATGTCAAGTATAACTATTTTATAATTTTATAGTTAAACTTAACATTCTAAATCAGTCGAGTTCATACTATTGTTTTAAAAACGGAGCTTCTTATGGTATTTTGTGATAAAGAGTTTATAGGGAAGAAAATTAAAGAATTTCGCAAAAAAGCAAAACTTACTCAGGCTCAACTGGCAGAAAAAACAGGGATTAGCGAAACTCATATGAGCAAAATTGAAATCGGTGCAAATGCCCCAACTGTAGAAAACTTTTTGAAAATTATTGAAGCTCTTGACATACCTATTGACGAGTTTGGTATAAATATCAAAAGTAAAAAATCTGAAATTAGAGAGAATTTTCTGAAATTTATATATGAAAATTCCGATTCAAACTTAGAATTTTATTACGGTCTTTTTAATCAAATTAATTATTTCAAGTCAAAATAAGTACTTGAAGGACATTGTCCAAAGTTTTCCAAAACTGCACTGTCAAGTTCGTCTGTTGCAACGACCTTACCGTTAACAAGCCGTATTTCTGATGAGACTGACACATTATCTTTTTTACCTTTTGTATCTTTAGATCCTTTTGCTATTTCTTGGGCAGTTTTGCGTTTTTCTTCTTCCAAAATTCGTTTCAAATATTGCCTGTATTCAGGGTTCTGGTAAACATTCCTTGTAATTTCATTAAAAACAGTTACGACATACTCCTGAATTGCGGGATTTTCATCTAATGCAGTAATAAGAGCCGTAGCCTTATCTATTTCATCATAGGCTTCATTATAATGACGCATTCTGCGCAGCAAAACTGCAAGATTATAATGAGCTTCATAATTCATTGGAGAAAGATGTATAGCTTTACAATAGCATTGCCCTGCTCTTTCATAATCTCCTATTGTGTGATATGCAACACCCAAATTATACTGGGCATCATAACTATCCGGATAAATCTCTATTGATTTTTCGTAAGCTCTTATTGCTTTCGACATATATTTTCTTTGTTTTTCGTAATTATCATGCGCATATAGAGATTTTAATCTATACGTTACCCCCATATTATAATAGGCAATCGCTTTATTTTCTTTGTAACTTATTTTGTTATTAAAAACATATGGAATTGATAAAAGTTTACGTTTAGTTTTAATAATTTTCTGATACTGCTCAAGTGCAGAATCAAAATCCCCAAGCATTTGAGATGATACAAGACCGTAATTCATTCTTGCAATCATCATTCTCGGATTATGGTTAAAAGCCTGTGCATAAGCATTTAATGCTGATTGATAATCTTCGTAAGCTACATATATATTTCCAAGATTATACCAAGCTCCGTAATGTCCGGGGAATAATTTTACCCCTCTGTTATAAAAGCGAATTGCCTGCTGCATTTCCAAATTACGATAAGCTTTATCACCTTTGTGAACATAATACATACCCTTAACTTTATTCACCTGCTTCAAACAAAATTGCTGATTGAAATATACGGCAACAACAATTACCGCTATAACAAATATTGAAAATAAAGCCGATAAAATCTTTCTCAAATTCGGATATCCTTTTTGTATACATATTTATAATAACTATTTAATTTTAATTTAACATCAACTGTTTATATGGGATAAAAGCATTTGTTAAGAATTTGTAACATAATTACTTCATGACGCAATTATTGTTAATAAAAATTTTTTATATAAGTAAGGTAGGTTAGAAAGGTTAATTTTATTTGGAGGTTAGTATGGCTAACGAAGTCAATAGCATTGGAAATATTCCTGTTGCTCAACATTTTCGGTATAACCCTGATCCGTATTTTGATGTTGAAGATATGGATATAAGTTACAGTACATACCCAATGTACGGTATGGGAATGGGTGAAAGCATTTTCGGAATGGGAATGATGCCGATGTGCGGAATGGGCGGTAATCAAAATTATTTCGACAATATGAAAGATTACCAAAAATTCTACATTGACTACAATGTAGACCAACAAAAAATGCAAAGAAATGCCGATATGAGAATTAACGGTTCAATGGAAGCAGTTCAAGCGACATACAATACATTGAAAGATAAAATAAAAAGCAATGAACAAGGACAAATCATAGAAGCATATAATAACTATGTTGCAGCAGTAAGAACAGCATACGGAGAAGGAACAGAACAAGAAGTTCGAGCACGTGCAGCAGCGTTATTCACCCAGATGAACGGCAAACCAATTGCACAAGAATTACGTGAAAACGGACATGGCTCATTCACCCAAGGAGCATTACATGCAATGACACTTGGATTATATGACTCCAAATCAGTTGAAGACAATATTTCCCAAATTACAGGAGCACCCGTCGGCACAGGTGAAAAAACAAAACAAAATCTCGGACGTTTAACAGGTGCAGGAATAGTCGGTGCAGTTGCAGGCGGAATAGCCCATGCTTGTAAATCAGGTAAAGCAGGAATTATCGGTCTCGCAGCTGCAGGAGTTGCAGGCTTGATGTCAATTATAACAGGTAAAGTTACAACATAACGTTACAAAAAGTGTGAAGTAAGTATAAAAGCCGGTTAAAACCCGGCTTTTTTTAATCACCTACGCAAAACGCGCCGATGCCGCTGGTGTTCCGACCGTTTCTGCCCACGCGACTGAGGGAGGAGTAAATGCCGCGCCTCCATGCGGTAGTAGAACTAATCTCCGAACTCGACCAAAAGGTACCGGAAAGGGAGATTGAACTACTGCTGTCTCGTGATGCTATGTCTCGGTTGCCTGTCGCTTGGGTATAATTGGGATAATTAATATCTTCATATGTTCCAAGGTCAGAGACTCCCCACATAGACCCTGCAGCGTTTGCCAATGTTTGCATGCTAGGAAGATTTAGACCCATATCTTTACATGCCTTCATTGCACCTGCAAAGCGGTCACTTCCG
>JAFUSQ010000010.1 GCA_017467605.1 bacterium | reverse complement strand
ATTGAAAAATTTGCAAAATTAATCGGAAATAAAGATATTGAACAAATTTTACCTAATGACATTGAAAAATACATCAGTAGCAGAATAAATAGAGTAAAAAATAGAACTATAAACAGGGAGTTAGACGTTATCAAGCGGATATTCTCTTTAGCGGTTCAAAATAAAAAGTTGAAAGTAAGTCCATGTTCCACAATTAAAGATTTACGTATTGAAAATCCACCTGAAAGATTTTTAACAAAAGCTGAAGAAGAAAAACTCTTGTCTGTTTGTAATCCTACTATGCAAGCGATAATAATAACTGCATTACATACTGGAATGAGGCAAAATGAAATATTGAGCTTAAAATGGGAAGATGTATTCTTTGCCGAAAAGTATTTGATAGCAAGGAACACAAAAAACAATAAAGTTCGGAAACTGCCTTTAACAGATAAATTAGCAGAAGTTTTACATAATTTGCCAAGATTCAGTGAGTATGTATTTACTTCACCAGTTACATTAAGCAGATATAAAGAAGTAAAATCTACATTTGCCAGAGCTGTAAAAAGGGCGGGTATTCCTCATATATCATTTCATAAACTTCGGCATAGTACGGCATCTCGATTAAATGAAAGTGGTGTAGATATTGTAACCATTCAAAAAATTCTTGACCACTCTGACATACGTACGACTATGCTTTATACACATAACGCAAGTAAAAGTATTGAAGATGCTTTTAGAAAGCTAAATGATTATTGAATTTTAGGCAAATGTATGTAACAAGATTTACTAGAATAATATATCAGTAGTAGCTTCTTATATACATTTTTTTACAACAGAAGAATTTTTAACAGAAGGGATAAAATAATGATTAAAACCGTAGTAGATAATAATTTACTAAATGACTTAAATAGAGATTATAATTATATGACTTGGTTTAGCAATATTTCATCTTGTTTAATGAAAGGTAAGATTGAAAATATTTTCAAACAGGTTCTCAGTGAACAGAATAGCAATAAGTGTATAATCTTATTCCGAGAAAAATTAAGTGATATATCTAATTATAGAATAAGTGATATAAATGCTTATACAGATATGATAAGAGTTTATGCTAACACATGGTGTGGAACACCAGAAATAGCAAATAATTTTATGTCTGCTTTTTCTGATAATGAATTTTATAAGTATTTTAAGGTCAAATACATCGGTCGTAAACGGATAAGGGGGCAAGAGGGCTATAAAATCCCTAATAACATAATATTTGATTTTAATTTTGATAACTTTATTGCTTTAACAGGCATAATAGAAGATATGTTTAAGTATGAAACATGTTTCAGGCATTATTTTATGCTTATATACATACTTGATATTATGCAAAATGCAGGGATAAAACTATCCGATTATATTTATAGCAAATTATTTCCTGTTTTGTTTAATAACATAAATTCTACTGTATTAACAGGCATGAAAGCCTTTGCTGAATTTGATTTAGGGTATCCCTATGTATTATTGTATGATGAATTACAACATTTAACACCAGAAACAAAACGGAAATTTTCTTATTCCACAACTCCTGATAATCTTAGCATTACCTTTAAAATTAAAGAATATTCTATTGTTACAAAAAAATTTGCAAAGTATTTAGGTAATGCTCTGACAGATGAAGATATAGGCAGAGTAATTATATGCCCGAAAGGTTTATACAGGATAAAATATTCTGATGTCATACATCTGTTTAAAGATAAAGACCTTGATACACAAGCATATTCAGAATTAAGAATAATACAAGGTTCAACAACTAACAATATGAAAGTTTTGATTAGATTATCTGGACAACGAATCATAAATCGCTTATTCAGTATAAATGGCAATGTTCATAGAAACATTAAAACCCATAAACTGTATAAGTACATCTACATGAGTGATAATTTTGTTGCATTTACACTATGGATATTTCTTAATTCTACTGCGGAAAGTAAAAATAATTTTAAAAATGTTAAACCTAGTACATTACTTCCATATATACTTTTTATACAGAAATATGTAGAACAAAAGCAAAAAGAAATTTCAAAAAGAGGTTCTAAAAATACTCCGAGAGATATTATACCTAATACAGCTACTGTAATTATGTTGTCAAAATTGCCTAAAACGGAACAAGAAGCATTTATTAACAATAGCTTCAAATATACTGATACTCAACAGAAAACTTTTATCAGGCAAGGAATTGCCAAAATTAAAAACCTACAAAGCAGAATAAGGATAAAAACTTCACTTGTAGCAAAATTAGTAAAGGAGTTAGAATATGTCTATAAGTGGTAAAATTCTTATTGATAAATTGCGTATATGTACTCCTGTTGAAGTATTAGCAGAAATCGGGCATACTGATAAATCTTATATAATAAAAGCAAGAGACATATTAAGTAATTATTTCTCTGCAAGAGCATATCATGTGAGCAAAAGCAGAAGTGAAATAAAAATAACCCTAACCCCTACAAGATTTAGCCCTCCGCATAATAATTATTTTACTGATGTGAATATTGAAATGCCTACGGAATTTTGGTTGCTAAAACTGTTAAAGGAGTTAGAGTTTTCAAACAGAAGGTATAGCGAATTAACACGTATCGTGGTAATTCATCTGACAAAAAATATAATTGTGAACAATCCTGTTGAACAATATATTGACTTTCTTAAACACTATCCTTTGCGGTTTGGTTATAAATCCGCATTTGTTTTTTCGAGTGAAAATAACCATACTTTAAGAATTGCTACGCAGAAAAGAAATACAGAAAAAGACGATATAAATGGACAACGTAACATTATTTTTTATAATAAAGTGCAAGAGTTAATAGATAAGGCAAATATAGACCACATACACCCTAAAATACCTTTATTAAAAGATGAAATTAAAGAATTAAAATTGCATGATGTCTTTTATAAAAGGAAATTTAATAGATTAAGCCTGCTTAACCTTAATTTACTGCGTTGTGAACTCCAATACAAATATAAAGAGAAAATAAAACCATTAGCAAATTTTCTTAATTGCAATACCAATGATACATTAACTGTTGCTACCTTGATGGACTTGCTTACAAAAAATCAGTTGTATGAAAAACTTGATACTTTTTACATTAAACAGTTAAAAGAAGTTATTTTTTACAAAAACCCTGATAAACTGGAACATAAAACATTTACAAGTTTTCAAAATGCATTTTCCGAATTGCTAAAAAAATCAGATATTGGCGAAATGCAACTCATATATAATATCTGCGGTTTAAGTGATAAATTTCATAAAAATCTTATAAAATTTTTCAGTAATACAAATAATGATTTATGTAATGAACTCTATAACAAACTAGGTATAGCCAAAAGTGTTGATTTTATTGAGGTTTGATTATCGTAACAAATTTTAGCCCACAGTTTTATATATAAAAGGTCTAAAATACCTCTTAAAATCGATGCTAAGGGGCTGACGCTTAATGTTTTGATTAAGTAAATATAGAAAAATTACGCAGATTGCAATTTTATTTCGTACTTATAACCTAAACCACGAATAAGTTTGAAAGCTGTATCAATACGTGGTGTAACTTTGCCATTCATAATATCGTATAAATTAGAACGATTAATTCCTGCTTCGTTTGCTATACGTGTAATTTCACCACGCTTACTGTTTTTTACTACATCTACTAAGCACTCTACAAATTCGTCAACATCACCAGTGTTCAAGAATGTTGTTAATGTATCTTCTAACCACGCTTGCGTATATTCTGGATTTTTAAAACTTTCTGCAAAGTGGTCATTGAATTTAGGTGCTTTATCTATATATGCTTGTTGCTTAGGAGTTAGTGTCATAGCCTGTCCTTTCTTTGTAATCTTCAAAGTATTGATTAGCTTTTTGTACAACTTTTTTCTGGTCTTTTTTCTCACTACCTGCAATAAATAGAACTACTGTATTATCAAGGTCGTAGTAATAAATTCTGTAACCTTTACCAAAATCCATACGGAGTTCTGATAATTCAGATTTTTGTAATGGCTTATGGTCGCCATACACCCCTTCTCTTAATTTCTTAACACGTTTGTTTACTCTAACTTGTATAGAAAAATCCAAGTCATTAAACCAATCAAGATAAGGACATTCATTATCTGCTGTATAGTAGTAAGATATTTCTTTCATACTACTATTGTATGCTAAACCAACAAATATTTCAAGAGGTTTAATGTATATCTTAAAAAATCTTATTTATTTACTTACACGCATTACTTACATTTTAAATTGCACCGTAAGTGTAAGGTACGGTGCAGAAGGAAGGTGTAAGGATATGAAAAATTTAGTAGAACCGATTAGAAACAAAAAAGACGTAGAAGCTATTGAAAAGTATTTGGCAAAGCATAGTTTACGTAATCAGCTTATTTGGGTATTTGGCACTAATACAGGGCTTAGAATCTCTGATATTCTGGGGTTGAATGTAGAAAGTGTTAAAGGGAAGCAATATGTAGAAGTTGTGGAAAAGAAAACAAAGAAATTTAAGAGATTTCCTTTGAATAAAAAACTGCAAAAGCTGATTAAAGAATATCTAATAGAACGTGAGAAAAAATATTACTCAATAACTGGTGAAGAACCACTATTTGTAGGCAAAAAGCACAAAAGATTACACAGGTCGCAAGTGTACCGATTTATTAATGACGTTTGCAGAAAACTGAATATATCTGTTAATGTCGGCACACACACTATGCGTAAGACTTTTGGGTATCATCATTACAAACTAAATAATGACGTGGCACTATTGCAGAAAATATTTAATCACAGCTCACCGTCAATAACAATGCGATATATCGGAATCGCACAAGAAGAATTAGACGAGTCGTATATCAATTTTGAATTGTAAAATATGGTGCTAATGCACCATTTATCAATGCAACAGTTTATTTAAACGGTTGTATATATTGTTACTGCTTGATTATAACATAAATTATTTAAAAACATACGGTGCATAAAAGCATTAAATTGCCGATATTTGCAAATCTGTGAAACAGTATTTGTAACCGTCGGCAAAGTTATGCACCAAAATAAATATAATGGTGCAAAAATGTCAAGAAAGGGTAATGGTACGGATTTGAGAAATAAATTATTATACATGGCAGTAATACTTGCAATACCTGTTATAACATTTGCATATCCATTTACTTATGAAACCTGTAATTTAGGTTGGCAACACGTTCACCACGACCACAATGAAGAAAGTTATCAACAGGCATGGTGCAACGCTCATGGCGGAATAATGGAATATGAAAATGAAGATTTTACAAGAGTTGATTGTTTAACAAAAACGCATGCAGTAGAATTTGATTTTGCAAATAAATGGCACGAAAGCATAGGACAGGCTTTGCATTACGGAATAATGACTGGTAAAAAGCCTATGGTTGTTCTGATACTTGATGACCCCGATACGCAAATTGTATATTTCAGGCGGATTCAAAAAATTGGGAAGAAATACAAATTTGATACGGAATATGTTACAAATGATATTCTAAACTTGAATAAAGACGGTAAGTGTTTTAACCCAAAATGCAAGTGCAACAGAGATATGCACCAAAACATAATGCACCAGAATATCTATACTGTTGTATAACTTTTTCTACTAAATGATAGCATGAATAATTGTTAAAGTATATGTTGCATAAAATAGTATTAAGTTAGTTTTTGTATAGGTTTAACCGTCATTATTTTCTGCATTTTTAATATTTTTCACCAAAATAGATAGAATGGTGCAAAAACTGGGAGTATCTCAAATGGCAAAACAAATTAAAATCAGGGTATATCCTGACGGAAGAATAGAATCTGAAACAGTAGGTATAAAGGGTAAATCCTGTCTTAACTACATAAAAGAGGTTGAAAACTTAACAGGTGCAAAAACTGTTAAATCTGAATTTACTAAGGAATACTATGAAACAGGAACAGTACAGAATAATACCTATAATGAGGGGTATCAGCAGAGTGGATATTAGGGTAAATTCGTATATTCCTATAACAAATGTTGAAGGTGTTGGAACCCGTTTTGCTATATGGGTTCAAGGGTGTTCTATTCATTGTAAAGGTTGTGCAAATTCTCACATGTGGAGCATTGACGGTGGCACTTCCTATAATGTAGAAGATTTTATCAATATCATAAAATCTTATGCTGATAAAATAGAAGGCATTACTTGGCTTGGTGGTGAACCTTTAGAACAAATAGAATCAGTAACAGCAATATGTAAGGCAGTTCAAGAACTTGGACTGTCTGTTATTGTCTTTACTGGGAATGATTACGCTGACATTAAAGACAGACAGGATTTTAAAGAACTAGCAAAATATACGGATATTTTGATTGATGGCAGGTACGAGCAGGATAAACAGGATTTTTCACGTGCTTGGGTGGGTTCAAGCAATCAGAACTATTATTTTTTAACGGACAGGTACAATGAATCCGTAATATATGAAAACAAAAACAAAATTGAAGTGCGTATATCACCTGATAATGAGGTTGTCTTGACTGGTATGGGTGATTTTAAAGAACTGATGGAAGTAATGAGGTGATAATTATGGCTAAAACAGGGCAATTAGAAGGTATGAAAAAAACCGAACAATATCTAACAAATTTATTTAGGGCAAGGTTTCCCTTTGTTTATATACCAACATGGGAAGAAATAAGGATTGTAGAGCTTATAGTTAAAATTGCCGAATCAAAAGAAATAAAAACACAAAGAGAAATATTTATATGGAGTTCTACTGAAGGTTTAAAAAGGCATACTGACGAAGGTCAAGAAAAAGTTAATATAAATGAAGCAAATAATCCGATTAGTGCATTATCTTATATAGAAGATTTTAATAAACCTGCAATACTTATATTAAAAGATGTTCACTGTCTTTTAGGGGCAAAAGGCGGTAGGACTGATTACGATTTTATTAGAAAAATAAGAGATGTAGCAGGGTCATTAAAAAATGCAGATTTCCCTAAAAATGTTGTTATCATTGCCCCAACATTGCTGTTGCCTGATGATTTGCAAAAAGATATAACTGTAGTCGATTTTAATTTACCTACGCTTGACGAATTAAAAAGCCTATTAAATGAAATGATTGAGTTGAATAAAGGGACAGGCATTACTATAAAACTTAATGAAAATGCAAAAGAAAAACTATGTAAAGCAGCACAAGGATTAACTTTACAAGAGGCAGAAAATGCCTTTGCACGTGCAATGGTAACAACAGGACAACTTACGGAAAATGAATTAGATATTATTTTGGAAGAAAAATGTCAGGTTATTAAAAAGACAGGTATCCTTGAATTTGTAAATACAAACATAAATATTGATGATGTAGGCGGACTTGAAAATATGAAAAAATGGCTGACAAAACGCAATAACTCATGGTTAGGGAAAGCACAAAAAGATTACAATTTACCAGCACCTAAAGGAATATTGATAACAGGTATCGCAGGTTGTGGAAAGTCAATGACTGCAAAGGCGATGAGTGCATTATGGCAATTACCGTTGTTAAGACTTGATGTCGGTAGGATTTTTTCTGGGCTTATCGGCAGTAGTGAGGAAAATATGCGTAAAGCTGTGCAAACTGCGGAAGCCGTTGCTCCTTCAATTTTATGGATTGATGAAATAGAAAAGGGTTTTGGTGGCAATGGCGGAGAACGTGACGGCGGTACTACAACAAGAGTTTTTGGAACATTTCTTACTTGGATGCAGGAAAAGACAAAACCAGTATTTGTTATAGCAACCGCAAATAAAATTAATCAGTTACCGCCTGAAATGCTCAGGAAAGGTAGATTTGATGAAATATTCTTTGTTGATTTACCGACAGTAAATGAACGTAAAATTATTTTCAAATTGCACCTTGAAAAAAGACTAAAAGGTAGTATTTCAAAGGAATTCAAAGTTACTGATGAACTATTAACAAAATTATCTGATGCAACTGAAGGCTTTGGCGGGTCAGAAATAGAACAAGTTGTTGTTTCAGCTTTATTTGAAGCTTTTTCTGAAAATAGAGAATTACAAGAGGAAGATTTATTTAAGATTATAAAAAATACAATACCGCTTTCAACAACGCAAGCAGAACAAATACTTGCAATTCGTGAATGGGCAAATGAAAGAGCCGTTGCTGCAACCGCTCATGATGAACAGTACAATTATGTACCTGAAGAAACTGAAGAAATTGTTATCAAAAAAGAAAAAGCAAAGAAAAATACTGAAACCGTCAAACGTGCAAGAGGTGGCAGAACTATTGATTTTTAAGGAATAAATAAAAATAAAGAGGTAATAAATATGTCAATAAAACAGGATTTAATAGATAGCGAACGCAGGGCTGCACAGCAACGTGCCAGAATGGGGGCAAAGGAATATGATGCTTGGATAGAATCACAACAGGCATACTTGTACTCTATATTCCGTACACATGAAGAGTTAGAAAAAATATTAAATGATGCAGGATATGATTTAATTATTACAAATACTCCAAATCACAGGTACGTAAAAACTCACTTTGGAAAAGGGAAATGGGATTACTATTTTTGGTTTTTCCGTAAGGGTTTTTTAGTAGCAAATTATAATGTAGGTGATGACATTAATCTGATAAAAAAATTTATAAACAAAATGGAACAGGTATATGGGGAAAAATGTTTCTTTAATACCCTGCAAGAATTAGATTCATATATTAAGTCAAAGTGCAAACCTCAAAAAATAACAACAGTTTTAAAAATGCAAATAACCGAACCTGAACCTGAATATACATTTCCTACAATTTATACTGATAAAAGTATATTAAAGCAAGCACTTAAAAATGCGGGTATAACTGCAACAATGAAAGGTGATAATTTTGAATTCGTATTAGACGGGTTTGATGAAAGTATTTATAGACAGGGGGATAGTAATTACGAATTTAAAGTAATCGGAAAATGCGATTTGAAGGCTGTCCATAAGCATTTTAGCAAAATTGAAACCGAATATAACAAAGTTGTTCAGCACAACATTTGTGAAAATATCAAAAACAAAGTAGCTAAAAGCCCTACAATGCGATTAGAACAAGAAGAAGTATTAGAAGATAATTCGGTACTGATTACAATAAGGATATAAAATGCAACAAGATTATTTTTTAATATTTTCAATCGTGGGACTATGGATTATTTCTGTTCTTATTATTAAAAAATTGCGGAATTATATCAATACTAAACGACATTCATCTTACATAGACAACTTATACAAATATGGTGATGAACTTTGCCAAAAAGGAATGTATAATCAAGCTATTGCCGAATACAAAAAAGCATATTCTGAAGATACTACTAATAAATATTATAATTATGCAATGGGAATGGCATATTATGGTCTAAAAAATTATGATAAAGCCGCATATTTTTTATTGGAAGCGGTTGCAAATTTACCAAGTTTTTCTGAGGAAATATTCCTTACAATGATTGATATATATGCAGAGTGCAATAAACCAGAAGCGTGTGCAGGAATGTTTGATATATTGATTTCAACATTTAAAGAAGGCAGTAAAAAGTATAAAAAATACCAAGAACAGAAAAATTATTACTTGGAAAATATAGATAAGATTAAAGCAGAAAACAAACTTAAAGAGTCAAAAATATTGTATGATAAGGCTTTAGAGTCCGCAAAATGTTCAAAATTTAAGGATGCAGAGCTACAGCTTTTAAAGGCATTAGAACTTGTACCTGACAATGAAGATTATAAAAACTTACTTAAAGAGGTTCAAGATTTATACCAAAAAGAAGTAGCTAAAGTTGATGAATTATATAAAAAAGCTGAAACTTTAAAAGATGAAAAACAATATCAACAAGCACTGAATGAAATTGATAAATTAGAAAATATTGCTAAAAAACAAGATATTGGATTATTCAAATTTAGTAAATTAAAGACAGAATTAGAAAAACATGTAGAAAAACAAAAAGAGGCAAAGAATTTATATGATTTGGCTGTAAAATCATTGGGTTGGAAAGACTACAATTGTGCATTAATAAACATACAAAATGCAATAGATATTGAACCGGAGAATGATGAATACAAATCTCTATTAGTAAAAATTCAACAAGAAATAAAGGAAGCAAGTATTGAAGTAAGCGAATTACTAAATGATTTTGAAGTTGCAAAAAATAATGGTGATGTAAAAAAAGCCATGTATTTTATAAATGAGGCAATTAAGTCTGCTAGAGATAAAAAGCTCGATACTTCAAAACATACAAAGGCAAAAAATGATTATATAAAATATACAGAAGATATTGAAAAAGCACAAAGCAGCTATAATCGTGCTATGGCAGGGTATAAATATAAAAATTATGAAAATACAATAAAAGATTTAAAAAATGCTGTTTCCCTAGCACCAGACAATCGTGAATACCAAAATACATTACAAGAAATTAAAAGTGAATATGAAAAAATACGTGCAAAAGCGGATAAACATTATCTTGAGGCAAAGGATTTTTACAAAAAAGAAGATTTAAAAAATGCAAAAAGCTCTATAAATAAAGCCCTAAAATTACTGCAAATACAGTATTATATTGATTTAAGTAATAAAATTGAGGATAAACAACAAAAACTTATAAATGAACAAAAAGCCGAAACTTTGTATAACGAAGCACTATCGCTTTATAATTCATTAAATCAAGATTATGACAAGATATTTAACTTGCTTGACAAAGCAATAGATTTATATCCCAAGAAAGTATATAAAGATTTCCGTGGCAAAATTAAACATGATAGAGATGTAATAGTTGCAGAAAAATTTTATGAAGAAGCAAAAATATGCTTTAGTAATAACGATTTTGACAAAGCACTATCTTTGGTTAAAGAATCTATTAAACTTTCACCTAGTAACAGAATTTACATAGATTTAAAACAAAAAATTGACTGGGAACAAAAAGAGTTTCAAAAAAGGCAAGAAGCGGAAGAATTTTATAAATCAGCCGTTGAAAACTACAATGACGGTCAATTTTCAGAAGCTATTGAATATTTAGAAGAAGCATTAGATTTACAACCTCATAATGAAACGTATCAAATCCTGTTAGATAAAGCAGAAGAAGGTAAAATTGACATAATGACATGTACTAAAAACGCATTATTAACTCTTGATTTTATAAATGAAGAACAAGCTGAAAATATCATACAAGCAAGAAATAACGGTATTACATGGTATGATTACCAAAAATTTGCAGAGCAATTTAATATTATGCCTCACCAGTGGACAGAGGTAGAAGAAAAAATAATTTTTCCGCTTAAACAAGCAAGCAGGTATGGCAGAAAATTGGATGCGTAAATGTAAGGGGTAACTATGGCACGAAAAAGTGATTGCAGAAGTTTTTATGAATTGATAATTTTAATAATTACAGTAGTTGGTATTGGGATAAAATTTTTAATAGAAGTTAATAAACGTGGATTATGGAAAGAGTGTATTTTATCGGTCTGCGGAGTAGTCGTATTAAACTATGTTTTATATCAACTATGGATGCAGAATACCTTGTCATTTAAGGTTTTTGGGTGGGGTTGTTTTATATCATTCATGGCATTTTGCATTTATTGGGGTAAATTATTTGATAATTCACCTTACGGGCAATTTTCAAAAAGTAGCTTGAAACAAAATTCTGCAAGTTGGTCTGAGCAGGCGTGGTGGTGGAGTTTAGACGGTTGGCAGTTTGAGCAAGAGGTCGCAAAATTATTTATTCTGCAAGGTTATAAAGCAACAGTTACAAAAGGTAGTGGTGATGGTGGAGTTGATATTATTCTCAAAAAAGACGGCTATACTGCAATAGTTCAATGCAAACATTATCAAAATCCTGTACCGCCTGAACCTATAAGAGCATTATGGGGATGCAAAGATGATTTCGGTGCAGATGAAGTTATTTTGATTGCATCATCAGGTATAACACAAACAGGGGCAGATTTTGTTAGTAATAAACCTAATTTTAAAGTCTTAAATCTTGATGATATTATCCGTATGAGCCAAATGTCAGAAAAAATTGTTGAAATAAAACCTACAAAAATAAAATCACATACAGCAAATAAAGGTTCAATGGGGCGAAAGATAGATATATAGTGTATTATAAGGATTTTGATAGGTCTGTTGTCAAAGTCTATAAAAAGTACACTTTTTGTGGACTGTTACCGTATTCAAAAAATCAAACTTTTTAAGCGTTGATTTTTCAGAATTTTAGTACATGAAAAGCACTTAACTTTTTATAGACTGGGCGTATTTGTAAAATGTGCTTTTTGCAATATTACACATAGACATTACATCTTTAACTTTAATAAAACCTTGTTTGTAAAGTTCATAGCACCTAATAAAATCTTTTGGAATTTCTGCTAAGGGTCTGCCAAATTTGACCCCTCTGCATTTTGCACTGGCAATTCCTTCTGCTTGACGTGTTTTAATATTATCTCTTTCACGTTCTGCAACATAACCGAGCAATTTTAGGATAATATCTGTTATAAGCCGACCTGTTAAACCGTTTTGATTATCACGTGTATTAAGTATCGGCATATCAAGAACTTCAATATCCACACCAAGATTTATTATGCTTTCCCATTCCTTACAAATTTGTGTGTAATTTCTGCCAAAACGGTCAATACTTTTAACGATAACAAGGTCGCCCGCTCTTAATTGTGATTTCATTTGTTGATATTTTTCTCTGCCGACAAAATTTTTTCCACTTGCTTTTTCTATGATTATTTCATCAACATTCAGCCCCGCAAGAGAATCAAGTTGCCTGTTTTCATTTTGTTCACGTGTACTGACTCTAATATATGCAAATGTTTTTCCCATATTATTACCTCATATTAAAAGGCTTAGGGGATAACCCCTAAGCAATAGTGAATTTTCTGTAGTTACTTTGTTTTATAAAAGCATTGTATAATTCCAAATACTTTTTCTTAAATGCTGATGTGTTGAAATTGTTACGAACTACATTTGTGAAGCGTACCGTAAAAGAACCGATTGCCATTTCTTCAACCCCTGCATTATCCATTACAGTTTTGATAATGTTTTCTTTTTCTTCTTTGAGTTCTTTCAACTCATTGATTTTTGCTTCTAGTGTTCTAATGTCTTTGATTTCATTTTCCAAATTTGATGTAATAATAACTGTTGTCATTTTGACCTCCTTTTTCTTAATTACCTTACGTTATCATGATGTATCGTAATTACTTCAAAGTCAAGGATTTTGACCTTATTTGCGACACAAAACTTTACTAAAACGTGAGGTATTTTATAAATAGTGTTATACTATTTTTGGAGGTAATTATGAGTAATCCCAAAACACCAAAATATGTACCCAAAGAACCACGTAAAGAGAAGGCTAGAAGGCTTGTAAAAGAGTTTTTACAAGAGCAGAATACATCTGTGTACCGTTTGGCAAGATTGCTAAATGAGAGGTACGGTCGCTCTGCTTCTGATTCTAACCTGTTGAATAAACTTAGCAGGGCTTCTTTTAAGATTACTGAGCTTATTGACATAGCAGAATTGTTTGGCTATGAACTTAAATTTGTAAAAACCTCGATAGAGGAAAATTCAAAAAAAATTTAATTTCCCTTTTTTATAGACACAAATTCGGGGGGCAAATTTCCCAAATTTATGCACCATATTGATTATGATGTGTTAATTTATCCATTTTACTATTGTTTCACCATTATAGCCCTTTAACCAAACAAACCAAGCATAAGCAACTGCACCCGAATTATAGGTTACAAAATCCCCATTTTTTGCACAATTTACTCTTGAACTGAACACATATACAGTTTTGGATTTATATTTTTCAAATAATTTTTTTCTGGCTTGACCTTCAAGAAATAATAACCGCAAAAACATGCAAACATATCTGCCATTATCAACCTTATTTAATGCATGTTCCACAAATTTTTGAGCATACTTAAAAGGTGGATTTGTAACAATATCACCATTTTTGTAGGTTTCATTATTTAATAAAAAATCTTCAACATTTCCATAACCACGATTTATAAGGTCTGTTGCTTTTCCTAACTTGCCTGCTTTTGCAAAAACTTTGGCTAAATGTCCTTCACCACACGCACATTCCCAGATATTATTTAACTGCGGTTCAACATCTAATAATAATTTTGCTGCTATGGGGTCAGTAGCATAATAGTCGTTTTCTTCTCTTGTACCTTTAGCATGATTTGTTGCTCCAATTAGGGTAAATAAATCTTCTTTCATTTTAAAATTCCTTATGTTGTTTTACATAAGAGAATTTAGGCATATACCATTATGTAATTATTATGTAATTGCAATTAAAAAACATTAAAATTTTCAACGATATTTTGACGTGAAAATATCTATATAAAACATTGAAAACCACGTATATAAGTGCGTTAAAGTACGGTTAAATAATTTTGAGTAAAATAAAATAATCACGCTTGGGACGAGGGGGTCGCATGTTCGAATCATGTCATCCCGACCATTTAAAAGACCGGTTGTTACCGGTCTTTTTTATCGGTATATTCCAATAGAATCATGATTACACACAAAGATTTAAATACCGTTGACTTACTTATATTTTTATAATACGATCTAGCAAGAGAGTATTTACACTATTAGAGAGGATTAGGGAAAGTGGATTTAATAACTTGGACAATATGGTTTTTGAGTAAATTAGCAGCATTTGTAGGAAATTACGGAGTTGCAATTATTATTTTGACATTAATCGTTAGAGGTGCGATGTGGCATTTGAATGTTGAGCAGCAACGTTCTATGAAAAAAATGCAAACCCTACAACCGAAACTTAAAGCTATTCAGGATCGTTATAAAAATAATCCGCAAATGATGCAGCAAAAAATGATGGAGTTTTACAAGAATAACAAATTCAATCCGGCTGGCGGATGTTTACCTTTATTGATACAATTACCTATATTTATGCTTTTGTACGCGGCACTGATAAGCCCACAATTTATCCAAGTTGCAGGTAATCAACATTTTTTGTTTATAGATAGTTTAGCAACAACTCTTAGAGCCACAGCCGGAATCTCTGATGATGGCAAATTAGGTGCAGCTTTTGGAGACAAATTTATTTTAGGAAACACGGCAACAATATACCTGCCAAACAATGAAATTGTAAAAAATGTTAAAGTAACAGATCCTACTCAAGCTCTTGAAATCAAAGGAGAACTTATTCCTGGCGAAGATGTAAACTTAGCATTCAGTCTTGATCACATAAAAATGAATTTCAGCCAGCTTGAAAAAGTTGAAAAAGCTGATTTGACCGTTACAAACAGCAACATCAGAGAAAATGAAACAATAACTTTTACACGCCAAGACAACGGAATGATGGTTGCAGCAGTTCCAACCGTTCCGGTTAATAAAACTTGGCACTGGGATGTAATCATACTTATTTTAATATTTGCGGCAACAATGATTATTTCTCAAAAAGTTATGATGGCTATGAACAACACTGCAAGTCAAGATCCTACACAGGCTGCACTACAAAAATCAATGGGAACATTTATGCCAATGATGATTATTGCAACCTTTGTATTTATCCCAATTCCAGCAGGGGTACTTTTGTACTTGATTACAAGTAATACTGTTCAAATATTTCAGACAATGATTATAAATAAGCAAATTGATGATGAAGAAAAATTAAAGAAAGCATCTATCGATGATACAGAATTAAATAATGCAAAGAAAGTGAATTAATTCAAATGCAACTGTCAGATTTTGACTATGAATTACCAGAAAATTTGATAGCTCAAATGCCCGCTGACAAACGAGACAACTCTCGAATGCTGGTTCTTTCTCGCACTTCACAAACAATTGAACATAAACATTTTTACGATATTTTGAATTATCTTAATGAAAACGATCTTCTTGTTTTAAATAATACAAAAGTTCTTCCGGCGAGACTTTACGGCACTAAAGAAACAGGTGGAAAAGTTGAAATATTTCTCCTCGAAGCACTAAGTGAAGGCTCCAATGAATGGTCATGCTTGATAAAACCATCTAAAAAAGTTAAGCCTGATACCATTATAAATATTAGTGAAGAACTTAAAGCAATTCCCGTAAAACGACTGGAAGATGATGGCGAATGGCTTGTAAAATTGGTCTATGACGGTGATTTGTTCAATATATTACACAAAGTCGGAAATATTCCTTTACCACCATATATTGAGAGAAAAATTCAGTCTGAAGAAATAAGAAAGTTCGACACGGAACGTTATCAAACAGTATACGCAAAGGATGAAGGTTCTGTTGCTGCTCCAACAGCCGGGTTACATTTTACAAAAGAACTTCTGGAACAATTGCAAAACAAAGGGGTTGAGATTGCTTACGTTACACTCAATGTAGGGTTAGGAACCTTTCGACCGGTAAAATGTGAAAATATTCTTGATCATAAAATGCACTCCGAAACATTTGAAATAACTCAAGATGCTGCCGACAAGATTAATAGAGCAAAGGCGAGCGGGAAAAATATTGTTGCAGTAGGTACAACTTCGGTTAGAACGCTCGAGACTGCATATCAAAAATTTGGTAAAATTAAAGCTTGTAATGATCACTCAGAATTGTTTATTTATCCACCATACGATTTTAAAGTTGTTGATAAGTTAATAACAAATTTCCACCTGCCAAAATCAACTTTATTGATGCTCGTTAGTGCGTTAGCAGGAAAAGATTTTATTTTTAAAGCCTACAAAGAAGCCGTAGAAAACGAATACAGATTTTTTAGTTACGGCGATTGCATGTTCATTCAATAATTTATTTATTACGCACAAATTCTATATGATAATCTAGTACATCCAAAATTTCCATTACTTCTTCGAACTTAATTGTTTTTCTGCGAAGTTTGTTGGTTATATTGTTTCCTGCAACAGTTTTACCTGTTTTTTCGGTTAAAATTGCACAAATCTTTTTTAAAGTAGTGCCATTCTTAGCAATAAGGCTCTTTAATTCATTCCGAATGTCCATTTTAAAATTATATAACCTGTTGACAAGCCAGACTAAAAATGATATTAATACACTAAAATACAACTAATATTGTATTATAGTGTATTATATTTTTATAATAAAGGAGAGAATAGGTGTGAAAATTAAAAATTCAACTAATGTAAATGAAACAATCACTGGGGAACTTTCCTCCCTTCAAGGTGCCACGTGGGCAAATGAAAAAAGTAGGTTGGGGTTACTACCCCAACACGTAAAATTCCCCTCGCCACGCGGGAGATACAAAGCGAACCGCCGCAGCGGAGCGAGGACGTGTGAGTCTGTATGCGAAGGAGCGGAGCGAGGAGCTGGGGCAGGGGTGAGGGGTGTTCCCGCAAGGGGCAAACACACCTCCACAAAAACATTCCCTTCCCTTGTTAGGGAAGGGATAGGGATGGGTGGTTCGATATGCCACATTAAACAACCCACCCCAACCCTCCCTAACCATGGAGGGAG
>JAFUSQ010000050.1 GCA_017467605.1 bacterium | reverse complement strand
CGGAAGTGACCGCTTTGCAGGTGCAATGAAGGCATGTAAAGATATGGGTCTAAATCTTCCTAGCATGCAAACATTGGCAAACGCTGCAGGGTCTATGTGGGGAGTCTCTGACCTTGGAACATATGAAGATATTAATTATCCTAACTACATCGCCGCGACGGGCAACCGTGATATAGCATCACGAGACAACAGTAGTTCAATCTCTCTTTCCGGTGCCTTTTGGTCGAGTTCGGAGATTAGTTCTGCTCACGCATGGCTACGCTACATTACCTCCTCCAGCAGTATCGTGAGCAGAAACGGTCGGTACAACGACGCCAGCTACGCGTTGTGCGTAGGTGATTGATGTAATAAGGGTATTAAGTTAGTAAAACCGCTAAGTTGGTAAGTCCGTTACAATTTATTAATCTGTGCTTCTGCACCATATTGGACTTATCGGTCTTAACAGTTTTTGAACAATGTTCCTCCCCAGAGGGGGAGGTTAGGTGGGGTGCGATTGTTTGTTCAAACAAACTGTTCCCCATCGGCACTCCGTGCCACTTCCCCCATCGGGGAAGATTAACTTTGTTCCTCCCCGGAGGGGGAGGCTAGGAGGGGTACGATTGTTGGGCTGAATGAAGTGTACCCCTAAAAAAGTAATCAATCAGTAGGACAAAAATTGTTTTCAGTGCATAGGGGATTGATGTAATAAGGGTATTAAGTTAGTAAGACAGTTAAGTTGGCAAGTCCGTTACAATTTATTAATCTGTGCTTCTGCACCATATTGGACTTAACGGTCTTATCGGTCTTAACAGTTTTTGAACAATGTTCCTCCACAGAGGGGGAAGTTAGGTGGGGTGCGATTGTTTGTTCAAACAAACTGTTCCCCATCGGCACTTCGTGCCACTTCCCCCATCGGGGAAGATTAACTTTGTTCCTCCCCAAAGGGGGACACTAGTTCGAGCAAACGAGGAACGAGTTTTGCGAGACTGCGTGCAGGGAGCGATAGCGAGTCGCAGGCTAGGAGGGGTGCGGCTGGATTGCTTCGGTCGTTCCTCCCTCGCAATGACAAGACACATGTCATTACGAGTCTGAACGCAGTGAGAACGTAGTAATCCCCTGCAAGTCTTGAATGGGATTACGACGGGGGTAAATAAAACAAATTTAAAAGTCCGTACATTTACCACTCGCTCGCAATGACATGCAAGTATCGCAAAGTGTTGCGATTGTCACGGGGCAAATATAATAGCAATTAAAAATCTTCACAAGATTATTTATCCAAAAATTTTTGTGCTAAAATATGTGGTATGGATTGGAAGAATTTACCAAAAAGAAAACGTTTGTATATCATTGCAAGTTGTGCAATTACCGCAATCCTTGCTTGGGCTTTTATCACCGCAGGAATTATTACACACGATTTTAATCGTAAACAGGTTGAAGCTCAGGGTGATTCACAAGAAGCCGTTGCAAGCGGAATTATTCTGACTGAAACCAAAAATGATACAAAATATTGGGAAATCTACGGCGAAACCGGGAAATGGGACAGTAATAACGGGGTTGCTCAATTAGACAAAGTTATAGGTAATTTCTACAAAAACAACGAAGTTTCTATGAGTTTTGAATCATCAAAAGGTACTTATGATTCAAACAAAGGTGATATCCGTCTTTACAAAGATACATTTATTGTTTTAAAAGACGGAATTACACTAAATGCTGACAAACTTCATTGGATAAATTCCGATACTCCTATTGTTGCAGAAGGTCATGTCGTTGTAAAAAAAGGAAAACAATTTTTATCTAAGGCTGATAAAATAGTTATCAGTCCGGATTATAGCAGTTTTAAAATTAGCGGAAACACTGTTTCTAAAGTTTATGAGGATAAAAAATAGTATGAAAAAGTTATTGTTGGGAATTGTATCTTTATTATTAATAACAGGAATCGGGGTTAGTGCTTCTGATTTAATTATTGAATCCAAAAACCAATCTTACGAAGAAAGTGATAATAAAATTAAGTTCAACGGAGATGTCAAAGTTACGGTTGACGATTTGAAGGTTGTCGGTGATAGTGCTGATGTTAATGTAACAAAAGATTCAAAACTTGATACCGCAACTTTTTATGACAAACCTTATGCTTTTGAAATCAAAAAAAATAAAAAAAGAGAAGTTAAAGCAAATATTTTAAAAGTATCTTTAATTACAAAAATAATAAGAGCGGAAGGAGATACTCAATCAATTGTATTTGAAGGTAAAACCCCTGTCGTTGTTATAAATGCTGATGTTCAGGAATACAATACTAATACGGGTGTTATGACAGCAACCGGAACTGTTACAATGAAATACAAAGATATTGAAACTTTTTCTAATAATGCAGAAATTACAACAGATAAGAAAAGCGGTGATTTAAAAAAACTTGTTCTTATCGGAAATGCCAAAGTTAAGCAGGAAAAAAATGAGTCTTATGCCGATAAATTTGTATATGAAGCTACAACAGGAAATTTGACAGCGTACGGCAACACTACATCTAATGCAGTTATGGACGATGGTGCGAAGATGGTTCTAAAATCAAATTATCAAGAATATAATCAAAAACGCTCTACATTTAATGCCAGTGGTAATGTAAAAATTTGGTATCAGGATTATTATGCGGAAGGTCCAAAGGTTACTTTATATCCTTCAGCTAATTCTAACGGTAAACCAAACGAAGCTTATTTTACGGGTCGTTCAAGTATAACTCAGGGTGTCAGAACAATTTATGCCGATAAAATTAAAATGACAATGAAACCTAAAAGCTTTGATGCTCAAGGAAATACCAGAACCGTTATTAAAAATATCGGAAGCGGTAATGATGATAACGTAACTTTAGGATTATAGAGGAATAAAATGCAAAGCAAAATTGATAAAGCTTTAGAATGTTTTAAAAAACAAGATTGGAACGGTGCAATTGATTTATTTTCATCAATTTTGGAAATAGAAACCGACAATGCTGAATTGCATAATAATTTGGGACTTTGTTATGCCAATATTGGTGATGATGAAAAGGCAGAAAAAAATTATCTTAAATGTATCGAATTAAATCCCAAAATTCCGCAATGTTACATAAATCTTGTGGATTTATATTACAAGCAAAAACGTATAAGTGAAGGGATAAATATTTTATCATACGCAATTGATATGCTTCCTGATGATATTATTTTCAGGCACTATCTGGCAAGATTTTATATGGAAGATACAAAACAAGATTTGGCAATTGATGAATTGGTTTATATTCTTGAAAAGCAGCCTGATAATTATGATGCTTATTATGATTTGGCAAAAATTTATTTTGAGTTTGGCAATTATGACAGCGCAATCGAAAATCTTGAAAATGTATTAGAATATAAGCAAGATAATGAATTAATTTATTATTATCTTGGAGAAGCTTATCAGGCAAATGATGAAATTGATAAGGCTATTTCAAACTTTTTGAAAGCAATTGCTACAAATAATAAGTTCCCTCATGCTTATAAAAAAGTTGCGATATTGTTTATGGCTCGCGGGGATTATGACGATGCTATTGAATATTTTGAAGATTATATAAATCTTGATATTCCGCAAGAAGAAAAAGATAACGTAAATAAATTAATGCAAAAAATAAAAAATAAATGTCAGTTTGAATGACAAAATTTTTGTGTGAGCCTGTATCCGTCGGCATAGACGTTAGGTAATTCAGAGTCTCAAAATTAAATAAAGCTTATGAAAAATAAATACTGGATAGCATTTTCATCTATTGAACAAATTGACAGCAATTTCATTTTGAAATTGTATGAGCATTTTGGAGATATTGAAACCGCTTTTAACACTTCTTTAAACGATTTGAAAAATATCGAAGGGCTAAGCATTAAAAAAGCTGAAAACTTTATAAAATACAGAGATAAAATTGATATTGACAGAACTTTTACGGAAATTGAAACAAGAGGGATAAATTTTCTGACTTTTGAAGATGAAAACTATCCAAAAATGCTTAAACAAATTTCCAATCCTCCTGCTATTTTGTATTATAAAGGAAAACTTTTTGAATGTAATTTAGAAAAAACGCTTGCGGTTGTTGGTTCTCGCCGAGCAAGTTCAAACGGAAAAGATGATTTAAGAAAAATTTTATCCGGTTTAGCGGGTACGGATATTTGTATTGTTTCAGGATTGGCTTCCGGAATTGATACTGTTGCGCATACAACTGCTATTGAAAATAACCTTAAAACAATCGGGGTTATTGCAAGCGGATTTGATTTTACATATCCGGCAAGTAACAAAACATTATATCAAAATATTGAAAACGGTTACGGTGCAATAATAAGTGAATATTATCCGACATTTGAACCTGTAAAATTCCGATTTCCTCAAAGAAATCGAATTGTTTCAGGACTTTCATACGGAACATTAGTGTGCGAAGCCTCATTGAAAAGCGGAGCTTTGATTACTGCTAATTTAACCCTTGAACAAGGCAGAGAGCTTATGTGCATTCCCGGAGCAATATCTAACCCTAACACCCAAGGGATTTATAAATTACTAAAAAATGGGGCCGCAATAGTTACAGAAACAGATGATATTTTAAATACACTAAATTGGGAAGTCAAAAATCCAAATAATGAAATTGGAGATCAATTAACCCTGCCAATGCTTACCCCTGACGAAGAAAATATTTATAAATATTTGGAAATTGAAGAAAAAAGTGTAGATGAATTATTAACTTTAACTAAGTTAAAACTTGATGATTTGTTGATGAACTTGACAACCATGGAGCTTAAAGGGATAATAAAACAGAACGGCGGGGATAGGTATAAAAAAGTTTAAATAAGTAGGTCGGCGTTGCTACGCCGACAATTTTAAATTATGAATTATAGACGTATATTTATTGAAAATTCTATCATTTTTGTAACTATGGTTACCCAACATAGGGCTTCATTATTAATTGATAAATTTGATTTGTTAATAGCTTCTATTAATGAAGTAAAACAATATTATAATTTTGAAATTATTGCTTATATTATATTAAATGATCATTGTCATTTTTTATTACAAGTGGAAGATATTAAAAAATATCCAAAAATAATTCATTCAATAAAATACAACTTTAAGAAAAATGTCGGCGTAGCAACGCCGACCTACCATAAAATTTGGCAGAATCGTTATTGGGAACATACTATTCGAGATGAAAATGACTTATATCACCATATTGATTACATTCACTACAACCCCATAAAACATGGTTACGTAAAAAAAGTAAATGATTATAGATATTCATCATTTGCAAAATTTGTGCAAGAGGGTTATTATGATGAAGAATGGTGTAATTTTGATGATAAGCATAATGTAATAAATTGTAATTATGAATAAAGTGAGTCAGCATTGCCACATAAGACAATATACATTAAAGAAAGAAATTGAGTAGGTCGGCGTTGCTACACCGACAACATAAAGGGAAAAAATGACAGCAAAAGAGAAATCACTAGTAATAGTCGAATCACCGGCAAAATCAAAAACAATAAAAAAAATTTTAGGTAACGATTTTCAAATAGAAGCAAGTTTTGGTCATATCAGAAACTTGCCGACAAAAGATTCCGCAACAGAAAATTTGGGTTTTGATGTTAACAATAATTTTGAACCCAAATTTGAAATAATTCCCGGAAAACAACAAGTCGTTAAAAAATTAAATGATTTAGCTAAAAAAGTTGATAAAATTTACCTTGCATCAGACCCCGACCGTGAGGGAGAAGCTATCGCATGGCATGTTCGTCAGGTTTTAAAAGTCCCTGATGAAAAGATTTATAGAATTGTTTTTAATGAAATTACACCAAAAGCGGTTAAACATTCTGTTGAAAATCCGCGTTCTATTGATATGGACATGGTTCAGGCTCAACAGACAAGACAAATTCTTGATAAACTTGTAGGGTTTAAATTAAGTCCGGTATTGTGGAAACAGATTGGTAACAGAAATTTATCAGCGGGCAGAGTTCAATCAGTTGCACTCCGAATGATTTGTGAAAGAGAAGATGAAATTGAAGCATTCATTCCGCAAGAATACTGGTCAATTCATGCATTATTAGATAAAGACGGAAAACAATTTGAAGCTGAATTGTCTAAAATAAAAAATAAAGCTATTGAAAAAAATATAAAAAACAAAGAAGAAGCCCAAAAAATTGTTGATTATCTGACAAACCCGCAAACTCAATATGAAGTTTCAAAAGTTACTAAAAAAACAACAAAACGTAAACCAACCGCACCATTTATAACTTCAACAATGCAGCGTGCAGCAAGTTCAAAACTCGGTTTTGGGGTTTCCAAAACAATGCAGGTTGCACAAAAACTTTATGAAGGTATAGAAATTGACGGAACTCCTGTAGGTTTAATTACTTATATGAGAACGGATAGTGTTAGGGTTTCAGATGATGCTCGTGATATGGCGCACGATTATATTTTGCAAAATTACGGTGAAAAATACTATCCTGAAAGTGCAAATGTTTATGCTAAGGGTAAACAAAACGTACAAGATGCTCACGAAGCAATTCGTCCGTCATACCCTGACAGAACTCCTGAAAGTATAAAACAGTATTTGGATAATGATCAATATAAATTGTATAAATTAATTTGGGATAAATTTATGTCATCTCAAATGGCACCTGCAGAAATTGCAAATAAAACTATCGAAATAGTTTCAGGGGATTATACTCTCAGAGCAGGCACAAGCAAAGTTACTTTTGACGGGTTTTTAACGCTTTATAATGATTCTGAAGAAGAAGATTCACAAGAAAATGATGCAAAAATTCCTGATCTTGAAAAAGGCGATAAGGTTGTTTGCAAAAAAATCAATCCTAAACAGCATTTTACACAACCGCCTCCAAGATACAATGAAGCATCTTTAGTTAAAGCTTTGGAAGAACAAGGTATAGGACGACCTTCAACTTATGCAACAATAATTACGGTTATCCAAACCAGAAAATATGTTGAAAAGAAAAACAAAGTTCTTTTCCCGACAATTTTAGGACGAACAGTTTCAAAGCAATTATGTGAGCAATTTTCTGATATTATGGACTACAAATTTACGGCAGGAATGGAAGCAAAACTTGACAAAATTGCTGAAAAAGAAGCCGTATGGGTAAAAGTATTGCAGGATTTTTATAAGCCTTTTATGGAAGAAGTAAATTCAGTGATGAAAAATGCCCAAAAAGTCACCATTGAAACTAAATATAAATGTCCAAATTGCGGGAAACCTATGGTATTGCGTTCAAGCAAAACAGGTTCACAATTTTTGGGCTGCTCAGGGTATCCCGAATGTAAAACAACAATGTCGCTTAATGTAATTCAAGAGCTTGAAGCTGAAGAAGCTAACGGCGAAGATGCAAAACCACAGGAAATTTGTGAAGAAAAATGCGAAAAATGCGGTTCAGATATGGTTTTCAAACTTGGGCCTTATGGCAAATATATGGAATGCACAAATGAAGAATGCAAACATCGCAAACCTTACCGCAAATCAACAGGAGTAACTTGCCCAAAATGCGGTAAAGGCACAATTGTTGAAAGAAAATCAAAACGCGGAACAGTTTTTTATGGCTGCGATAAATATCCTGACTGTGATTTTGTATTATGGAACGAACCTACGGGCGAAACCTGTCCGGAATGCGGCAGCCTGCTTGTAAAAAAAGTCCTTAAAAACGGTACAACAGTTACCTGCTCAAGCATAAAATGTCATTATAAGAAACCAATTGAAGAAAACAGCGAAAATTAAACTTTTTTGAATTCAATTTCATAACCTAAAAGCTCACATATAGTGACCATTTCATTATATTTTAAAGTACCGTTAATTAATTTATAAGAAAGCCCCTGCTGATAAACTTTTTTACCGTTAGCAGACATCAATTCTGCCAATTTTGTAATTGACATATTATTTTTCATCAATAAAAGTTTAACAACTTCTCTGGCATTATTTGCTTTCATATCTAAATTATAAAAGTAATAAGAAAATTTTTCTTACTACACCTTGACAAATTTTGATTAATACATGATAATTAATGTAATATAATTAATATTAATGTGCACAATATAAAGAAAGGTTAAGACTTATGAAAACATACACAAAATGTAAAATTGAAGAAAAACAGATTCTGAATCAAGTTCAGAATGACAAAATTTTTGGTTTGCTTTGTAAAGTTCAAGGTGACAGGGGTAAATGTAGTTCCCTCGCCCCTTGTGATGACAAAGGCATTCAACCTCTCCGTAGGGGAGAGGTCGCCATCGTAGGCGCAAGCCTTACGAGGGCGGGAGAGGGTGTCTACCCGTTAGGGAAAATTAAAAAGATTCTGAATCAAGTTCAGAATGACAAAAATAAAAAAGCCGCATTCACCCTCGCCGAAGTATTAATCACCCTCGGCATAATTGGTGTAGTTGCAGCAATGACTATACCGACACTTATGGCAAATATTAAAGGTATGAGGAATAGAGCTCAATTTAAGAAAACTCTTTCAACATTAAATCAAGCGGTCAGAATGAATAAAGCTAATTATGATTGGGATTTTGCTGATGGTGACTCTTGGAATGTTACCACGAGTGATTGGAATTGTTATAGTGATACCCCTGATAATGTTAAATCAAATTGTTCAATCATTAATGCAAATTTAAAAGGAGTAAGTTATTTAGGTTATTTTGATGGTGGTGGTGCATATAATAGAGGAGGCAGGCCATATTCTGATTATTTGAATAACTATCTAGACGTAATACATGATTCAGGTATAGAGGATAAATTTGTTGAAATTGTATCGAATGAGATATTTCAATTACCTGATGGCTCTATTGTAAATATTCCTGCTTTTTTCCATAAGGGTTGTACACTACAAAATAAGGCTGATTGGATTACTTATTGTGTAGGATTTATTGATGTAAATGGTATATCAGGACCTAATAAAATGGTTAAGTGTTCAGATGGAACAGTTACAGATATTGCAAAAGATGATAATGCTTGTATTGTTAAAAATAATGATATAACAGATATATTTCCGATATTCTACTATGATAGTACAGTTATACCTGCATCAAATGCGGCAAAATATGTATTGAATACGGCAAAATAGGGGTAAATTTATTGTCGGCATAGCAATGCCGACCTACATTACTGCAAAATAGTTACGTGTTGGACAAGTACACAACCTACATTACTTCCCTCCCTAAATGGGGGTGCGATTGTTTGTTCAAACAAACTGTTCCCCATCGGCACTTCGTGCCACTTCCCCCATCGGGGAAGATTAACTTTGTTCCTCCCCTGAGGGGGAGGCTAGGAGGGGTGCGGTCAGGTCATTCTGAACTGACTAGAAAATTAGTTGAGCTTGCGAAACGTAATTTTCTGTTCCTACTCGGTGATTCAGAATCTATTTTAAAATAGACTGGATTGCTTCGTCGCTTCGCTCCTCGCAATGACAAAAAACATGTCATTACGAGTCCGAACACAATGAGGACGTAGTAATCCCCTGCAAGTCTTGAATGGGATTGCGACGGGGGTAAATAAAGCAAATTTAATAGTTTGTACATTTACCCCTCCTCGCAATGACATTTAAGATTTATTAATTTGTGCTTCAGCACCGTATTGGACTCAACGGTCTTATCGGTCTTAACGGACTTTGGACAATATTGAGATTCTTCGCTACACTCAGAAAGACATTAACTTTCTTATTGTCCTAATACTTTAATTACTTTTATTAATCCGGCATTTTAAACCAAATTTTACAAGTCTATTTATCAAATCTTGCGGAAAATATGAAAGAATATGAGCAAATTTGGCGTCTATTCCTATTGTATAAGAAGATTTTGGATTTTTTTTGTCGGCAATCTTTCTGATAAATTTTGCAACTTTTTCAACTGCTAAACCTTTATCCGTATTTTTAAGCGCATTATTTTTCAAAAATTCCATCTCTAAATTATAATCGCCGCAATCTTTTATTATTTTAGAATTGCTTTCAACAGACTTTTTCCATATAGGAGTTGATATTACACCGGGTTTAATTGAAATAACTTTGACATTTTTATGATTTTCAATAGCAAACGAATTGAAAAATATATCTAATGCCCTTTTTGAAGCACAATAAGGACTTATAAACGGAAACTGTCCAAAACTTGCCATTGAACTCACATTAATAATTCCGCCATTTTCTAACAATGGTAAAAGTTTTTGAGTAAATTCAATATGCGAAAATACATTTACGTCGAATTGTTCACGTAATTTATCGGTATCAAGAATCTCTACGGGCCCTGCAACAACACAACCCGCAACATTTATCAATAAATCAATTTTGTCACATTTAGATTTTATATAATCAGATGCATCAGAAATTGATTTTCTATTTACCATATCAATATAAAAATATTCAACATTTTCATATTGTTCAATTAAATTTTGATTTCTGTAACCTGCAAAAACATGGCAATCTTGAGAAAAAAGTTTTACCAATTCCTTGCCAATACCAGATGTTGAACCCGTTATAACAATATTTTTCATATAGTAATTATAATATAAAAATAAGTTGATGAAAGAATATTGACCCGTCTTGCGAAAAATTGACACTTTTTTATTGCTAAATTCTACCCTCTCCGCTTTCCGCTTCGCTACTCGGAGAGGGGATTTACTATGTTTCCGTTGACGCGTGTTCGTCTCAGCAATGCATACAAACACACAAGAAAAATTTTGTCATGCTGAATTTATTTCAGCATCTTAAAATTTTTCTGTTCGTTTTGTATCATTTAGTTCGTGGCTCTGCTCTATGCTCGCTCATATACTACTACCTTGCTGAGTGCATTGACAAATGTAGACTCTAGACTATTAGTAGCATAACTACCCCGTCCGGCCGAGGACTGTCTTGCTGCGCTCGCAATAACATTACAAATTCCCCGCGGAGCGCATTGACAAATGTAGACTCTAGACTATTGGTAGCATACTGCCCCGTCCGGCCGAGGACCGCCTCGCATTAAACGCCACCGCTCACACTTGCAACGAAAACTCAACGTTTCCGTTGACGCGTGTTCGTCTCTCACTTTGTTCGTGGCTCTGCTCGGCGTTTTCTACATACCCATGTATGATGCGAACAATGGTAAATAAAGTGCTGCAGCCAAGATAAGTACGATAGTACCGATTACAATCAACATTATCGGTTCAATCATCTTAGTCATAATATCGATAATTGTATCTAGCTGTTTATCAATATAGTTAACTGCTTGACCTAACATATCGCCCAAACGACCTGATTGTTCACCGGTCGCAATCATAAACAAAATCATTTTAGGCATTGTTCTTGTTGCTCTAAGGGCTGCTGATAAGTGTTGACCTTGTTGAACTTTATTTGTAGCTTCTTCAACCCTTGTTTCAAGAGTGTGATTTGTCAAAGTCATATTAGAAAGATACAAACATTCCAAAATCGGTACACCTGCATCATATGCAACCTGCATAACCGCAATAAAGTTTGCAAAATTTGAATATTGTATTAGGTCTGAAACAACAGGAATCTTTAAAACAATTTCATCAATCTTCCATTTACTTGGTTTCCAACGGAATAAGAAGTTAATAAATGCACCAACTGCCGCAAAACCTATCGGAATTGTATACCAGTTTTTCTTCAAGAACAAGCCCATTTCCATCAATACTCTCGTAATCCAAGGCAATTGCATACCCATTGAATCGAACATTTCTTTGAAAACAGGGAATACAAATACTAACATGACAATTACGATAAATACTGCCAAAAGAATTACGAATACCGGATACATCAACGTACCAACAACCTTACTTCTGATAGCAGCTTGTTTATTTAAAAGTTCTAACAAACGGTCTAATGTTTTTTCCAATTCACCGGAATCTTCACCGGCTCTAACAAGACCGATATATACTTGACCGAATTGTTCGGGATATTTAGCAATAGTACCTGCAAAAGTACCACCGTTCATAATCTGGCGTCTAAGTTCCGTCGCACATTGTCTGATTTTTAACTTAGCAGCATCATTTTCAATAAACAGTAAAGATTCAATAATCGGAATACCTGCTGCCGCCAAAATTTGTAAAGTTGATGTAAAATCAATTTGCTCTGCCAAACCAAGTTTAGGCATTTTTCCCGGAGCTTTTTTCTTCTCATTTTTTCTTGCAGCAATATTTTCTTCTTCAACAAGATTTGTAGGAGTAAAGCCCAAAGCACGAACTGCAGCTCTGGCTTCCCTAAGATCATTAGCCTCAACTTTACCTTTTACTATTTCACTTGTTCCATCTTTTAATGCTGTATAATTAAAAATCGTCATAATCCACCTATTCGCCTGCCATACCCAAGACTCTGACAAATTCATCAATTGTCGTCCAACCTTTTATAATATGGTTGAAGCAAGATTGATGCAATGTCATCATACCATTTGCAACTGCACTATCTTCAATTTCCAAATCGTGTGCACCTTGAGCAATAAGCTTTTTAATTTCCTTAGTAATTTGCATAATTTCGTATACGCCCAAACGACCTTTATATCCTTGGAATCCGCATTTGTTACAACCCTTTGCCCTGTATATCGGAGTTTTCATAAGTCTTTCAATTTCTGCCGGTTCAGTTGTAACCATCATTGCTTCTTCTCTTGTAGGATAATATTCTTCCTTACAATCATCACAAAGTCTTCTTACAAGACGTTGAGCAATTACACCTGACAAAGTTGATGATACAAGGTAATCTTTTGCACCCATTTCAATCAAACGTGTGACAGTAGCTGCCGCAGAGTTTGTGTGGACGGTACTTAATACCAAGTGACCTGTTAATGCTGCTGAAATCGCAATTTCCAATGTTTCATAGTCACGAATTTCACCGACAAGGATAATATCAGGGTCTTGACGTAAGATTGCACGCATACAAGACGCAAATGTGATACCCGCTTTTGCGTTAATTTGAGATTGGTTAATCCCTTCCAATTTGATTTCTATCGGGTCCTCAATTGTTGTAATGTTAACAGATTCATCATTCAAACTCTTTAATACTGAATAAAGAGTTGTTGTTTTACCTGAACCTGTAGGACCAGAAGTTAAAATGATACCGTTCGGGCAAGATACCATCTGCTTAACTTTTTTAACATCATTCTCATCAGCACCAACCAATTTAATTTCTTTATCATTAGATGATAAAGAAACAGCCGGAGCCAAGATACGAATACAGACCTTCTCTTTGCCTGATACAGGAAGTGTGTTAATACGGAAGTCGTATGAACAGTTTTTATATGATATAGAGAACGTACCATCTTGAGGACGTCTGTTTTCTGCGATATTCATTCTCGCCATAACCTTAAAACGAGCAATTACAGATGTTTCAACTTTTGCAGGAACATCAAGAACTTTTTGTAACATACCGTCTTTTCTGTATCTTACAATATAACCTGATAACCTTGGCTCAATGTGAATATCGGAAACCTTATTATCAATACCGTTCGTAATAATTTGGTTAACAAATTTTGCAACAGAACCCGTTGAATCCTGCAACTCAGCATCAACCTGTTCCCAAAGAGTAGCTTCTTCTTCAGATTCAGAGGTTTCAGATTTAATTTGTTCCAAAATTTCATCAGTTTGTTTTTTCTCCAATGAGAAGAATGTATTCAATGAGTTTTGGAACTCATAGTGAGTCATTAACAATTGTTTTGGATTTTGGCCCGTTAAATAGATAATCTGTTTTAAAACATCAGGTTTTAACGGTTTTACAACCCCAACAACCAAAGTTTTACCGTCTGAAGAAACAGGGATTACAGAATTTTCCCTGATGAAATCTTCTTGAAGAATATTAACATAATTTTTCTGATCAACTAACTGATCGGCAGTAACAAGCGTATAGCCTGATTGATCATGCAAAACTGATTTCAATTGTTCAAGAGAAATCAATCCCATTTCAAATAAAGTCGAACCGATAGGAGTGTTCTTACGCTTTGATGCAGCCAAAGCCTTCATCAAATCTACTTCACTTACCAGCCCCCTTGCTACAAGAATCTCACCTAATTTACCGCTAGATTTTCCACCTTGCGGAGCTCCTTGAGCTTGCGGCATTTGTTGAGTCGAAACACTCGGGACCTGCTCTCCGCCTGAAGCCTGAGCAACGCTGCCGGGCACAACAGAAGATAACAATTCAGTTAAATCATCATTTCCAACAAGCATAAACTTAATTGGATTTGGTAATGATTTCTTTAGTAATGCACTTATTTCTTCTTTATTTGATGATTGTGATACTGCTACGAAAAGAAAATTATCTTTCACACTAATTGGGACAAAATGATATTGTCCCATAAGATTCTTATCAATACTATTAAGTATTTTTTGATCTATGCTGTTTTTTAATCTTAGTATTAGTGCGTTCATTTAATTTAGTGTAATTGTTCTTTTCTAATAGTATATACGTGTTCTTATCAAACATGCTAAACCCTATAACAAATTGTCATCAGCAACAGCATCTTCAGTATCTATAACAATCTGAGGTGTTAACATAATAACCATTTCTTCTTTGGATTTAGAAGTACCTGTGCTTCTGAAAAACATTCCAAGTACAGGAATATCTCCAAGGAATGGGATTTTATTAACTGATTTAGTTTCAGATTCTTGAATCATGCCGCCGATAACAAGTGTTTCGCCGTCTTTAATACGAACACCTTTCAAATCAAGGTCACGTCTTTGCAATAATGTAGCTTGCAATTCTCTTTCACCTGATTCACCTGTACCGTAAATTTGGCTTGCAATTGTTTTATATTCAGGTTTGATATCTAAAGTTACGTAACCGTCAGGACTGATAAACGGAGTAATTTCAACTTTAATACCGTTATCATCTTTGATTTCATAATCTTTTTGAACCTGTGCTGAACCTGATGCTGAACCTGAATCCAAGTATTGAGATGTTACCTTGGATACATAGTCTGAAGTTAAGTCAATTGTAGAAGATTGACCGCTTGTCAACAGAATTCTCGGATTAGCTAATACACGGCCTTTTTGATTTTCAACCAAGTAGTTAACAGAATAAACCAATTGAGGTGAAGTACTCCATTTACCGACTTTACCAACTGCTTCATATGTACCTGTTTCTGAGTCAAAACTTTCAGGGTCAACAAGAGTATAACCTCTGCCTGCCCAGAAAATCGGATACATGCTGTTTGTAGCAAAACCTTGACCACCGCCTGCATTGAATGAGAAATTCTTACTCAAGAATTGCCATGTATTATCAAATGTTTTACTACCTGATTCTGATAATGAAACAATTTGAACTTCCAAATAAGCTTGAGGAGTTTTCTTATCATTAAGAGCAATATACTCTCTAATCATATCTATTTGAGTATCAGATCCGCCAATAACTTGGATTGTACCTTGTGTTGGGAAATATGACACTGATAAATTCATCAAAGGTAAACTATCAAGCTGGAAGGTATCTTCATCATTTGTAGATTCACTTGTCATTTGTTGAGTTGATAATGCACAAGCAACTTTGCCACCGCCAACAGAAATACTTCCGCTGCCACCGCCTGAAGAACCGCTATCACTGCTATCAGAAGCAAAACCTGTAGGAATTCCTGCAGCTCCGCCTGATGAACCGCCATTACCGTCAACGATTGACATTGATGGGAATAATGACGTACATATTGATGCAGCCATTTCAGCAGGAGTAGTATGGTTAACCTTGAATGTTGTTATTGTAGGTTTTCTGTCAAATTTTTCAACAATATTTCTTACAACTGCCAAATCATTTTCTGTACCTGTTACGATTAATTCGTTAGTAGCAGGATTAGTTGCAACGATAAATCCGTTTGACATACCCGGTCTTACCGAACCTTTTCCTTTCGGACTGAATATGCTCTTGTTCAAGAATGATGACAATGCCAAAGCATTTACATATTTAACAGGAATAATCGTTAAATTCTTACCGCGATCTGCCAAATTCAATGAAGAATCAGTTGTTGAGAAAACTAAAGTATTTGCCTTAATGTCATAATATAAATTGTTAGTTTTAACAACCAAATCTAAAGCATCACTTAATGGAATATCAACCAAATCCATTGTTACTTCACCTTCAACATCTGAGGCAAAGATGATATTCATGCCTGCTTGATCTGCAAACATACGTAAAACTTGTTTAATATCCGCATCTCTTAAACTTAAGTTAACTACAGAATCACCGTTAGAAATTTTGTAAGTTGAACTTAAACCAACTGCAGATTGTTCACCGGTTCTGATTGCCGGCGCACCGTAACCATAATAATCTTCCATCGCAAATGATGCAGTCATTGAATTCGTTACCATGAAAGCTGATAACAAAACACTTGCAACAATTTTTCTTCTAATCTTATTCTTCATATTTGCTCCTGCTTATTTCTTCTTTAATTAACCTTTTCTACCACCAAATCTGTTTCTCAAATTATACAAATCGTTTCTTGTTTTGTCTAAGTCATCTTTTGAGAATAACTCGCCAATACTTGCGGAATATATATTTGAGCCAAGTCCAACAGTAATCCATGACGGATTAATTTTGAGGACTTTGTATTCTTGATCCATAATTTTATCACCCTGACGAACGAGATAATCCTTATCATCTACATTTATAATTGCTGAAGGGCTATTGTCGTTGTACATAATACCAACAACTTTTGTTCTTGTAATTTTTGCTGCTGCCGCATCAGGCGAAGCTAAAGATGTAGGCGGAACAGGTAAATTGAAACTGTAAGGACTTATATCATCAGCCTCACGAATTACAACACCTTTCAACTTATTAAGCTCTGCAATTTTAGCATTATGAGCGTTAGCTTCTGCAATAGCAGAATTTCGTGCATCTTCAAATGCCTGAATTTCACCATATGGCATAAAAGGATCAGCTCTGCCGACTGATGTAACATCATAAGCAACCATACTGCTTGCTTTGTTATCTTCCACATCGACATCTACACTACCTTCACTCGGTACATTCACATCTTCTTTAACGGAAGGACTAACATCTGCAACCGGCGCAGGTGCAGTTTCTTCCGTTGAAGCACCGCCGCCAAGATTTTGTAACATACCGCAGCCACCGGCAATAATTCCTACTGAAAATACTACTGCCAACAAGGACAATACCCATTTCCCGCGTTTGCTAAATGTGTTATCCACCCAACTCTCATTCCTATAGTAATCTATGTTCACGTTATCTCCACCCATCTAGTTTAACAACAACATTATATTAAAGCTCTTTATTTTGTGTATCAGTTATTTAATGTATTTTCCCAAAATAACCGATACTATCATTTACAATAATATACTAATATTTGAGTTAAGTCAAAATTTACAAATCTTTAAAAATTTAAATACCATATGCAATGAAAACCCTTATTATCAAAGGATTTTCATTAGTTAATATTTTGTAACAGCCTGCAACTTAATTAAAAAATTTCAATCTTTTGATGTACTACAAATTAAGGAGAAACGCTTAATCTTTCCAAAAATCTCACAAATCTTACAATTTTTGCTTCACTATCAGCCGTTATAGAATCGACCAAAATCGTTTTACACCCTAACCTTTGACCGCATATAATATCTGTTAAAGGTCTGTCACCAACTAAAACACATTCTTTTGGGTTTAAACCATGCTCATTTAAAAATGCTGAAACTCTTTTAATTCGAGGCTTTCCTGCATCAAATAATAACGGGAAATCTGAAATTTGTCTAACTTTTTCTATATAATCAGGATTTTTATTATTAGAAACAACCCCGATAAAAAAATCTTTTCTTACAATACTTAGCCAATCCAAAATTTCTTGGGAATATTGTGCAGATTTTGAGGCCATTAAGGTACTGTCTAAATCAAAAAGCATTCCTTTAATGCCGGATTGCTTTAATTCCTCTAAATTAATATCATAAATACGTTTCAAATTATAATCCGGTTTAACAAACATGCTCTTTTACCCCAACAGTTCTTGCTAATGCAACTTCCCAATCAACAGGAGATTTATCAAACCTTAAATAAACATCAGCGTTAGTATTTGCTAAATCTAAATTTTCTCCTTTTTCATCAACAATCTCAACAATTTTTGTTACAAACTGTTCGCTTGGAGTAATAATCTCAACTTCATCATTCAAGTAAACTTTGTTTTTAATTTTTACAAAGAAAAACAAACTGTCACCCTGAACTTGATTCAGGGTCTGTTTTTCAGATTCTGAAACAAGTTCAGAATGACATACGGCACCAGAATGTTTTGCATGACCTTTGAATTCAAATAAGAAATCTGCGCCTGCCAAACCCTTTGAAATATCATAACTGTAACTTTCCGAATTGTTATCGCCCAGTGCAAATCCTGTTGTATAACCTCTGTTACCGACTTTTTTAAGTTCAATAAAATATTTTTCCATATCCGCATCAGGATTTTGTAAAATTTCATCAATTGCTTGACGGTATGTTTTTGCTACCGCCGAAACATAATACAAACTCTTAGTCCTTCCTTCAACTTTGAACGAATCAACACCTGCGTCAATCATTTCTTTCAAATGTTTTACAAGACATAAATCTTTCGGGCTCAAAATATGTGAACCGCGTTCGTTTTGATTGATTTCATAATATTGTCCCGGACGAGTTTCTTCAACAAGCTTGTAACTCCAACGGCATGGCTGAGAACAATTACCGGAATTGGCTTTTCTTTCGCCGTTTGTCATGTAATCACTAAGCAAGCATCTTCCTGAAAAGGATACACATTGAGAACCGTGTACAAAACATTCAACTTCCATATTAGGAACTTGTCTTTTTATCTCAGCAATTTCAGGTATTGAAAGTTCTCGTGCTAAAACAACACGAGTAGCACCCATATCTTGCCAAAATTTTACACATTCATAGTTTAAAATATTCGTTTGCGTACTTACATGAATATCCGTATCCGGCATATATTTTCTTAAAAGGCGCAAAATGCCGAAATCACTAACTAAAATAGCATCAGGATTAGCATCTTTAATAATTTCCATACATTCTTCCAAATGCCTTATATCACTGTTAAAAGCAAAAATATTCAAAGTTAAATAAGCTTTTGCCCCTAAATTGTGAGCCAAATCGACAGCACTTTTGAGATTTTCAAGAGTAATAATTTCGCCTTTTCTCATTGCTCTCAGGCTAAAATCGACAACCCCTAAATAAACAGCATCAGCCCCGTATTTTACGGCATATTTAAGCTTTTCTATATTTCCGGCAGGCAATAGTAATTCAACATTTCGCATAAATCAATCATAAAATAAACTAAATTAATAATCAACCAAACAGGTGATTTTGTTTCTTGATAAATATGGATAATAGAAAATGTAAAGAATAAGAGTTAAGTTATTTTTTGGAGAGAATATATGCAAACCCTGAACAATGCAACTGCAACAATTAAAGAAATATGGTCATATCAACACCCCGTAATGCATACATGGTTTTTATTCAGCGCAGTATCATTGGGTTGCATGTTTACCCTGTTGTTTTTCTTGTTTTAGAATTTATCGCGATGTATTGAGATGCACTCGCTGCTATCTTTCAAAAAGAATCCTAAGGTCATTCTGAGGGAACGCAAGTGTGCGAAGAATCTCAATATTGTTCAAAGTCCGTTAAGACCGATAAGACCGTTAAGGCCGTTAAGTCCAATACGGTGCTGAAGCACAGATTAATAAATCGTAAATGTCATTGTGAGGAGGAAGATTTTACACCCTCGCCCCTCGT
>JAFUSQ010000002.1 GCA_017467605.1 bacterium | reverse complement strand
CCGAAAAAAGATGATGATGTCACTCTTGACGGTGGAACGCTCGCGGAAGTCGTTGTCACCGGTAAAGCACCGAAAAAAGATGATGATGTCACTCTTGACGGTGGAACGCTCGCGGAAGTTACTGTTATTGGTAAGAAACCACAAGAAAAAACTTACGATGGCGGTACATTAGCAGAAGTTACCGTAACAGGTCAAAAACCTAAAAAACAAGGATTTTTTGCCTGGGTAATGAACGGATTTAAATCAACAAAAGCTTAATGATAATAAAATGGAGATAAGTACATGGTTGACGGTATTAATGGCGGGAATCAGCCCAATATCATTAAATTGAAAGGTCAAAAACAAACAATTGACACAAGTGCCAATGCACTTAAAAATCTGCAAATGACCGAACAAAACAAAGCCTTAATCGAAATGGCTGACGGTCAAAACGGCGGTGTCAAAGACGGCAAACTTGATGATAATGAAGCAGCTTGGCTTAGCCAAAAATTAAATGATGCAGCAGGTAATAAAAAGCTTTCTAAACGAGAAAGTAAAAAAGCCGGTTTGGATTTTGATGCTATAAATTCACTGGCAAAACAACAGGAAGCTGCTAAAAATGGTACCGAATATGTTGAAAACAACGGTAACAAATCAACCCATATTTATCAAAGTAATGTTGATGATAAATATTCCTACAGATATGATCAGGAAAAACTTGATAATGGTGATGTTGTATCCACTATGGACGACGGTTCCCGAGAAATTAAACACAAAAACGGAAGTAAAGATATAATTGATGCAGACGGAACAGTTACACAATATGATTCTAAAGGTAACAAAACAACTCTCATTAAGGACGGCTTAACAACCACGTTCACTCCTGACGGAAATAAAAGCGTAACTAAAAATGCAGATGGTCAAATTACAACAACCACAGAATTAAAAAATAAACAAGAAGTTAAAACCGATTTTGAATATAAAGACGGTCAAACAATTGCACGCGAAACAGTTGAAGGTCAGGCAGGTTCAGTAACAGTTTCCGAGAAAAAAGACGGACACACAATTGATACAAAATATGCAAGCGAAGAAGACATGCAAAATGGTAAACCGTCAGAAGAAACTATTGATGCCCAAAACCCAACATTGAAGAAAACAACAACTTTTACATATGATGATAAAGGTAATGTTAAAGCCGAAACAAAAGACTCGGCAGGAAATATAGAAACAACATTCAAAAATTCAAAAGGTGAAGAAATTAAATCAAACCTGTTTGATGCACCTGCTCAATACACAGTTAAAAAAGGTGATAGCATAACAAAAATTGTTACAGATGCCTTAAAAGAGCAAGGTTTTGAAAACCCAACACCAGACCAAATTAAAAATGCTAAAACAGAATTTTTAGAAGCTAATAAAGATACCGTAAAAACCTATAACGGTTCAAATCCAAAATTAAAGGGTAATAAATTCTTCTATCCAAACGATAAAGTTAATATTCCAAACTTTACACAAGAAGGTAAAGAATTATCCGAAGTTGAAGTTACCAGCAAAAAACCCTCAGAAGAAACTGTTGCAAGACGCAAAGAAGTTCAAGCTCAACTTGGAGATGATTATGATGTCGGATATGCCAAAGATGGTTCAATTGAAGTTCGAGACAAAAATGGCAACGTTCTTGAAAAAGCAACCGAAATGGCAAATAAACCCCTTACTTCAAATGATGATGATGTTGCAACAATGTTAAAAAGTGATGATAATGGCAATAAAACACTGGATAAAAAAGAATACAACACATTTATCAAAGGTCAACTCCAAGAAGCAGGCGTTGAAATAACCAAAGATAATGAACAGCAAATTAACAAACTTATTGACGAAAGCTTTGACAATATTGATACACAGAAAAAAGACGGCGAATTAACACAAGAAGAACTAAAACAAAATGCGCCATCTGTTATCAGCAAACTAACAGAAGATATTGGGAATCTGGATAGTAGCGAGATTCAACAAACTCCAAATGCCGCAGAGACCTCAAATGACAAATTAAAAACAAATACAACTGATATTGAATCAGGATCAGTTGGAGCTAAACACTATGAAGGTGACAACAAACAATCTTCATTCCAAACACAAATGGATTCATTAGACAACAAACTAAAAGAATTTGAATCAAAAAATAATATAAAGAGAGGTAAACTTCCGACTTCACCTCAAGAAAGACTCAAAATGGAAGGCTTGGAAGAATATAATGACAACCTTTATCTCTACAATCAAATGAATAGCTGGCAAGACGGTCCAATAAAAAATATGCAAATAAATGGTCATATTATAAATGGAGAACGGGTAACATTACCAAACGGAGAAAAAGCATTCAAAATAGACGGCAAATATTATGCACCTGATTCAAATTATGCATTCCCGGATTTCAATAAGGAAATTCCTGTTGAATAAAATTTGAAAACAAATATTTATATGATAGTATAAACTTCGAGAATTAATTATTCTCGAAGTTTTATTATATAAGAAAGGGAAATTTATAATGAAAAACGGTATAGAAAACGGATACTACCATGAAATTACCCCCGGGGGCTTTGGTATAGCAATAAAAGCAGGAAAAGTGTTATTTTCCGACAATTCACCATTTCAAAAGGTTGAAATTTTTGAAACTGAATCCGACTTAGGCAGAGTTTTAACACTTGATGATTTGATGATGACAACAGTTGGAGATGAATATCATTACCACGAAATGATAGCACATATTCCAATGATGCAGCACCCGTGCCCTAAATCCGTTCTTGTAATTGGCGGAGGGGACGGCGGAACAATCAGAGAAGTTCTAAAACACAAAACCGTTGAACGTGCAGTATTATGTGAAATTGACGGTATGGTTATTGATGCTTGCAAAAAATATCTCCCGACAATTGCTTGCGAACTTGATAACCCAAAAGTTGAAATCCTTGTTCAAGATGCAATTGAATATATGAAAGATAAAAAAGATGAATTTGATATTGTTTTAATCGATTCAACCGACCCTATGGGACCCGGAGAAGGTTTGTTTACTGATGAATTTTATACAAATGTTAAAAATTCACTAAAAAAAGGCGGTATTATGGTTGCTCAATCAGAATCTCCTTTTGCACAAAAAGACTCTGTTCAAAAAATGTATAAACAACTTAAAAAAGTATTCCCAACAGTCGCAACATACACATCAAACATTCCGACATACCCCGGCGGATATTGGGCGTGGGCATTTTGCTCAGTTGATGTAAAACCTCTGGAATACTACAATGATGAACGCGCAAATGAAATCATTCCAACTTGTAAAATTTATAACAAAGAATATCATAACGCACGTTTTGCACTGCCAAATTATTTAAAAGAACTTTTATAAATTAATATTGAGCCGGAATTGATGGTGGGGTAGGTACCCCACCTTACAATTGTTTGTGGTAATTCTATAGAAGTTACCACAAAATAAATTAAAGCTCAATCATAATGTCATTCCGAACTGACTAGAAAATTAGTTGAGCTTGCGAAACGTAATTTTCTGTTCCTACTCGGTGTTTCGGAATCTAATAAATTGAAAGATGCTAAAACAAGTTCAGCATGACAATTTTAACGTTTTTTAGCGGAAACAGGTATGTAGTTACCTTATTTTTTATTATATAAATCAACTGCACTTTGATAATAAACTGGAATTTGAGTAACCTTATGACTTAGATAATACGGATTTGCAAAGAGAGAAAAGGTTTCGGCACCTAAAGATGCCGCAGTGTTTACTGCTAATCTCAATTCCTTATTATTAATTTCAGACTTACTAAACTGTTTTCTGAACGGATTGTTATCCTCATACAAATCGTATGTAACACTATCTATTAATTGAGGAACAGGCTTAGAATCTGCCCAATTTACAAGCAAAGCAGAAATATCTTTATTTAAACTCAGCAAATTCATATAAATATTAAATCAAAAAATATAATTTTTTGCCTATTGTATGCTCAAAAATATTATTTCATTCAGAGGTGTAAAAATTACGAAGATTCCACACTTCGCTCTAAATGACGTAATTTTTGCAGCGTGGAATCTCCTATTAATCAATGAAAAGTTAACACTTCATATCATTTTAAAAAATTTAAAATCTATTCAACCTCTTTGAAAATCAAGGTTGTATTGTGACCGCCAAAGCCAAATGAATTTGAAAGTGCAGCATGAACTTTCTTATCACGAGCTTTATGCGGTACATAATCTAAATTTGCAACACGTTCATCTTGATTATCAAGATTGATTGTTGGAGGTATTTTACCGTCAGTAATTGTTTTAACACAAACTACTGCTTCAACCGCACCTGTTGCACCAAGCATGTGACCATGCATACTTTTTGTTGAACTTACAACCAAATTTGGATTTTTTTCTTTGTCGCCAAAGATTTGAGCAATTGCTTGAGATTCAGCGATATCACCCAAACCGGTACTTGTACCATGAGGGTTAATATAATCAATTTCTTCAGGCTTCATTTCGGCATCAGCAAGAGCAAATTCCATTGATTTTCTTGCACCTTTACCTTCCGGATCAGGAGCAACAATATCATGAGCATCAGCAGTTTGACCATAACCTACAATTTCTGCATAGATTTTGGCACCACGTTTTTTAGCCTGTTCATATTCTTCTAATACAAGAACTGCAGCACCTTCGCCCATAATAAAACCATCACGGTCTTTATCATAAGGACGTGAAGCTTTTTGCGGTTCATCATTACGTTTTGATAAAGCACGACATGCAGTAAATGCACCTACTCCCAGTGTTGTAATTGTCGCTTCGCAGCCGCCCGCTACAACGACATCAGCATCACCGTATTGAATACTTCTGAAAGCATCACCTATTGTATGAGTTCCTGTCGCACAAGCAGATGCAATACACTTATTTAAACCTTTATAACCATGTTTAATTGAAATTCTGCCTGAAGCAATATCAACAATTAACATAGGAACCGTAAACGGAGACCCTTTTGTCGGTCCTTTTTCCATCATTGCAAGATGGTTTTTTTCAAAAGTATGAAATCCGCCTGCTGCAGAACTTACAATTACTCCAATTCTGTAAGGATCAAGACCAGCTTCATCAATTCCTGAATCTGCAATAGCTTCATCAGCTGCAACAATTCCGAATTGAGTAAATCTATCCATTCGTTTAGCTTCTTTAGGATCGATATAATCTTCCGGATTAAAATCTTTATCTTTAATTTCTGCGGCAATTTTTACTGCTTGACCTTCAGTACTAATTCTTTCAATAGTTGAAACTCCGCTTTTACCTTCAAGCATTGCTTTCCAGAAATTGTCAACGCCTATACCGCAAGGGGTAACAACACCCAAACCTGTAATTACTACTCTTCTTTTACTCATATTTATGTCCTTTATATTGTCAGGATAACAATCCCAACCTACTATTGAGCAAACAAGCTCAACCTACTTATCAATTTACAGTAAAATGCGGGAATGAAAATTATCTCACGCCCGCATTCACAAATATAGTTAAATTCAATTTAAAAACTCATAACAGTGAGATAATTACTTAGCTAATTTGCTATCAATGTAATTTACAGCATCTTGAACTGTTTGAATTTTTTCTGCGTCTTCATCAGGGATTTCGCATTTGAATTCTTCTTCTAAAGCCATAACTAATTCAACTGTGTCTAATGAATCAGCACCTAAATCATCTGTGAAACGAGCTTCAGGTGTAACTAATTTTTCATCTACACTCAATTGATCTACTACAACTTTTTTTACTGTGTCTAATGTACTCATCTTTTCTTTTCCTCTTAATTAAATTGTATTACTAATACTTTTCCGACTACATTATAACCCTGTGAATATTTTTTTGCAAGAAGTTTACAAAACATATATGAATTTGTTAAAAAACTTCACGATTATTCTTTTATCAACCTGTAAAACTTATACAATAATCGTCCAAATTGCTCATCATCTAAAGCTTTTACGATTTCCTCCTTTAATTGAGAATAATTTTGATGATGTTCAAACAAATATAATTTGTCGACAGAGACATTAAGTTCTTTAGCAATTTTAGCAAGATTTTCGGGAGTCGGATAATTTTTTCCGTTTTCTATACGACTCAAATTATTAGGTTCAATCCCGATTTTTTCGGCCAAAGCTTCTTGAGATAACTTTTTCCCTTTTCGCAGTTCTTGTATACGCTTCCCCAGCAGGATTTTAATATTATCCATAAAAATTCTCCTATAAATAATTATAGATTTTAGTTACTACTAAAAAATGATTTAATAGGGATTATTAATTTGACAATTAGGCTTAATAAATATAATATATCTATGCAACACAACAAAAAATAAAGAAAAATTGTTGTAGAAAGGATAAATATGAAAAAGAAAACAGGATTTAACCTCGCGGAGGTACTAATTACATTAGGTATTATCGGAGTTGTTGCAGCAATGACTATACCGACACTGATAGCAAATATTAATGGGCAGCGTTATAGGAGCCAATTCAAGAAAACCATTTCAACCCTAAATCAAGCAGTGAGAATGAATAAAGCAAATCATGATTGGGATTTTGCAACTTATTCTTGGAATGGTTGTGATAATCCAAACGAAAATATTGCTACAATATTTAATAATAATTTGTCCGGTGTTACATGCTACTATGATTTGGCATTTGATCTATATGAATTTAATTTGTATCACATTGAAATAGGAGACACGCATGGTTTTACCCTATCTGATGGAACAATTGTTGGAATATCAGAGGAATTCGATAGTGTTGATGGGGGTTGTACGCTTTTGCCCGGAAAAACAGTAACAGAAGTTTTAAATAATGAGAGCGAATTTAATTATTTTTGTGTTGGGTTTATAGATGTAAATGGAGTGAGTTTGCCAAATAAAGAAGTAAGTTGTTCGGGAGATGTCGAAACAACATTGACACCTGACAAACCTTGTATTGTTGATAATAAAAACATGGGTGATATATTCCCTGTAGTATTTTATGATTCAACAGTTGCACCTGCAACAAATGCTTCTGCTTATATTTTGAATACCGCAAAATAAAGAGGGGAACTGTACTTTACTCCCTCCCTTTTCAGGGAGGGTCTGGGTGGGTTTTTAGTGACTACAATCTATTGTATAGAAAAAGACCAAGAATTTTGTCATTCTGAAATTTATTCAGAATCTTAAAATTTTTGGTCTTTTAGAATTTTTAATAAGTTTTTATAACATCAAACCGCCTGCAACTTCGATTGCTTGACCTGTTACATAATCTGTATCAAGAGCTAAAAATTTAACAACTTTTGCAATATCTTCAGGTGTACCAAATCTTTGCATAGGAATTGCTTTTGCGTATTCTTCAATATTACCAAGGTTTGCAGTCATTGCAGTTTGAATAAATCCCGGACATACCGCATTAACTCTGATATTACGAGAACCGAATTCTTTTGCTAATGTTTTTGTCAAACCAATTAAACCTGCTTTTGAGGCAGAATAATTTGCCTGACCTGCATTACCGTGAACACCAACAATTGATGACATATTGATGATTGAACCTTGTCTTGCTTTCATCATATATTTGATTACGGCGTGTGTTACATAATAAGCTGAACCAAGATTAATTTTGATAACTCTTTCCCATTGTTCAGCGTCCATTCTCAAGAACAAACCGTCTTTTGTAATTCCGGCATTGTTCAATAAAATATCAATTTTACCGTGTTCTGCTATCATTTTATCAACAGCTTCTTTAACCTGTGCATCATTTGATACGTCAAATTGATAAAACCAAGCATTAACACCCAACGCTTTAATTTCATCAATAGCAGGCTGCGCAGTTGCAGCATCACAAATATCATTGATAATAATGTCGCAGCCGTTTTGTGCTAATTCTTTTGCACAACTAAAACCAATACCGCGAGATCCGCCTGTAATTAAAGCAATTTTTCTTTCTGTCATTTTAATCTTTCTCCTTATTTTCTATCTATTTCCAAGGTAATATTTTTGTTTCTTTCAATATTTCATCAACTGATTTATTCAATTGGCAGTACTGTCCTTCTTGAATTGCTTCTAATGCTAATGAAGTTCCGCCATTTTTTTCTTGTTTAATAGTTTCGGTTGTATACGTCGCCAATTCTTTTTTAGGGAAATTACAAGTTCTTTTAATACCGTTACCCAAACTTTCTATAATTTGACATTTACCGTCATTTTCACCAATAACCTCTATGTCCCTTATTGAAAGCTTACCGGCCTTGCAAATTCGCAAATTATTATTATAGAATTTCAATGCTTCGGGTTGTGTTGCCAAATGATGCTGTTTAGCTTTTTCTTCCACACGGTTTTTAATCTCTGCAATCTTTGACTGCCATTGCTTATCTGTATAAGAAACAGTTTTACAATATGACTTATTAGAATCATATTGAGAAGCAGTTTCTGCATTATACTTATTCACAATATTCATTGGAAAGTTACAAGTTAAATTACTTTTATCCTTAATCTTTTCCACGTGACAAACACTATTTGAACGCTTCTCAATAATAAAATATGTAAATTTACCACCATATAATTGACCAAACCCATTATCTTTACAAGTAGAAATCCTATTGTAAAATCTTGCTTGATCTTGCTGCACTTGATTTTCATAAAATCCCTGCAGCATTCCAAAACCAAACGCAGACAAAGAACTAAAACCTAAAATCGTAATTGCAATAAGTGTCTTTTTAAACATAACCTTCCATTTTCCTTTATTATATAAGCTTTTCCAATCAAATTATAACATAAACGGAATTCTAAAAGAATTCCGTTCATAGTTCGTTACATATATTTATAAATTCTATTTTTTAATTTCCTTCAACATTTGTTCAAATGTATAACCGCCTTTTTCGGTTATTGAACAAGTTTTTTCACCAAGCATTAAAGGTGCAGATTCGTTACTATTATCCTTAATCCAAGTAAGATAAAACACATCATAACCCCATCTGTTTGGCCCTGCATTACCATTGATATCCAAACTAAAAAAAATACCTCCAGATGTTAGATGATAAATAACACCGTTTGGTAGAACATAAGCATTTATTAAATCTGCATTTAATGAGCAATGAGGATTTGGCACACTCCCGCCTTCACTCAATACTTGTGTTTGATTTTTATATTTCACACCGCATTTTCCACCATTACAAGGTTTTGGAGTTTTTTGTATTGCAAAAAATTTCCCCCAAAACTCTGCACATTCAGATTGTTTATATGAACCCCAACCATCTGAATAACATAAAAATTCTTTTTCATTTTCTTCTTGAACCAATTTTAATGCCTGATTTGCAGAGGCATAAGCTTTTTTAAACTGTTCTACAAGGATTTTATGCTGAATTTTTGTATATAAACCTGGAATAGTTAGAGCACTAACAACCCCGATTATGCCGATAGTTATGAGAACTTCCGCGAGGGTAAAACCCGCTTTTTTGAAGGGAATAGGTGAATAAGTGATTAAGTGAATAAGTTCTTTGCGTTTATTAAACCACCCGTCATTGCGAGGAGGATGTAAGTCCGACGAAGCAATCCAGTCGTTTCTGTACGAATTTTTCTGGATTGCCACGCACTCACTATCGTTCGTGCTCGCAATGACGTTACTGTCACTGTGATGAAGGGTAAATGTATGGACTTTTAAATTTGTTTTATTTACCCCCGTCGCAATCGCAATTCCTCGCAAGATTTGCAGGGGATTACTACGTCGCTGCGCTCCTCGTAATGACATGCCTCTGTCACTATGATCGCGTGGCAATCCAGACTGCCCACTCTCCTGTCCTTCGGACTCCCTCTCCCATAGGGCGAGGGAATTACATTTACCCCTGTCACTTTTAATTAAATCCATTTTTACCTCCAAATTATTACATACGTGTAATGCTTATATACCATTTTAACATTAATATTACACGTATGCAACAGCAGGATATTGAAAATTTACACAAACTTGGAAAAAAAATTAAAGAATTACGACTTGAAAAATCCAAATCTTTAAATGAGTTTGTCTTAAATAAAGGATATTTAACCACTGCAACTTGGAGCAGAATTGAAAACGGATTATTTGATATTAAGTTTTCGACATTGCTGAGAATAGCCCGCATGTTAGACATACGGGCTGATGAATTATTAAAATCTATTAATCTTGATTATAATTTTACTGACGACTAAACTGCCGTTGTTGAAAACTCTGATTTTAAAGCCTCTACTGTATTTTCTAATGATTCTTTGTCAAAAATATTATAAGTTTTTACACTCGCATCAGTCTTTTTAATTAATCCTGATAATACTTTACCCGGTCCTATTTCAACAAATGTATCAATACCATCAGCTATCATTTTTTGAATAGTCTGAGTCCAGTGTACAGATGAATAAATCTGGCGCGGCATTTTGTTTTTAAACTCTGCACCTAAAACCGTAGCTTGAGCATCAACATTTGTAAATACAGGAATTAAAGCATCATTTAAATCTAATTCAGCAACAAAGCTTTTAAAATTTTCACCTGCATTTTCCATAAATTTTGAATGAAATGCCCCTGACACTGCCAAAGGAACAACCCTTCTTGCACCTGCTTGCGCCAGTATTTCACCTGCTTTTGTAACAGATTTTTCATCACCTGTAATAACAACTTGAGCAGGAGAATTGTAATTTGCAACATCAACATATCCGACAGATGAAGCTTCTTCTAATGCTTTTTCCAAACTTCCTTCAGGTGCGTTCAAAATAGCAGCCATTGCACCGCCTTTTGTTTCACCCATCAAGTCTGCTCTTTTTTGAATAGCTTTAAAAGTCGTTTCCAAATTCATAACACCTGCACAATACATTGCACAATATTCCCCTAAACTGTGTCCTGCAACACAAGCAGGAGTAATACCTGACTTAGATTTAAAAGCTTCTAATGCCGCAATTGACATTGTTACAATTGACGGTTGAGTATTAACAGTTTGTTTCAAATCCTCATCAGGACCTTCAAAACACAATTTTGTAATACTTTTATTTAAAACTTTATCTGCAGTATCAAAAACATTTCTTGATACTTCAAAACTTTCGTATAAATCTTTTCCCATACCAACAGTCTGAGAACCCTGTCCCGGAAATACAAACGCTATCTTTTTTGTCATCTCTCATACCCCTTAATTATTATTCTATACTTTGATTGAATAATAACACAAACAAGGGTTATTTCAAGAGTTCTATTTACCAGGGATAATCTTTCGGAATTTTCCAGCTATTCGTTTGTATAAGTTTTGTACAAAATGCTCCTTGTTGTTTACAACTGTTTCCAATTCCATCAAGTAATTGTTCTCGGGTACCATTCCAACTCATAGTATAAGGTTCAACAAAATTAACACTATTTAAATTTTTATTTCCTGCACCTGCAATTTTATTAAACTGGAAAACAAAATATTTTCTTTGTTTCTTATTATCTCTATTTTCCCAATCATTATCCAAAAGATATGCAATATCACAACCATTAATATCAATGGTAAACCACATTATTCCACCGTCAAAAAGATATACACATACTCCATCAGATACAGTTGTATAACAACGTTTATAACCATTATATTTCATATAAGGAAGCATATATGTTTGCAAAAATTTAACTTCTTCATTGTAACTGTAATTTTTACCTACAGAATCACTAAGCCAACCTTCAGGACTATCATTATCCACCATTGAAGCACGCACAACCTGATTTATTGTAGAATAAAACTTTTTTAATTTAATCTCAACTTGACGTTTTTGGTAATTTGTAACAAGGGAAGGAATTGTCAATGCTGCGACTACTCCGATTACACCAAGTGTTATTAGGACCTCGGCGAGAGTAAATGCAGCCTTCTTGCCCCCTCTCCCTTCCCTCACCCGCCCTCCGGGCACCCTCTCCCACTCAATTGATGTTGTGGGAGAGGGGAAGTTTATTTTTTGAATTTCTAAACCTCTCCCACAAGGGGCGAGGGAATTATATTTACCCCTAAATTTACTTCTTTTATTTTTCATTAAATCCATTTTTTACCTCCTTTTATTATTGCAATACAACTAATATAACCTATAAATCAGATGAATTATATCATAATTTTGCACATATTCAATTGTAATACGAATATTAATACATTATTTTCTATCGTAAGTCAATATGTAATGGTACGAAAAAATATAATATCTTTGAATAGGAGATATATATGGATTCATGCAAAAAACTTATAGGAAAACGAATTAAAGAACTCAGAAAAAGAAATAATTTTACTCAAGAAAAGTTGTCTGAACTTATAGGACTGGAACCCAATCACATTTCTAAAATCGAATCAGGCATACATTTTCCGCAGCCGGAAAAACTTGACTTGATTGCGAAAGTTTTTGATATTCCTGTTATGGAACTTTTTAACTACGAGCACAAACTTCCTTCAAAAATTATTCAAAATAAAATTTCAAACTGGCTATCAGATGCCCCGCAAGCAGAAATTGAATACATATATAAAACAATTATGAATCTCAAAGAATTAAAAAAGAATTAGAATATCTATAACTTATTATAGGATTGACAAAAACACTAAAATAGTAAATAATAAAAATGTAGGACAAGTCCAAAAGAAATTGGATAGTCTTTCTTAAGGACTTGCTTCACTCCTACGATTTTACAGTTTGAATGCTATTATTAGTGCAATTAGTGCTAGTAATAGCATTATTGTTTGCTTAATCATAGTGCCCTCCTTTCCAGCCTAAATCCTTCACAAAAGTGTGTACCGGATAGAAAGCATGAGCTTACCTACATCTTAATAATATCACCATATCATATCCATGTCTAGTTTTTATTAGGGATTAGAAATTTAACAACAAGATATATAAGCAAAACAATTACACTCAGAATTACAGTTCTTTCAACCGCATAAATATCAGTATTTGTTCTGGTGAAACCGCCTCCGGTAAACCAATTTATAATAAGAACAATTATCAGAAAAAATTCAATTACTGTCTTGAGACTCCAAGACATTAACAAATACCTTCGCGCAGACGAACAACAGCAGCACCCCAAGTCATGCCTGCACCAAATCCGCAAAGAACAGCAGTTGAACCAAGTCTGATTTTACCTTGTTCAACACCTTCAACTAAAGCTATAGGAATTGATGCGGCAGATGTATTGCCGTAATATTTTATATTCGAAATTACTTTATCATCAGAATACTTTAACCTGTTTTGAATTGCTTCAATAATTCTCTGATTTGCCTGATGAGGAATTAAATAATCTACTTCTTCTGATTTCATACCGGAAGCCGCAATACATTCTTCAACATATTTTGGAACTGTTGTTACGGCAAATTTATAAACTTCTTTACCGTTCATATGAATTTTACCATCTCCAACTTTATCATTTGGAGTAACCAAAGGACAATTTTGTCCCGGCATATCTGTGTAAATATATTCACCAATAGTTCCATTTGCACTGATTTTTAATGATAAAATATCATCAACTCCGTCAGTTGCTTCTGTTACTACCATTGCCCCTGCACCGTCTCCAAATAAAATTGAAGTCCCTCTGTCGTCCCAATTCGTAATTTTTGAATTATTATCAGATGCAACTATCAAAATTGTTTTATAAATTCCTGCACCGATAAAACCCCTTGCAACTTGCAATGCATAAATTAAACCAGTACATGCGGCAGTCAAATCGAAAGCCGGAACATTATTCGGGATTTCTAATTTATCCTGCAATGTACTTGCCATTGTCGGATACAATTGAGGAGGAGCAGATGAAGCTCCAATTATACAATCTATATCCTCAGGTTTAAATCCTGATTTTTTCATAGCACTCTGAGAAGCTTTAAAACCTAAATCAATCGCAGTTTCATTTCCGGAAACAACACGTCTTTCTTTTATTCCGGTTCTTGTATAAATCCACTCATCAGAAGTGTCATACAACTGAGTTAAATCTTGATTTGTAATAACCGTTTCCGGAACACAATATCCTACACCTGCAATTCTTAATGGTTTTATATTCGTCATGCTATAATCCTTATATTAAAACCCCTCTGCCATATCCGACTTCACCCGCAGGGGGCAAAGGAGCACATCTTATTTATTAATATTTTCTGCTATTTTTGAATTTATGTCTTTATTCAAAACTCTAACAGCAGCTCTTACCGCATTTTTCATAGCATAAGATGAACTTCTGCCATGAGCAATTACTGATATTCCTTTTACACCTAAAAGCAACATTCCGCCAAAATCTTCCCAGTTTGTTCTTTTCAAAATCCTTCTCAAGAAAGGTTTAGCTAACAAACCGATTACACTTCCGACAAAATCAGATTTAAATTCAGATGCAATCATTTTTATCAACAAAGATGCCGTACCTTCTGTAACTTTTAATGCAATATTACCTGCAAAACCATCACAAACTACAACATCAGCTTTATTTATAAATAATTCTTTGCCTTCAATATTTCCGACAAAATTAATTCTACCCTGTTCATGCAAATCTTTTAAAAGCGGATAAGTTTCTTTAACAAGAGCATTTCCTTTGCCTTCTTCTTCCCCAATACTTAAAATTCCGACTTTTGGCTCATCAACTCCAACAATATCTTGAGCATAAACCAATCCCATTTCAGAGAATTGAGCAAGCATTTCAGGAGTACAATCGCTATTTGCACCACCATCAATTAATACAACAGGTTTATATAACGTTGGCAAAGTTACCGCTATAGCCGGTCTTGTAACACCATGAATTCTGCCCAAGCCAAACAAACTTGCAGCCATTGCCGCCCCCGTTGAACCCGCTGAAACTACAGCTTCACATCTGCCTTCCGCAACAGCTCTGACAGATGCTACTATTGAGGAATCCTTTTTCTTACGAATTGATTGACCAACAGCTTCACCCATTCCAATAACTTCTGATGCATGTGAAATTGTATAGTCAATTTTATCTACGTTAATTTTTATTCTTCTTTTATGACCCTTTGTACCGCAATCAGAATAAATACAACCGGCAGATTTGATTCTGTCAATTTCTTTCTGAATTTCTTCCTGGCGGCCAACAAGTTCCAGACCCACGCCATACTCTTGCGCAGCCCAAAGAGCACCCTCTACTATTGTCTTTGGTGCATAATCACCGCCCATTGCATCTATTGCTATTCTTGCCATACTCTCCCCTTTTAAAAAGTAGGATAAGTCTATAAGCAGGATAAGTTGGATAAGTCCTTTTATAATCTATTTTATAACAGTTTGTAAAGAACTTAACGCACTTATCAAACTTATCAAACTTATCAGACTTTGCTTATTCTTCAGTTTTTTCTTCTTTTGTTTCTTCTGCTTTAACTTCTTCTACTTTTTCTTCAGTTTTTGCTTCTGCTTTTTTAGTAGATTTTTTTGTTGTTTTCTTTGCAGGAGCCTTTTCTGCCGCTGCTGCTGCAGCTTTATCAGCCAATTTTACAGGCTGACCTTTGTATGTTCCGCATGCTGTACATACAGTGTGTGTTAAAACTGTTTCGCCACAGTTAGGACATTTAGTTGTTTCAGGCTTTGTAGCTTTCCAATTAGCTCTTCTGCTGCCTTGAGCGGAATGTCCTGTTCTTTTCTTAGGTACTGCCATTTTTGTTTTTCCTTTTTATTTCTGTACTAACTATTTTTTGGGTTAATTTGGAGATTATTAAAGACTTCCAGTCTTGGGTCAGTGATACTATCTTCTTCGGTAAGATATTCCCTTCCTTTACAATTAATACCACAAACTTTTTTATTTGGAAAACTTAATATTACAGATTGATACAATAAGTCATAAATATCGATTTCTTTTTCACCGTTCAAATCTGTAACAAATTGTCCTTCTTTGATTTCAAACTCCTGTCCTGCTTCTTCGTAATCACCTAACAAAGAGTCTTTTGAGAATAATTCATCAAGTTCAAAATCTAATTCATATTCAAATTTATCCAAACATAAATCGCATTCAAGTAAAACTTTTCCCTTAACATTTCCGCTAATTTCTACAAAATCACCTAAAGATTTTGCACACAAATCAGCATATATCGGAGTAACACAATCAATACCTTCAATTTTTTCATCAAAAGTAAAATAAAGTGTCTTATTCGTGCTATTTTCTAATTCTTCTAGTGATAATATTTTTTTCATTTACATGTACTGTTCTTCTTGAATTGCAAGGGCAGAAATTTGGTTAGATACAAAACAAACTTTTTTCAAAGGTCCTTCTGTTTCTTTTTCAATCAAAACAGCTTGATTTGCAACCATTTTTTCAGACAATTCTTGATAAAGAGCTTGAGCGTCTTTAACATATAAAACCAAAGGCGCGGTTGAACCCTTTATAAATACAAGTACCGAATATCTTTTTTTGATATTTTGCGGATTTGGATTAAATTGCTGAGCCATAATTTCTCCTTTTTAGTAAAACTATACTACCGAAAACATGTTTTAAAAGCAAATTCCCAAATTTTTAATTTAGTACTTGACAAAGTGTTAGGCATGCCTTACAATATTTTTAAAAAAGGAGAATGTATTGATTATGTGTGCAAATGCGCAAACTCTATCATCAGGTTTAGAAGATTATATAGAAGCAATCTATATTGCACACATTAACAATATCCCTTTAAAAGGTGCTGATTTAGCAAGGAAATTAAATATTTCACGTGCATCAGTATCGGAAGCTTTATCTAAATTAGTTGCAAAAGAACTTATTAAATATAACAGTTACGAAACAATTTCCTTAACTAAAACCGGAATTGAAGAAGCAAAAAAAGTTTATGCAAAACATCATATTTTAAAAGACTTTTTTGAAACTGTACTTGATATAAATTCAGATGAAGCAGGAGAAAATGCTTGTAAAATTGAACACATAATATCTCAAAATATATTGGATAAAATGAGTAATTTTACCGAATTTTACAAAAAACATAAAAAGCGTATAGAGACATTTAAAAAGGAAATATAAAAACGCAATGACCCCGATAAGAGCAATAGGAAAATATTTAGACCAGCCGTTATTAATAGCAAAAATTAATAAAAACGTTCCCGCATTATTAGCAATAGGATCAACAGGAGTTCTTGTAAACCAAGTGAATGAAGCACCTAAAAAGAAAAAATTTAAAACAGGAATAAAAACTTCAATAATACTTGGAGCAACTGCCTTATCTGCAATAAAAGCTCCCAAAATTGCATCATATTTGACAGGCAGACAAAATTCAAAAACAGTTTCTCAAATAAAAGAAATAAATTCAAAACTTATAGATGAATTTTTACAAAATAATAATGTAGACAAAAATATAAACAAAATTTTAAATAAAGCAAAAACAAAAGTTTTATCATTGAAAGAAGTCCATGAACTTTTTAAAACAGATGGACTGAGAGATATGGCTAATAAACTTGTACCGCCTCCTGATAATATCAAAGCAAAAGATATATTCAAAGAAATCGGCTGGTTATCTATATATGGTGCTGTCCCTGTAGCAGGAGGAATTGCAGGCGGTACAATAGCGGACAGATTAACAGAAAAAAATTGGAAAGACAGAATTCCAAACAAAGTTAATGAAGGTATTTATCAATATCTTGCAAACATATTCTTATGTAATATCGGTGCCGGAGCAGCATTGGGAATTCTTGAAAAATTTAATATAAAATCAAAAACTGCAAGATGTTTAGGCATGATTGGAGGAATTTTAACCACGGGAGTAATTGGCGGAAGTGTAATTGCAAATTACATAGGAAACAAAATAATCAACCCTATGATGAATAAAAAATATAAGTCAGATTACAGAACTCCGGAACTTTTGGATTTAAGTTTACATACTGATGACATTGCAACAATATCGCTATTATCAGGCTTAAAATGGATTGAGCCTTCTCTGCCTTTATTGTATGCAGTATCAGGTTATCGTGCAGGAATAGGCTATCGTAACCACCCGGCCCGTTCTAATAACGAAAAAGAAGCTCATTTTTTACGACAAAAGTGTTAGGTTAAACTAACACAAACCTTATTTTACAGCCCCACAACTGTACACTAAAGAGGCGAAGAAAAAATTTCCCGCCTCTTTTTATTTTAAGTTAAAATTTGTTAAATATAAAATAGAATAAAGCAAAAAAAATTTTTAGGAACATTTATAATAACAATAAGTAAACAAGCTTAAGGAAATAAAAATGATACCGGCAATAAGTAATTATTCGGTTCAAAATAATACAAAACCCATAAAAATCCAAAATAAATTTGGATTTTATACAGCATCAAACGAATTAAAATCTGACATTGTTTGTTTTACAGGGCTGTCTGCACCATCTCAATACAAATCAGTTTTTGAATATATGGCAGCAGAAATATTAGCAGGAAATAAAAGATATCATGTAGATGGCAGTGTAATTTCGTCAAAAAAAATTAAATATACCATGCAAATGCTTTTCGAAAAAGGAAAAGCTCTACTTCCTTACAAAAAAAGTGATAGTGAAAAAATCAGGTGGAAAAGCTATATTCCACAAGATGTACGGGTATATTCAATAAATAAAATCAATGAAGCAAGAACTGACAGAATGCAAGAATGGCTGGACTTTTTGACTAATCCGGAACAATTTACCCAAAACGGAACAAATATTAATCCGGAACTTGTAAAAAAGATTAAAACCAACGAATCACTCAGATTTATTATTTGGCATTCAATAACAAGTGAACTAAAGGAAGCTAACAGACACATTCCGGTACCTTTTGATGAAAAAGCCTTGCTTGAAACAATAAAAGGGTTTGAAAAAATTGCACCCAAAGATAGAAAAGTACGTTGTGCTTCTCCATCATTTATAGATATTTATACTCACAGATTACGTGATAATTTGTTAATGAAATTGGGGAAATCCGGTGACAAACCTGTTTGGATAAAAATATCTTCATTTGCACATGATCCGATTAACAAAGAAAAAAATATTGCAATGCTTGAAATTTTAAGTAATAAAAATTGGTGTACGCGTTCAAGTGTTGATAAAGCATCAGATGCTCTTGAAGATGGAGATTTTTACATATACCTCAAACGCGGGAAATCAGAACTTTGGGAATCCTTAATCGGAATGACAACAAGCAGAGGTAAAATTGATCAAATTCAAGGTCCTGAAAATAACAATATTATTCCGCTAAACTTGGTAGAAGAAGTAAAAAATTTCATCAAATCTAAAAATCTCAAATGTCACACAGAAATTCTTGATGAAGGTCCAAAAGCAAATTCTGCAATAATGATTAGTGAAAAATTAAATGAAGTACTTCCTGAAAGTAAGCCTCCATATAGCTTTGCACGAGCAATAAAAGAAAATAATGATTTTGTTATATTAAAATTTTTAGGTATTGAAACTAAAAAACTCAGCGATGGAATGCTCGAAATTGGTACTTATCGCCCTTCTTACAACATAAATCCTAAAAGCGGAATTTCAGTACCATATTCAATGTTTGGCTTGAATGAAGATTCTATTTTACAAAACGTCAGAATTATTAATGGCAATTTAATTCTTGATGCCAAAAATCCTGTCTTTGAATCCAGAATAACAAGAATTCCGCCAAATTTAGAGGAAGTAACAGGCAAAATTATTTGTAACCAAAAACAATATGAAAAATTTTCTCAAGAAATTGATAGACTCGTTGGAAATAATAAATCAAAATTGATAATCCATGAAAAGTAAATTTTTAATATTAATAACAAAAATCGGACTTAGATTATAAGTCCGATTTTTTATTTCAAAATATTACCTTCAAGTTCTACTTAGAAATTCTGCCGGGAACAACAACTCCACCTTTCAAATTCTTTTTGTAGAATTCAACGTGCGGTTGAAGTACACTATCCAAAACTTCAGGTAACTGTTTCCCTGTCATAACGCAGGTAACAATTTCTTGATAAACAGTTGCAAAGGCTCTCAATTGTGTTATTGCGCCTGCTGCTTGAGGAGTCAAACCTAATTTTGAAGTTTCAACTTCTTCTTTAAAGAATGCTCCTGTTATTTCGTAAGATTTAGTTAACGCTTCAATGTAACTTTCTGCATTTTCGCGGCAAACACCATTATCAACAGGAACAGTCAAAGCAAACACCAATTTATTTGCAGGGTTAAAGTGAGCTTCTGCTGAGTGATGCATAGCATCAGGCACTTTTGCAACTTGTTTTAGCGTATCTTTAACAGATTCATTTTGCATTTGAGCATGCCAGTATACGGTATTTTCAAACATTGAACCCATATATTGATGAACAGAAGCATCAATTCCGCTAAGTTTTGCATCAGCCCAGAAAATACCTTCTTTTAAGGCGTCATTAATTTCTAAATCTTCGCAAAGTGATTGAGAAGAAATTTCTTGAGCGGAATTAAGCATTGCAATCATATCAGATTTTGGCATGCCTGCCCAAATTAAAGTAAACAAAGCATGATCGTCAAATGCTGAAAATCTTCCGCCAACATCATCATGAATAAACAAATCACCTAACCAGCCTTGTTCAATTGAAGTTCTGCGCAATTCGCTTTTTTCTGAGTTCCCGTCAGTTACCGCAATAAAATGTTTTGCAGCTGATTTTTTAGCTTCTTCTTCTGATTGTCCTTTAGAAATATAAGAGTCAATCAACATTTGCTGAACTCTCAAAAAACCGTCTTTTGTTTCAAAAGTTGAACCTGATTTTGATGCAATCATAAAGTTTGATGAAGTTACATCACCGATTTTGTGCAAAAATCTTGCCCAGCTGATTGAATCAACATCAGAATAAAAAGCAACACTATCGCCATTGATATTTAAGCCATTGATAGCTAACATATGTTCAACTGTGTGTTTTGAACCGCCGATACCCATAACAGAAAGTCTTGAAACACCTGTTTGAGCCTTAAATTTTTCAACCATTGAATAAAGTTCATCAACTCTTTTCAACTGTTCTTGAGGTAAATTTACCCAATTCAAGAAATAACCTTTTTTATTTGCACGAGCTGCAAATTCTTTTACAAATTCAGATGTTTTTGATGAATATTTGCTGAAATCAACACCTGAAAACCATGTTTTTACTGCCGAATTTTTTGTCAACATTACATTCTCCTTTTATAATTATACAAAATTCATTCTTTATGTTCAGAATTCTAATATAAAAAAATAAACATAACAATAACCACTAAACATGTTTGCGGATAGTTTCTATAACATCTAAATACATTTTTACTTGTTTATCTGAAGAAACATTAATTAATTTGAACAATTTTTGTCTATTTTCACCATGTGCGGAATTATCATTTATTCCAAAATCTTTCAAAGAAATACCCAAAACTTCAACTATCCGTAAAAAGTTATCCAGAGCTAAATAATTTTTTCCGGTTTCAATTTTACTAAGATGCTTCTCGCTAATACCAATTTTTTCAGCAAGTTCAGACTGCTTAAGATTAAGCTTTTTTCTGGCCTGCTTAATAACTTTAGCCACATATTCCTTATCGCAATATACCATTACAACACACCCATTATTACCTTCAATAAATATCCCTTATATATGACACTCTATAAACCTTACTATTGATTATTAAATTTATAAATCGTTACATGTGATACTCATATGAATTTATTGTGTTAGTATAAAGTAGTTATATATATTACCTTAATTTATTAATAATCATATATATAGTATGGGGTGAAAAATGAACAAAATTCGAATTAGCATAATAATACCTGTATATAATGTTGAAAAATATTTACCAAAATGTCTTGATAGCGCAATAAATCAGACATTAAAAGAAATCGAAATAATTTGTATCAATGACTGTTCAACAGATAATTCATTGGAAATTCTTAATAACTACGCACAAAAAGATTGTCGAATTAAAATTATAAATTTAGAAAAAAATTACGGACAAGGCTATGCCAGAAATATAGGTTTGGAAAAAGTATGCGGAGATTACACAGGATTTATTGACGCTGATGATTGGATTGACTATGATTTTTGCGAAAAATTATACAATACCGCAATCAAATATAATGCTGATATCGTATCTGCAAATATGCTTAAACACAAAAAATTTTTCAAAAGATATAATATTTTACACAAAAAACATTATATAAAATCAGCATTAAAAGATAAAATCAATCTCTGTAAAGATAAAAAAAATAATTTTTTCTATGTCATAAATAAAATATACAGAACCTCAATAATTAAAGATAACGAAATCAAATTTGCACAAGGTCATATTTATGAAGATGTTAAATTTGCAATTGAATCAATTTTTTACGCTAATTCTATTGTAACCGTTCCAAATACAACATATCACTATGTTGAAAGAGAAAATTCTTCAGTTAAATACACTGATAAAGAAGGGAAAAAACAACAAGATTTGGTTTTTGCATATTCATATCTGCAAGATTTTGCCCAAAAACACAAAATAATTCTCCCCGAAAGATTGAATTATTACACAAGTATTTGGTATAACCCATTTATAAAAACTTATTTGGGAAATTATAAATATAAGCAATTTTTGCTCGGATTAATTCCAATCAAATCAAGCAGCATTGATTTCACATTTCCTGTTGACATGGTTTATTTGTGGGTAGACGGAGAAGACGAAATTTGGAGTCATAAAAAAAACGAATTTTTAAAAGAATTAAATAATAATTTTAATGAACAAGCTACGGCAAAAGGACGTTTCGTAAATAATGATGAATTAAAATTTTCTCTGCGCTCATTAGAAAAATATGCAAGCTGGATAAATAAAATTTATATTGTAACAGACAACCAAATTCCCAAATGGCTTGACACAAATAATCCTAAAATTAAAGTTGTTTTTCATAAAGATTTTATTCCAAATGAAAACCTGCCACTATTTAACAGTGAAGCAATAGAGTGTTATCTGCCATTTATACCAAAGCTTAGCGAACATTTTATTTATGGAAATGATGATATATTTTTTGGCAGATATATAAATAAGTTTTTCTTTTTTACATTTGATAAAAAACCTATAATAAGACTAAAACATCAAGTTTCTCCAAAATATATATTGACGTCAATGTATACAAGATCAATTCTTAACATGCAAAAAATTATAAAAGAAGAATTTGGGAAGGAAATCCCTTATGCCCCTCATCATAATATTGATGCCTACACAAAATCTTTATTTATTGAATGCATAAACCATTATCTTAGATATTTTCTAAAAACTATGTCGCACAAGTTTCGCACAGAAGGAGATATTCAACGAGTTATTGTTGCTTATTACGGTTTGGTAAAAAAATATGGAATATTAAAATTTTACTCACGTATTGACAGATTTTTGTCAATATTTGAACGCTTAAAAAGACGATTAAAAAAAGATTATTGTACTGATTCAATAGTTATGAATATGAAATCAAAAAATCCCTATGGGAAACTAAGAAAATATAAACCTGCTCTATTTTGTACAAATGACGGAGAAGGAATAACAGATTTTGACAGAAGAAGGACAAAAATCTTTTTAGAAGAAACTTTCCCCGAAAAATCAGAATTTGAATTGCCAGATTATAACGATTAATATATATTTGTTTTAGGAAATAAAATAGCATGACAACGAATTTCGATTTTCTAAAAACAATTGATAAAAATTTGTATGAAATAATTTCTGATGCAGAAATGCTTTATAGAGATGAATATTACGACCAATGTGTAAGCCAGACAAGAAAATTTGCAGAAAATATATGCAAAAATGTTCTCGGTTCAAAACGCACTACAGAAGAAACTTTTGACCAAATGCTGGCAACCTTAAAGGATAATTCGCAAGGTTCGGAACAAGAAAAAGAATTTATTGACGATTTATATTTTCTAAAAAAATGCGGAAATCAAACAATTCATTCATCATCTGTTAAAAAAGACGGACTTAATGCCCTTGAATGTCTGCAAAGAGCTTTTGAAGCCGCAATAAATTATTCCGTATATACAAAAAAAGCATCTAAGAAAAATCTTGACCTGCATTTTGATATCGAACTTCTCGCAACAGGCAAAAAAAATAAAAAACTTGCAAAAGAATACCTGAAAGCAAAAGAACAACTGAATTCACAAACTTCAACAAAACAGAAAATTTCAACAAAAACAACGTCTAAAAAATCAACTAAAAAACCTCAACAAACGGTAATGAAGTCTTATCCGAAAAAGAGTAAAATAACCCCCTATTGGATTGTTGTAGGAATATTTTCTCTAATCGCTTTTTGTCTTGTTATGTTTTTACTGATTGTTAAATAATATATTTTTGCAAGATTAATTTCTTCAAAGCTCTTGCATTTACTGCATCAGGCTCAATTTGCAAAAGTTTCTCCAAATATTCCAAAGATTTATGATAATCTCCCAATTTTTTATACGCAGCAGCCATTGCAAATAAAGCATCAACAAATTTATCATCTAAATTTAAAGCTTTTTCCAAATCTTCAACAGCTTTTTGTATATTAGGATTCTCAATATCTTTGCGAGAAAGAGTAATTTTTGCACGATTGTAATACGCATCAGTCATTTTATCATTGATTTGCAAAGCCTTTGTATAATCAAGCATGGCTTCATCAAAATTTTCTAAAGCCTGATTTGCAACCCCGCGATAAAAATAAGAAATTTCAAAATCGTTCTTCAATTCAATTGATTTTGTAATATTTTCAATCGCTTCTTTAAATTTACCGTCTTGAATATTATAAATTCCGTTATCCAAATAATATTTGTAATCGTTCATAAAAACCTCGCAAACATTATTATAATACAAATAACGAAAATAAATTCCCCATCTGCACTTCGTGCCATTTCCCCAATCGAGGTAGTATTATACTATTTAGTATTATTCAATACGTAAGCAGATGCGTTTGTTGCAGGTTCAATAGTTGAATCATGAAATACTACAGGAAAAACATCTGTTATATCACTATTTTTAACAACACAAGGAGTTTCAGGAGTCCAACCTGTGGTAGCATCTCCTGAACATTTTACTTCTTTATTTGGTAATGTTTTACCGTTTACGTCTATGTATCCTTTACACAAAAACATATGTGTATCATCACCTGGACCTGTTGAACCTTCTAACCCTTCAGCAACAGTTTCTCCTATTTTTTTGGTACAATTTGTCCCATCTCTGTATAAAAATATTGAGCCATCAGCTAATTGATAATATCCCCCACCTTCAATTGAACCATTAAAATCACCAGAGTCCGCACCTGTTGCAAAATCGATATGGTAATCAGTATCTTTATTTTCTACTTCTCCAACCAAATTATATGGTTGGTAATTTACTCCTTTGAGATTACCGTTTATAATTGCACAGATAGATTTCACATTTTCCGGGTGGTCATTTGCAGATTGACACAATTCTAAATCGGCAAAATCCCAATCATGATTTGCTTTATTCATTCTCACTGCTTGATTTAGGGTTGAAATGGTTTTCTTGAATTGGCTTCTATAACGCTGCCCATTAATATTTGCAATAAGCGTTGGAATAGTCAGTGCCGCAACAACCCCGATAATACCAAGTGTAATTAATACTTCTGCCAACGTAAATCCTGTCATTGCGAGCGAATGAAATGAGCATCGCAATCGCAATTCTTCGCAAGATTTGCAGGGGATTACTACGTTGCTTCGCAACTCGTAATGACTTTTCATTTTGTTTTCATTTAATAATTTCATACTAAACTCCTTTATAATAATAAAGTAATACTTTTATTTTTAAAAGTATTACTTTATTAATGCAACATTTATTTTATTTTGTCAACCCTGTAAAATTATTAAATATATAATTGGTTATTATGCAGGGGATAAGTTTAAAAAAAATTGATGCAAAAAAAGAAGTTAAAATTATGCTTTCAAAAAAAGCTTGGACAATGAAAATGCTTGCCAATAAACTATCCGAAGCAAGCGGAAAATTTTACTCCCCGCAAAATTTAAATTATAGATTGGCACAAAATAAACTTAAACTTTACGAAATGGGATATATTTGCCAAATATTGGGATTTGAATTAGAAATTTCTGAGATTTCAGGGTAAGTTCAGTATTTTTGTCGGCATAGCAATGCCGGCCTACTTCTAACAATTTCATTGTTTTTAGCAACATAAGTATTTTTTGCATATTTACCCCCTTTGTGCTAGTATTTGGTCAAGGGTAGGAAATTATGATAAATAAAAAATCAAGAGATGAAATTAAGAGAATGCGCCATGCCGGTCATATTGTAGCTCTTGTTCATCAAAAAATGAAAGAAGTTGTAGAACCCGGAATTTCTACAAAAGAATTAGATAATATCGCAATGAAAATAATTAAAGAAAATCGCGCTATCCCGACGTTTTTGGGATATAACGGTTTTCCTGCAAGTATATGTACATCAATTAATGAACAGGTCGTACACGGTATCCCTTCTGACAAAGCAATTCTAAAAGAAGGAGATATTATTGCAATTGATGTTGGTGCAACTTATGGCGGAATGGTCGGAGACAGTGCTTGGTCATATAGAGTTGGCAAGGTTTCTGAAGATGTCGATAAGTTAATGAAAGTTACGGAAGAATCTTTGTACGCAGGGATTGCGCAAATGAAGCCGGGAAATGTCTTAGATGATATTTCAAAAGCAATTGAAGCCGTCGCAAATCGCGAAGGTTACGGAATTGTAAGACAGTACGGCGGACACGGTGTGGGACATGAAATGCACGAAGATCCTTTCCTATTTAACTACAGTGTCGGAGATAATACTCTTATCAAAGCTAATACAGCAATCGCAATTGAACCTATGTTAAATCTTGGTTGTGATGATGTTGTAGTAGCTGACGATAATTGGACAGTAAGCACAAAAGACGGTAAACCTTCAGCACACTTTGAACATACAGTAATTGCAACAGACGACGGGCCATTAATTACAACAAAATTAATGGAGGGGTAGGGGTAAAGCCTGCTTCTTAACAGGAGAATGAAATGAATTACTATATAGGATTATCACTTGCATCAGGGTCAAGTATGGATTCAGGTGTTGCTGTAATTGATGAGAATAACAAAATTATTCTTATTGATAAATTGTATAAAATGAGTGATATTATTTTCTTTTTTGAGAATTTTTCATCATTAAAATATTCAAAAATATGTGTTTCAGTTCCATCTGACAAAACAATGCTTGAGGGGAAATGGCGAATTTTATCAAAACCATATCAACTTGTATCATCAAATAAAAATATTCCAAATCGCGATAACTGGACTCAAAGGCATTCAAACAGAGGTTCTGAATATCTGAAAGAATTAACCGAACGCGGAATTACGGTAAATCGTTTTGATATTTACATGACAAGACAAAGTTTACACTTAAACTCTTGCTACAAAGACCGCTCACCTGCTGATTGCAAATTTCTTCAACAAGCTCTCAGATACGAATGGGGTTTTGAAGATATTCCGTCAAATATGATGCCAATGTCCCATTGCGAAGCAATTTTAGGTGCAATTCTTGCAAAAGAATATGAAACTAACCCTGAAAAAATTAATATCTTATACAATTTTAGAGGAATTGACGTTATTGATATTAAGGAAAATCTAAATATATCAACTGATGTTTACAATTTTGAAAAAAATCTTGTTATGAGATAAACTGTTTACTGGTTATGTTCAAAAAATATATTCAAATACTTAGTAATCCCTTATTGTATTACACTGACAAAACAACAGGCAGTGCGGTTTTTAGAAATTTTTGTCTTGTTAAAGAAACCGGAAATTTATACAAAATGTCTATTCCGAAAGAAAATGTCGGAAAAGCTTTGGAATATAGATTTCAACTCGATAATTATTTGAATTTAACCTATTTTTTAACAACCGTTTTATTATATTTTATATTTATTCATTTAAATTTTTCACTTGGTAAACTCATATTTTTTGAAATTTTGTGGGTGTTCATTGTAACAACAGCCAGAATGATTTGTTCATATTTTTACCATGAATATTTAATCGGACATTTTGGGAAATACGAAATAACAGAATTCAGACCTCCTGTTCCTAAAAGAAAAATTGATGAATATGTCTCATTATTTAAATCAAAAGTAATCATTATATTAATTGCAATAGCTTTATTTTTAACTCCTTCAGTACTGTTAAGATTTGGAATAAAATTCAGTTTGACTCCAAAATTTAACGGATTTAAGCGTGCCGTAACACTTTCAAATGTTTATCTTGCAATATATCCAAAAGAGCCTAGAATTTATGATATGCGTGCCTACGGAAAATATATGACACGAGATTACGAAGGCGCACTCAAGGATTATAAAAAAGTACTTGATATCTCAAGCAAAAAATTCACAAAGCACGATATCGTAAGATTTGAAAATCTCTTACTTCTTCAAAAAAGAATAACTACCGCACAAGAAGCAGTAGATATTTTTAATGAATATATTACCCAAAAGAAAATGACTCCGTTAGAAGAATCTCAAATGCTTTGGATTAAATCTATTTTTCAAATTGAAAATAACCTGACAGAAACAATTATGCAAGATTATTACGATTTATTAGAATCTCTTGACGAAAAAGATTCAAGAAACAAATTTTATATATCTTGTGACAGAGCATATATGATGTATTTGATGCAAGATTACGAAAACGCAATTGGAGCATACAATATTTTAATATCATATGCCGAAGCAAATAAAAAAGATTTTTCAAAAGAATTACAATCTCTATATGCCGAACGAGGCTGGGCAAAAAGACGTATGGGTGATGTACAAGGTGCAAGTTTAGATTATATTTCCTCAAAAATTCCTGCTAATGACCTTGTGAAATATGAACCCGCATATTCTAACCAAATATTTGTTGCCGATAAATTTTAGGAGTTAATCTTGGCATTGTTACTATTTCATTGTTCGCCCCCTCTCACCTACCCTCTCCCATTGGGAGACACTAGTAGAACCAAAATTTTTGAAGATTCTGAATCAAGTTCAGAATGACAAAAATTTTGAGTGAGACTGCGTGCAGGGAGCGTTAGCGAGTCGCAGGGAGTCCGGTGTTAACGAGCTTTGCGAGGTTTACACCGGCGGGAGAGGGTAAAAACTTATCGATAAAAAATTAATAAAGATAAATTTATTTTTTAATCAAAACTTCATCAGCAAGATTAATCAATTTGGAATAAATTTCAAGCTTTTCTTGATTTGATGAAAGAATTTTTGTAATTATTTCTTGTTTTACAATATCATTTTTGGTTTCATTTTGAATTTTAATCCCAAAATCTTCTAAACTAAAAGATAATATCTGAGCCATTTTCAAAAAAGTTTCCATATTTAAAAGGCTCAAACCGCGTTCAACTTTACTAAGATAATTTTTGGAAATATCAACTTTTTCAGCCAATTCCTCCTGCGTCAAGTTATTTTGACAACGAAATTGCTTAATTATTTTACCAATAGATAATGCGTTAATCATATAAAATTCCTTTATATGACTATATGCATTATATGATTATTTTTAAATATCTATTTGAATTACTAAATTAAAAAATAACACTATTTGACTATTTTCAAAAGACATGTTATAATCATATATAATTACTTAATATTTAATATAATCATATAGGAGTTAAAATGACCAGGATAAAATATAATCGGAGTATAGCGTTCACATTAGCAGAAGTACTCATAACCATTGGTATAATCGGAGTTGTCGCAGCAATAACTATTCCGAATTTAATTGCAAATTATCAAAAACACCAAACTGTACAACAATTAAAAAAGACTTATGCTGATTTGCAAAACATTATTCGACTTTCTGTTGTAGAAAACGGAGAAGCTTCCGGCTGGGAATATCCAATATCAGAAAATAATATTCAAGGTTGTAAAAGTTTTGTAGAAACATACTTTATCCCTTTTGTTAAAGGTGGTAATTTTAAAATCCAAAAAGAATTATATAAAATGAAAAATTTAAATGGCAATGAATCAATTGCTCCTACTTGTGGTTTTGAAATGATAGATGGACGTATTATATCATTTTATCCCAATACTCCAAATAATTATATTTGGTTATTTGCGGATATAAATGGAATGCAGGGTCCAAACAGAATAGGACAAGATATATTTGTTTTTAATGCACAAAATTTTAGAAATAGTGAATATAGAATAAGAGCTTGGAATGAAACTAATGAATTAAACGAATTATATACCGGTAGTTATGCATGCTCCAAAACGAATGAAAACGGTCGTTATGTTGGCTGGAACTGTACAGCAGTAATAGTGAAAAATAATTGGAAAATTTCAAAAGATTACCCTTGGTAAACTATTCTCTGACTTTATTTTCGCTGCCGGCTTTAAGACGTTTAATATTTTCTCTGTGCAAATAAATAACATATATTGCCGCAAGTAGTGCGTAAACAACATAAGCTATTGGAGAGTTCAACAGCCACATAATAACAGGGGCCAACGCAAGCGCAACTATTGAGCCTAAAGAAACATATTTAGAAATCCAAGTTACAATCCCCCAAATTCCTGCAATAATCAATCCTGCTTGCCAATTCAATGCAAGTAGTGTTCCGACTCCTGATGCTACAGATTTTCCGCCGGTAAAATTCAAAAATACAGATTTGCTATGTCCTAATATTACACAAATTGCCGCAACAACAGGTAATACCCCATAATCGTAAAATGCGGTTGCAAACATTGCGGTTAAGATTACGGGTAATGCTCCTTTTAAGGCATCTAACAACATTACTGTAAAGAACCATTTTTTACCCATAACACGTTTTACATTTGTTGCTCCCGTTGAGCCTGAACCAATTGTTCTTATATCTTGACCTGTAAAAAGTTTTACGACTATGTAACCTGTCGGAATTGAGCCTATTAAATAAGATACTGCCGCAACAAGTGCAATTTGTCGTGATATTTCCGCGTAATCCATTATTCCCTCTCCTAAATTTTTGACAAAATTCTATCATATAATAATATTTCAAGGCAAATACTTAATATTTAAATTAGGTAATGATATAGCAGTTGCCACAAAAATAAACCAAACGACAATCATAATGTCATTCCGAACTGACTAGAAAATTAGTTGAGCTTGCGAAACGTAATTTTCTGTTCCTACTCGGTGTTTCGGAATCTGTCCACTTTTGAAAATTCTCAGATGCTGAAACGAGTTCAGCATGACAGTTTTGACGATTTCTAGTGGAAACATCTACATAGTCACCTTAAATTACTTCAAAATCATTTTAAAAGCCAAATTCTCAACAACATTTTGAATATTCATAGAAGGAGTTAATGAAATTTGACGTTTTGCATCTTCTACAAATTCCATATCTTGTTTTAACCTATAAAAAAGAGGCTTATTTTCAGAATTTGCTTTAATTGTTGCAAGAATATAATTTTGAATTTGAGTAAAAATTTCTTTGGGTTCATTTTCTGAAATCAATTTATACAAATTATTTTCAAATTCCAAAACTTGATTACGTTCGAGCATCCAATAATCTGAAATAATATTTTCTACTAAATTATAATCCTCTTGCTCATTATCAGATGCCGGAACAAAAAATGCCTGCGCTCTTGAAACAACAGTCGAAATTATATCAGTTTTATCATTTGTTAAAAATATAAAAGTTGTATTTTGGGGCGGTTCTTCAAATGTTTTTAATAAAGCATTAGAAGTTGCTTCCGGAAAATTTATTTGATTTAGCGGTAATAAATTTCCATCTTCATCTCTGTCGCAGAAAATATAAACTCTATGATAATCACTTGTTACGGAAAGCTCATTTATAATAGCTTTTGCCTGATTAATATTTATATTTTTTTTACCCTTTGTTGACTCGTCATCATCAGTTGACGAACCTTCTTTAAAATCAAGTCTTGTATAGATTTTGACGGCAGGGTGAGTTTGCTCTTTTATCCATTTGCAATTCAAACAATCACAATTAGGAGTTTTGTCTTTTGTACAATTTAATAATCTGGCTATTTCCAATGCTAAAGCACATTGCGAAGAAATATCCCGCCCCCAAAACAAAAGACAATGACTTATATTTTTATTATCGTCAGATATTCCTTTTGTAAAATAATCCAATAATTTCGGATATTTTTCTAGAAGTTCACTATTGTAATAAGGCATATTCCACCTCTTTATCCGTTTCAAGGGAAGATTGCCCTGTTTTTATTTTATATTCCGCATTTGTAAGATTTTCTTTTAATTTTACCAAACTTTTTAATGAAACATTTTTTAATTTTTGAATTTCCAATTTAACCCTGTATGGGTGCATATTTATCATTTTAGAAATCTCATCAGGTGAATATTTTGATGAATATGCTTTGATTTGAATACTATTATGCAAAAGTGTGTGCAAAACCGAAAGAATTTCAAGCGGGTGTTTTTTTGTAAGCAGTTTTTGATATTCTTCCAATGCCTTTGAAATATTTCCTTTGATTAAATAATCGGCAAAAACAAATAAATCTTCGTTTGTTACACAAATTTCTTTAACCATATCTTTTGTAACTGCATTTTCGCCGGCATAAATTTTCAATTTTTCAAGTTCAGAATCAAGCATTCTAAGGTTTGAACCTATTTGAATAAGAATATTTGAAGCAATTTCATCAGTAATTTTTAATTTTTTTGCCTTTGCTTGCTGCTTAATCCAAGCTTCTAATTCAGCAGTTTTGTATGACGGAATTTGCAGGAATTCTTGTGAGTTATATTTTGCTAATAATTTAAATAATTTTTTACGTTTATCGATTTTTTTCTGACTATCCGGCGGAATTTGTGCAGCAAAAATTATATCAAGATTTTCATTACAATTGTCTAAAGCTTGTTTAATTTCTTCGAGCTGTTTATCATCAAAACCCTTATCATCAGCTTTTTTAGAACTAAAATAATTAAGACAATTTATTAAAATAAGCATTTTCCCAAACATCATAGGCTGAGATTTCAATATGGCTAAAAGATCGGGAAATTTTGGGTTTTCATATGATTTAAAACTCATTTCAATAAAGTTTTTATCAAGTTTATCCTTAAATTTTTTAACTTCTTTGGAAAGATTAAATTCTTCGTCCCCGTAGAAAAAATAAATCATAGTAGTATTTTATTAAAAAATAAAATTAATGACAAGAAATATTTACCTCAAACTAATAAATAGGATAATCTTTAGGAATGTTCCAACCGTTTTGGTAAATTAAACTTGCACAATAAAAACCTCTGCCTGTTTTAGAACAATCCTGCTGAACTTCTTCAATAGGTTTATCTGCACCATACGGAATAACTGAATCCGCTTCTTCATTTCTGTACAAAATAAATACATCTTGCCCAAATTGATTTGGTCCTTTAGGTCCGTTTATATCTATAAATATTGTTCTATTATTATCGTCGATTAATTGACCCACTGTTTGAACATATGCAAATGTATACAGTATACTATCCATTGTGAGAAATGGAATTCGGTTATTGAAATTTGGATTAACATAACTTTTATTATTTAAATATTTCCAAACATTATTACCACTAACATATTTATACCCGCAATCTGTAATTACATCAGGGCAAGTCGCAGAAATTTTCATATAAGGTCTTATATATTTATCTATAAATACATCTTGTGTTGTTGTTTTGTCCCAAGTTTCCATCTCGCCGTTTTCGGCTTCTGATTGTTTTATTGTTTGATTTATTACGGAAACTCCTTTTTTAAGGGAACTTGCAATCACATGTCTTTTGTATGCGGTTATTAAATTTGGAATAGTCAACGCTGCCACAACCCCGATTATGCCTATAGTAATCAAAACTTCTGCTAACGTAAACCCCGCCTTCTTTTCCCTAACAGGTAGACTAAAGTCTAACCTACATTCTGCTTTATTATCCAATGTTTCCATATAATCTTCTCCTTGTATTATTCTTGTTATATTATGATATTAAGATTAATATTCATGAAGTTTACTTCTATGTAGAATAAGTTTATTATATGGAATAATATTTGTCAAGAATTTATCATGTTTGTATGCTTGAGGAAAAATTAAAAAGACTTGGCAAAAATGTTAAAATTGAGCGAATAAGGAACGATTATTCGCAGGAACAACTTGCAGAACTTTTGGGAGTTTCCCCAAGAACTGTAAGCCTTATAGAAAACGGCCTACAACACCCAAAATTTTTTTTGGTGGCAAAAATTGCAAAAATTTTAAATGTTGATATAAATCTTTTTGTCTAATTATTTATTTCTTTGAAAGAATCCGGCAAGCTCTTTATGTGGTATCAGTTTTGAAATCGGACGGCCATGCGGACAAGTATATGGCATTTTTGTTGTCCGCCATCTTTTTATAATATCCTGCATTTGCCAGATTGATAATTTCGTATTTGCTTTAACAGAAGCTTTGCAAGATGTTGTTATAAGTATTTTTTCTTCAATATTATCTATACTGTCCCCTTCAAGATTTTCGATTATATCTGCAATAATATCTTTAGGGTTTACTTTAGACAAAAGTTGCGGAACTTTTCTGAATATCAATTCTGTATCACTCAAAAATTCTATTCCGTATCCGTAACGTTCAAATTTATCGATATTTTCTTTAATTAATTCAACTTCACTTGCTGAAATTTCTATTACATCTGAAACAAATAACATTTGAGAAATAATATTTTTTTCTGATTTTAATTTTTCATAAATATAACGTTCTTCAGCGATATGCTGATCAACAATTTCCAAACCTTCTTCAGTATCGATTAAAATATATGTGTCGTGATATTGTCCGATTATATTATCTTGAATTTCTGGCTCTTGATTTTGAGGGGTAAAAATTTGTTTTTGCTGAGGTTTTTCAGTATTTATAGGATTATTTTCAAATTTTTCCAAAACAGAATTTGGTATATACATTGTATCTGAATCTTTATCAACATAAAATTCTGCCTGTTTTTGAGGAAATTTAAGGACTTCCGGAGAATTTTGAGTTTCAAAAGTTGTATGCCAAACATTTTCAGAATTTTCAGATGCGACAGGTTTTGCCATAGGAACAACATTTTTCTCTACATAATTAGAAAGTCCGCCCTGAACAGCCGTATAGATAAAATTAAATATTTGATTCGGATTTTTGTAACGAACTTCTTTTTTAGTCGGGTGAACATTAACATCAACTTCATCAGTCGGAATTTCTAAATTTAAAACAACAAACGGATATTTGTTATTCGCAGTTAAATGTTTATAAACTGTATCAATAGCCTTTTGAAAAATAGGGCATTTCACAGTTCTTGAATTTATATAAATATGATAGTTTTTCTTGCTTGAACGGGAATAATCAGGTTTACTTACAAAACCGCTGATTTTTAAACCTGAAAGTTCATCTGTTTTCAAAACTTCTTTTAAATTATTTGCAACATCAGAAGAATAAACTTCCTTAATCGTTTGGGTCAAATTGCCCTGACCTGTGGTCTTTAAAACAGTTTTCCCAAATTTTTTTAATTCAACGGATACTTCAGGGTGAGAAAGTGCAATAGACTGAACAATTTCTTGAATATACGAAAACTCGGTATTTGAAGATTTTAAAAATTTTAAACGAACAGGAACATTATAGAATAAATCTTTTATATCCATAATTGTTCCTATAGCACATCCTGTTTCAACTTTTGAAACTTCTGAATTCTCACATTTAACCTTTGTACCTGTTTCAAAATCTTTTGTTCTTGTCGTACAAGTTAATTTTGAAATGGATATAATACTTGCAAGAGCTTCTCCGCGAAATCCGAGAGTATGAATGTCAAACAAATCTTCATCTTCTTGTAATTTACTTGTAGCGTGTTTTGAAAAAGCAAGCATAATATCATCAGGATGAATCCCGCAGCCATTATCAGCAACCCTAATATCACGACATTCGTTACTAATTTCAATACTTATTTTTGTTGCACCGGCATCAATTGAATTTTCTGTCAATTCTTTTACAACAGAAGCAGGACGTTCAATTACTTCACCCGCTGCGATTTGATTTATTAAATGCCTGGATAATTGCCTAATTCTTGCCATATAAATCTCCCTTAAGTTCAATCTATCTCAAACACAAAATCATCTAAATGTTTGATTACAAATTTGAAACATTTTTATAACATTGAAATATAAAGGCAAGTTTTGTCACCCTGAAATCGTTTCAAAGTCTATATAAAGATAGATTCTGAATTAAATTCAGAAAGACAACTGTTACATCGGAGGCTATTTTGGTTAGAAAAGCATTATCAAATTTAAAATTAAAACCTAAAAAACAGGCTGATTTACAAATTGTAAAAGAGCAAAATGTAAAAACAACCAAATATAGCGATATAAACCTCAAAAATTGGAGGGATTACGGACATATATTAACCGGCACATTGTGGCAATTCCCTTCACGATTGAAGCAAAATGGACATTCTAACGAATATCACGGAAATTATATTCCGCAAATTGCTCAACAAATGTACGAACGTTATACAAAGAAAAATGATGTAGTTCTTGATTTGTTCTTCGGTTCAGGAACATCAGGAATTGAAGCTATAAATATGAACAGACGTTGTATTGGTGTAGAATTGAAAGATGAACTTGCTGAAAGTGTTTCTGAAAAATTTACTCCAAAACAGCTTGTTACTGATGTGAATATAATATGTGCTGATTCTGCATCAGATTTGGCAGTTGAGAAAGTTAAAGCAAGACTCGAAATTATGGGGGAAGAAAAAGCTCAATTTTTAATGCTTCACCCGCCGTATGATGATATTATAAAATTTTCCGATAAAAAAGAAGATTTATCTAATTGTGCATCAACAGAAGAATTCTACGACCTTTTTGAAAAAGTTGCTAAAAACGGTTACGATTTATTGGAAAAAGGACGTTTTGCATGCCTGATTATCGGCGACAGTTACAAAAATTCGGAAGTTCAACCACTCGGTTTTGAATGTATGAACAGAATGAGAAAATTAGGTTTTGTACTAAAATCAACAATAGTAAAAGATATTCAAGGTAACGAAAGAGGTAAGGGTAAAACTGCAAACTTATGGCGTTATAGAGCTTTAGCTGGCGGGTTTAGCATATTTACTCATGAATATATTTTCGTATTCCAAAAAGTTTAATTTTATCGTATTTGATAATCTATTCCAAATTTTTTAAGCAAAGGATTAAAATATTCTTTTTGCTCTAAAACTGTTTTTCTTTCCAAAACCATAGCAATATCGGATATTATATCCGTTTTATCACTATCTTTTTGCCGAGAAGCAATTTTAAGATAATCATCAATAAGTGCATTACCTTGAAGGATTTTTTCACTATCGGATAAATTCTTTTTTCTGAACCATTGTTCAATATTTCCGACAATATAAGAATATTTTGGATTATCTTTTATTTTTAATAAAATCTCCTCTACTAAAAAATCAACAAGTTCAATTCTGCTATTTATAGCTGATTTAAACATAAATTTGCTATGAAAAGGAATTGCATTACCTAATGAAAAAAGTTTTATTTTATCTATATTGTTTTCAAGCATTGAAATAATTTGACTAAGATGCAAAATAGACCCGACACCCTTCAAACCTGAAAAACTATTTATAGAAGAAGCACACAAAGTATTTTCATCAACATTAAATCTTCCCATACCAAGTTCTTCAAAATTCTTGTTTAAAACACTTATACAAATATCTTCATTGTCTTTTTGAGAACTTACAAAACAATCAACAGAATGATTTTTATCATAAAGTAATGCCCTAAACTTTGACGGAACTTTTATGTCATTAAAAGTTCTGTATTTAATGGCTTCAAAATTAACAACAGAATTTTTATATTTGTCATCTACTATCATAATTATCAATTATCTGAATAATTCTACTAATAAACGCTAATAGTCTAATGATAACAAAAACAAAAAATTTATATTCATTTATTAAATAAATATAAATACATATTGACAATAGTTAGATATCTAACTATAATAATTTTATGAAAGCACTTTTATCATTATCATCAAAAATAAGCGAAAAAGGAAATCGATTTATAATCGAAGCACTAAAACAAAACGGTGCACAAGAACTTGTTCCAAGTCATGGAGATATTTTAATTTGTCTGTACCAAAATGACAAAATGACAATGAAAGATATCGCAGAAAAAATTCATAGAACCAAACCAACCGTAACAGTCTTAATTAATAAACTTGAAAAATTAGGATATTTAAAAAGAGAAGCTTCTGAAAAAGATAATCGCTCTACATTGCTTGTTTTGACTCAAAAAGGGAAAAATTTTAAACCAATTTTTGAAAAAATATCAAATGATTTAAATAACGAATTATATAAAAATTTATCTCAAGAAGAAGCAAATATATTGGAGCAAATTTTACAAAAAGTTATTGAATAAAAATTTTAGATGAACTGTATAATATTAAATTAAAAAGGAGAAAAAGAAATGACAAATTTTAAAAATACGCAAATCGGGAATTTAAATGAAATAGGAAAAAACTATGAAAACGGAAAAGCCTTTTTGCATGATTTGTTAGGCTTAACAAGTTGCGAAATTTCAATCAGCTCAATGCCGGCAGGGATTAAGCTTCCGTTTAACCATAAGCACAAACAAAACGAAGAAGTTTACATTTTCCTAAAAGGCAGCGGTACAATGACACTTGATAATGAAGTAATCGAAGTTAAAGAAGGAACTTGTGTTAAAGTTCTTCCGGAAGCAATAAGAACAATGGAATCTAAAACAGATATAGAATATATTTGTGTTCAAGCAAAGACGAATTCTCTTGAACAATTTGGTTTGGGTGATGCAGAATTGTGCTAGAATTATCGGGGGCATTATTGCTCCTTTATAAGAAAAGGAATAAATTATGGACTTAATTGAACGCAACAAAGAATTAATGAAAAAATTTGAAACTATGATAAATACGGCTGATGAAAAACTTGCACAAGATTTGATTGCACCTGATGCCGCATTTTACACTCCAGCAAGCCCCGAACCTTTGTATGGCGGGAAAGGTTATTTATCAGTTGTACATTTTATGAGAAAAGGATTTTCTGATGTACAATGGCATATTACGGATTTAGTTGCTGATATTGATAAAGCCGCTATAAAGTGGGATTTAACAGGAACGCATGATGGCGAATTTATGGGAATTAAGCCAACAGGCAAAAAAATCTCTGTTTGTGTTATGAATTTTTACTATTTTAATAAAGATGGAAAAATTACAAACGATATAGCTGCAGAGGGCATGATTGGAATTTTCCGTGCAATAGGTGCTATGTAAGAGTAAAGGTATTTTTATTTAACAATTCCATTAGCCAATCTCTTACCCAAATCAAATGCCTTTTCCAAATCCTTAGGGAATTGTTCGTCGCGCACTTTTGCTTTATGTTTTTCGTCAAATAGGTCGCAGTTATATTTTGAATAATCTGCAAACTGATATGTGTCATAGGAATATAAACCCTCTGCATATCCTAAAACATGATTTAAACATTTAACATTTTCATCTAAAATAACATCATAATTAATTTGATGCGCTAAATCTTCAGGACAGTTCATTGTAAAAATAACGCCAACAGGAATAGTTTTATTTAATTGACTTTTGCAGCCCCCTTTTTCTTTATCAACAATATAAGTGTGATTAGCAAACATTAATCTTTCAACAAAATTTCTAAAAACCCCTGTAGGATACGAAAAATAAACAGGAGAACCAATTATTATTGCATTTGCATTCACACATTTTTCTAACAATGGTCTTATATCATCTTTTATGGCGCATACATTATTCGTTGTACTTCCTTTTCTTTGACAGGCAAAACAACTGCGGCAACCTAAAAAGTTATAATCATATAAATTAAAATATTCAACTTCTGCACCAACTGATTCTGCTCCTTTTTGAGCTTCTTTTAACATTTTTGCCGTATTAAAATTTTTTCTCGGACCTGCATTTAAGACAATTACTTTTTTCATTATTTATTCCTTTCATTTATGTTAAATATTTACACAGAAAATACTCTAATTCCAATAATTTTTCTTTTACATTTTTGCCATAAGCAAAACCATTTACATTTCCGTTTTTAGCAATAACTCTATGACAGGGAATAATAATCATAATCGGATTTTTATTACAAGCATTACCCACTGCTCTTTGAGCATTTTTTTGACCTATAATGTTTGCTATTTCGGAGTAGCTTTTTGTTTTACCATACGGAATATTTTGAAGTTCTCTCCAAACACGCTTTTGAAACTCAGTTCCATTAGGATTTATATTGATATCAAAGTTTTTTCTTTTTTGGGAGAAATATTCATCTAATTGAGATTTAATATTTTTTATAAAACCTGTTTCATCATTTGATAATTCAATTTTATCAACCATTTTTAATGAAATCAATTCGTTATTATTACAAATAATTTCTAAATTCCCTATTGGTGATTTGTAAAATGAAATATCCATATAATAATTTTACAACAAACTTCCAACTTACAGTCAAAATTCCTGATGGGGTTTATTTGGAAAATTTGAATTTGAAAAGTATATAATTTATTTTATATGTTAATTATTGTTGTTTATAAATAGAAAAATGCTTTATTTGTTCAGTTATTTGTTAACAGATAACGGTGTTCCTTTTTGCCCAAGATAAAAAACAATAAGCTCAACAGGCTCATTACCTGTATTTTTGCCGTAATGATATTTACCTACTAACTCAGGTAAAACTTCACCTTCACGGAGTGTTATTTCTTTATTATCATCTGTGACAACTGTTAAAGTACCCTTTTTAACATAAGCAATATTAACTAAATCATGCTTATGCATAGGTAATTCTTCATTGACATTTATTATAATTCTCAATACTGTAGCTTCAGGATTTTTAATGTTTAATTTTTTATACTCTGCACTATCCCAAGTAGAAGTTGTCTTTAACAATACTTCTTTTTGTGCTGAATATGATATATTTGTTACACATAAAATCATTACAAATAGAACAAATATTGATTTCATTAATTTTGCCATATCTTTAGCTCCTCAAAACTTAAATAAAATTTTGATTATAAAATAACAATTTTTAACTAAAATATCAAATATGTAAAAATTTTGCATAAAGTAAATGTCCTTTTATAATGTAAGTATGATTACTTTTATTTTAGGTATAATAATATTAATCTTGGGTTATATTTTTTACTCAAGATACATAGAAAGGACTTTTGTTCCTGAAGATATACCGACTCCTGCACACAAATATCAAGACGGTGTGGATTATGTTCCGATGTCAAAAAACAGAAATGCTCTTATTCATCTTTTGAATATTGCGGGTATGGGACCTATTATCGGCGCAATTCAGGGAATTTTATTCGGACCGATTGCGTTTATTTTAATTCCTCTTGGTTGTATTTTTGCAGGCGGGGTTCACGATTATTTTGCTGGAATGCTTTCTGTCAGAAATCGCGGAGCACAAATTACCGGACTAATTCATAAATATCTGGGTAAAAATGCATTTAAAATTTTTATGGTTATTGTTGCCATAATGTTGTTATTACTTGCAACTGTTTTTGTTTATACCGCAGGAGATCTTTTTGCAGAAAGATTTTTGGGGGTTAAGGATTTTGTAATTACTGATCCGAAAGTCCTTGGAACATATATTGTAATCCTTTCATATTTTGTAATGGCAACTTTGTTTCCTATTGATAAAATTATCGGGAAATTTTATCCTGTATTAGGCTTGATGTTAATTATCGGTACGGGTTTTGTCCTTGCAGGGTTTATGATAAACGGAGTAAACCTGCAGAACTTAAACCTGACAAACATTAACATACACCCAAATAAATTACCCCTAATACCAATGTTTTTTATGACTGTAAGCTGCGGATTACTCTCAGGCTTTCATTCAACTCAGGCAACAATAATTTCAAGAACTGTCGATAAAGAACAAGACGGAAGAAGAATTTTCTACGGAATGATGTGTTTAGAATCATTAATTGCAATTATATGGGCGGCAGCCGCTATGGATATATACAGCACCAATCTTGTACCTCAAAACATTGTCGGAACGGTTAATGTCGTGAATATTATTGCAAACAAATTTGTTCCGCTAAATTTAGCATTTTTAGTAACAATCGCAATTATTATTCTTCCGATAACCTCAGGAGATACCGCTTTAAGGGGTTTAAGAATTACAATAGCCGAAGCTTTAAATCTTGAACAAAAAAGTATCTTGAAAAGACTTTTAATAGTTATTCCTATTGTTATATGCGTCTTAGCCATACTTGTTTGGGCAAAAACGAATGCAAACAGCTTTTCTTTAATCTGGCGATACTTCACATTTTTCAATCAATTAATCGCAATTCCAACATTATGTTGTGCAACTGTATTTTTAGCAAGGGCAAAGAAAAATTATTTTGTTGCATTATTGCCTGCACTATTTTATGTATTTATAACAATGTCATTTATATTTAGTGAAAAAATAGGTTTTAATTTCCCGCTAAAATATGCAGAAATTATTGGTCTGCTTCTGACATTTATTGTACTATTCCTTTTAATAAAAAATATTAAAAATAGTAATACTTAATTTATATCATTCCATTCTTATTCACAATTAACTCTGTGCTATAATAATACTAGGTTAAAATACTCGATAAATTTAAGGATTAAGTATATGCTGCAAATATTAAAAACCTCAGTATTAGGTATAGAATTTGAAAACCCGTTTTTACTTGCTTCAGCACCACCTACGGCACTCGTTGAAAGCATTGATAAAGCGTTTGAAATGGGTTGGGGAGGAGCTGTTTTAAAAACAATAACTCCTGACGATTTGGAAATGACCGAAGCAAGTCCTCGTTATGCGATTATGAAAGAAAATGGCAAAGTTATCGGACTTCAAAATATTGAATTGTTGAGTCATAAATCTGTTCAATATTGGGTTGACGGAATTAAATACTTAAAAGAAAAACATCCTACAAAGGTTATTATTGCAAGTATAATGTCCCCTGTGGATAGAAAGGCTTGGCATGAACTTGTATTAAGATTAAATGAAACGCCAGTTGATGCTTATGAATTAAATTTCTCTTGTCCACATGGTATGCCTGAAAAAGGTATCGGAATGGCTATAGGCACAACAACAGAAATTTCAACACTTATTACAGGCTGGGTAAAAGATGTAGCAACAAAACCTGTTTTTGTAAAACTTACCCCGAATGTAACTGATATAACAAAAATCGCAAAAGCTGTTGAACGTGCTAACGCTGACGGATTTGCTGCAATAAATACGGTTCAGGGATTTATGGGGATAAATCTTGATACATTAGAACCTAATTTGAATATTGACGGACTATCTACTTATGGCGGTTGTTCAGGTGAAATTGTAAAACCGATAGGATTTAAGTGTGTTGCTCAATTAAGACAATGTTCTGATTTGCCTATTTTAGGTATGGGTGGAATTACAAATTGGCAAGATGCCGCACAATATATTGCGTTAGGATCAGATGCCGTTCAAATCTGTACAGAAGTAATGATAAACGGATACGGTATAATTAACGGACTCAAATCAGGTTTATTGAATTATTTAGAAGAAAAGGGAATGAATGATATTTCTGAACTGAAAAATATCGCAATATCCAAAATTACAACGCACGAAAAATTAAATAAAGAATATCATTTGCACCCTGAGATAAATAAAGAAGTTTGTGTAAAATGCGGGAAATGTATCAAGATTTGTTCTGAATCAGAACATCAAGCACTAGGGGTAAATGATAATAAAACTTCCATTTGTCTTGATAAGACAAAATGTGTCGGTTGTTCTTTATGTTCGCATGTTTGCCCTAAAGAAGCTATAAAAATGATCTGTTAAATTTAAAACTTACAAATCTTCTTGTGTTATATCAATAACTTTTTCTTCTGCTTGTTTAAGAGGAATACCTATTTCCTGTTCTAAATTTGCAGCGGTAACATTGTAATTCAATACCGCATTATAAAAATCCAAACGAGCATTCAAATATGTATTTTCACCATCTTTAAGTTCAATGGCATCACCAACGCCGGCTTTATAACGACCTGTAACTTGTCTGTACTGTTCTTTTGCTTGGTCCAACGCAAGTTTTGCCATTACAATTGCTTCGGCTGCAGTTTGCAGTTCGGTATAACATTTTTTTACATTAAAATATACTGTGTCTTTTACCTCTTGATATCGAGCCTTTGTCATATTATATGTTGAACGAGCTTCATCAACTTGTTTTTTTATCCTTAGTATATTCAACCCGTTATAATTTAGACCTACTCCAAATTGTCCGGTTTGAACATCATATTCACTACCCAAATTGTTTCCGTAACTTCCAAATATCCCGATATTAGGAGTAAAATTTCTTTTTTCTGCTCTAAGGTTCATCTTAGCCGCTTCCATTTCTTTTTGGGCTGATATTAATTCAGGTCTTAATTCAAATGCAAGTTTAATAGCTTCATCAGAATCTATACCGAATTTATTTAGAGACATCTCATCTGAAAGTTCGTAATTTATATATTCGGGAATACCCATAATTTTGGAGAGCCTGATTTTAGCAACTTTCAAAATATCTTCTGCTTTTACAAGATTTAATTTTGCTTTTCCAAGATTATATTCTGCTGTTACAATATCAAGTTTTGGTTTTTTACCATATTCATAAAATCCTTTTGCTTGACTTAACTGCAGTTCATAATCTTTAACGGTATCTTGATAAACTTGTACTTGTGCTTGTGCAAACAAAATATTATAGTAAGTCGCTTTTATATCATAAATTATTATATTAATATTTTCTTTTGTATTTTCTTGAGCACCTTCATATTGTCGTTTTGCCATATCTGCAACGGCTTTTGTTTTACCAAAATCAAATAGCAGCATATTCGCGGAAATGTTAGGCACATAACCTGATGTATTATAAATACTTCTTTTGTAATATGGAGGAATTTCTTTATTGTAACGGTTTCCTGTTCTCGAAAGTTCAACTCCTGCATTAATAGATGGGAAATAATTAGCCCAAGCTTGTCCTATTCTTGATTTATATGCATCTTGATTATAAAAAGAAGCCTGTATTGAAGGATTATATTCTATTGCAATTTTGATACAATCATCTAATGAAAATACAGAATGTATATCATTTGTGTATTTTGCCCTATCCTCAATATTATAATCCTTTTTGTGATTTTTTGAAACAGCTATCGCTTGCGAATTCTTCTTGTGCTTAAATCCGAAAGCCTGTGTTGTATCAGAATTTATTCCTACTATAGTTGTTATTAATATTGCAATTGATAAATTTATATAAAATCTTTTCATTCTTCTTCGTCTTTCCTATTATTAAAATGTTTATCAACAAATTCTTGTACTATCACATAAAATGCCGGAGTCAAAACCGTACCTAAAGTAGCGGCAACTATCATACCGCCAATTACCGTAGAACCTACAGAAATTCGGCTGTTTGCACCGGCACCAGATGCGAATAATAAAGGTAAAATACCCAAAATAAATGCAGCTTCAGTCATCATAATTGCCCTAAATCTAAGTAATGCTGACTTAATTGCAGCATCATAAATTGTCAAACCATTTTTTTCATGTTCTTCTTTTGCAAATTCTACAATCAAAATAGATTGTTTTGCAGCTAAACCGATTAAAGTAATTAATCCGACTTGAGAATACAAATCAAGTGCCTGTCCCATCATTAATTGGAAGATAAGTGCTCCGACAATAGCGACGGGAGATATTAAAAGTACTGCAACAGGTATCATATAGCTTTCATATAATGCAACAAGGAATAAATATACAAATAACAATGCAAAGCCGACAACTATACCTGTTTGTCCTGCTGATTCTTTTTCTTGCAGAGAAGTTCCCGACCAAGCAAAAGTATAATCATTTGGTAAAAGTTTGCTTGATAATTTTTCCATAGCATTCATAGCATCACCTGATGTTTTGCCGTTTGCTTGAGTACCCATAATTTGAACAGATCGGAATTGATTAAATCTTGTTATCGATACCGCACCTGTAATTTGTTTTGCCGTTATCATTGTTGATATGGGAACGGGTTTTCCTTGAGTATTCAATACATATATTCTTTGTAAATCTTCAATTTTATCTCTGTAATTACCTTCAGCTTGCATAAATACCCTAAAAATTCTTCCGATTTTATTAAAGTCATTTATGTAAGAATATGAAAGTGTTGAAGCAAGAGTGTTATGTAATTCTGCTATATCAACATCTTGAGCAAGAGCCTTTTCATAATCTATATTCAAAATATACTGAGGTACATTTGCCTGAAATTGAGTATAAACATTTGCCAAATTTGAATCAGCATTAGCTTGTTGTATAAAATCATTTGCAAAAGCGGACAAATCCTGAACTTTAGCATTATTTAGCGAAAGTAATTGATATTCAAAACCTCCCGACATACTTAAACCATCAATTGCCGGAGGGGAAAAAGTAATAATTGATGCTTCATTTATGTCAGCAGTTCTTTTATATATTTCCGATAAAATGCCGTTATGAGATAAATCTGTCTGTTTTCCCTGTATAAATCTGACAATTTTACCTAATATACTAACCTTTCTATCACCCCATTCTTTGAGATTTATTACTACAAATCCCTGATTTGAGGGCCCCATACCGCCAAAAGCAATTATTTTTTCTTTTTCTATACCTTCAATATCTTCAATTGCTTTGGTAAATTTAATCATCACATCTTCGGTTCTATTCAAAGAAGCACCGTCAGGAAGTGTTACAGCACTTATCAAATACCCCTGATCCTCATCAGGAATAAATCCTGTAGGAATTATTTTAAACAGACCAAGCATTAAAATCATAATAGAAATATATGTAATAACGGTTAATTTTTTATCAAAAACGAATTTTTTAACCATTTCCATATAATATTTTGTCAATATATCAAAGTATTTGTTAAAATAATCCAGCCCTTTATTGATATATGACAAAATTATTTTTATATATTCGTTTGTAATTTCTTTTGTTCGTTTTGTTTTTTTAAGCAAAATAGAACACATTGCAGGAGAAAGAGACAGGGCACAAATTGCTGATATTGCTATTGACACTGCAATACAAACCGCAAATTGTTTATACATAGTTCCTGATAAACCGCTCATAAAACACATAGGAACAAATACTGCCATTAAAACAGATGCCATTGCAATTAATGAGCCGCCAACTTCTTTCATAGTTATTTGAGTTGCTTCTGTGGCTGATTTACCGTCTTCCATGTGCCGTTTAACATTTTCTATAACTACTATCGCATCATCAACAACAACTGCAACAGCAAGAACAAGTGCAAACAATGTTAACAGATTTAATGACATACCGAGCATTTTTAATGCAATAAATGTTCCGACTAAAGAAACAGGAATAGTAACACAAGGAATTAATGTAGCTTTAAAATCACCTAAAAATACAAATATAATTAAAATTACGATTAATGAAGTCAAAAGTATTGTAAATTCTACTTCATTCATTGATTCTGTAATAAATATGGCACTATCCATCATTGTATCTATTTTTAAAGAATCAGGAAGTGTCTTGGATAATTTATCCATTTCTTTATGGACATTTTTAACAATATCGACGGTATTTGCTCCCGGTAAAGGCATAACCTGAATTAATGCTCCCGGCTTTCCATCAATTAAACCAAATTTCGAATAAGATTTTGCACCCAATTCAACTCTTGCTAAATCTTTTAACTTAATTTTTGAACCGTTTGGATTTGAACGGACTACGATATTTTCAAATTCCTCAACTGATGATAATCTGCCTTTTGTAAGCAAAGTTAATTTTAAACTCGGTTTTGATAAAGACGGTTCATCACCTAATGCACCTGTTGAAATTTGAGCATTTTGATTTCTTACTGCGTTTTGAATTTCAGATACCGTTACCTTATAACTTGCAAGTTTTGCAGGATCGAGCCAAATTCTCATACTGTAATCATCAGCACCGAATACATTAACTGCACCAACACCGTTTATTCTTTTTATTGCATCTTTCAGATATATATTTGCATAATTGGTTAAATCCAATTGATTCCAAGAATCGTTTTCAGATGACAAATTAAGTATTATTGCACCAATACCGCTAACTTGATTTTCCGCCGTAATCCCCTGTTGTATAACCTCTTGCGGAAGCATTGACTGAACCTGCTGCAGTTTATTTTGAACATTCATCAAGTTTAAGTCATTGTTAGTACCTGTTTTAAAGAAT
>JAFUSQ010000049.1 GCA_017467605.1 bacterium | reverse complement strand
CTCCTAATTTATTGTCTGGACAACTTTATTTTAGGACAAACAGCAATTATTTGCTGCGTCTTGCTTTTTTATACTATTTTTTTACGGGACAGTAGTGCTCCCATTGGAAGAGGGCTGGGGTGAGGGGGCAATAAGTGCAAGGTCGGCATTGCTATGCCGACCGTAAATTTACCCCTATTTTGCAGTATTCAAAAGATATTTGCCTGCGTTTGTTGCAGGTTCAACTACTCCGTCATGGAATACTACAGGAATTATATCACCTATATTTTTATTGCTTACAACACAAGGATTTTGCGGGTCTAATGCTGCAGTTCCGTCTGCACAGGTTACTTCCTTATTTGGTAATGACGTTCCGTTTATGTCAATATATCCGATACATTGATTTAAGCCTGCTTGTTCAGGTGATGGTTGAGAGCCTGTAGCGGCAGCTTTATATTCTTTTGATAGTATATTGTTACCTATTACACTACCTGATGGTAGTAAGCAACCTCTCATACTTCCATGATATACAAGATTCGCCCCGTCTGCCAAAGAGTACTCGTATAGAGTTTGACTACCCCCTGAATATGAAGAAGTTTTAATTTTCATAGAGGAAAAGAAAGACGTACGTGGACCTTTAGAAAAAGACCCTCCTTTAAGTGTTCCTGCTAATAGGGCACACAAAGAATGTTTAGTTTCAGGATTTAAATCTTCTGATGTTGGCAGACTGTTAGAGCCATTTGAATAATTACAACCAGTACTTAAAGCGCCAAAATCCCAATCATATTGAGCTTGAGCCATTTTGCCTGCTTGGTTGAGGGTAGAAAGAGTTTTTTTGAATTGGCTTCTGACTCTTTGTCCTTGGGTGTTTGCAATTAGTGTCGGAATGGTCATTGCTGCAACTACACCGATTATGCCGAGGGTAATGAGCACTTCTGCTAGAGTAAACCCCGCGGAGCGCATTAGTTGTGGAGTTTTGCCACAGTTGGTAGCAGAATACCCCGTCCGGCGAGGACCTTCGGCGAGAGTGAATGCGGCACTTTTTGTGTGAGTTGTGAATCGATCGTTACATTTTTTAAATCCTCTTTTCATCATAACTTCCTTTCTTTTGTAATTGTAAACGATAAAAGAATGAAAAATATCATTATTAATTCTATTTTATCATGGTTAATTATAAATTTCAATATTTTATAATTTTACATTTGTTATTAAATTTTTCTAAAAATTTTAGAATTTATTAAAAGAGGGTATTTATGAATATAAAAAAGTGTGTTGGGCAAAGAATCAAAGAGCTCCGAAAAAATAAACATATATCTCAGGAAAAATTATCCGAAATGCTTGATATAAGTCAAAATGCGCTTAGTTATATTGAAACCGGGGAAAATTTTTTTACATCTGACACATTGGAAAAGTTGGTTATAGCATTGGAAATTGAACCTCAGGAGTTGTTCAATTTTAATCATTTGCAGCCAAAAGAAGATTTAATAAATGAAATTGTACAAATGCTGGAACAAAAACCGGATAAAGTTCAGGATATTTATAAAATAACAAAGGCTTTAATGGTTTGATTTAATATTGATAAAATTTTTTATTTATTATAAGATTTTGCTAAAAGGAGAGCCAGATGGATCAAGAAACTTATATGAAAATAATGGGTTATGTACCTACTGTTATTGAAGCTTCATCTCGCGGTGAACGCTCATTTGATATTTTTTCAAGGTTATTGAGAGAAAGAATTATATTTTTAGGTACGGAAATTGATGATGATGTCGCAAATTCTGTAGTTGCCCAGCTTTTATTATTAGATAGCGAAAATTCTGAAAAAGATATTATGTTATATATTAATAGTCCGGGTGGTGTAATTACTGCCGGTATGGCAATTTACGACACAATGAATCTGATCAAATCTGATGTTTCAACAATCTGTTTGGGAGAAGCTGCTTCAATGGGTGCATTTCTGCTATCAGCAGGGGCAAAAGGGAAAAGAATGGCTTTGCCCAGTGCACGTATTATGATTCACCAACCTTTAGGCGGTGCTAAAGGTCAGGCAACTGATATTGAATTAGAGGCAAAAGAAATTCGCAGAATGAAAGATATGTTAATTGGTATTATGGCAGAAAATTCAGGTCAACCTTTTGATAAGGTTAAAGATGATTGTGAAAGAGACCACTATTTATCTGCTTATGAAGCGAAAGACTACGGGCTAATTGATAAGGTTGTTGAGCGCAATTCTAAATAGGTAACTTTACAAAACTTAATAAACGACTAAAAACATGCAATTACTTGAAGTTGCATGTTTTTATATAAGTGTAGGTTAGGTTAAAGGTTAGTTATTAAAATTAAAAAGGTAGGGTTAGTAAAATGGGCATACTGATGTTTACAGCTCGCGTACACTTTCTAATTCATCAGAAATTAGATATTGAGTACAAATTGACGAGACTGACAAAAAAATTACAGGATTTACAATCTTATGCTTCATTAGTTGGAAACGGCGGAATTTCAATCGGAGATTTGCTAAGTTCTCCGGGTTCAACAATGGGCAGAGCGATGAATTACTTATCATACGCTCACAACAGTTCACTGCAGTATATGCAGCAAAATGCACCGGCAATGACTCAGTTCTATATGAATCAAATGGGTCAGGCTCAAGATGCTCAACAACAGCAAATGATGCAGCAATATATTATGAGATCATTGTATCAACAGGGCAGAGACCGTGCAATGATGGTAGAAACCAAAAATCTTAAGCTTGAAGAACAAAGAATAGCTCAAGAAAAGGAAAAACTTGAAGCTTTAGGAAAATCAGTAGAACAAGAACTTCAAGCAGCTAGACAGGCTCGTGATGCCGGAATAAAAGAAATGGCTCCGAGATATACTTTCTCAGCTTAAGTAAATAAATTTAACCCTATAATAAAAACTAACTAACCCAAAAGCAGTCGGCGGGTTCATCACTTGATGAACCCGCCGACTTTAATTCAATAAATTATAATTTTATTCATTTTAATATCATGTTTTTCGTGCGGAAGATTTTCAACAAAAAGTTCTTTTGGTATCGGACAAATTGTTTTAAATTTAACGTTCGTTAAAAATCTGTCATAGAAACCTCCGCCATAGCCTAGTCTATATCCTGATTTATCTGTCATAAGTGCAGGTACAATAACAAGATCTAATATATTTGGCTTAACAGGTTTTGAAACAGGTTCTACAATATTCAATTCAGACTTTATCAATTCGTCGCCGATTTTGTACGGACAAACCTCTATAAACCCTCTCCCGCCGTTGTAAATTTCGCGACTTTCATCGCTCAATAACAACGGCTCCCTCTCACAAAGAGAGAGGGTACAAACCCTTGGCAAATAAAAATTTTTATCATCTTGCAATAAATCAAGTAAATTTACTTCAAATTTTGTGGGATAAAACAGCATTACATTTTCGGCATTTTTATATAATTCATCAGATTGAATAAGTTTTACCAGTTTTTTTGAAATTTTTTCTAAATCCAAAGTTTTGCGTAATGTTTTAGCTTTAGAACGAAGTTGTTGCTTTATATCCATTTTTTTAATATATAATAAAACCAAAGAAAATGACAGAAGATTTAGATAAAAATTTAATTAATCCAAATTGGGCCCAACATGGCTATATTCAAGTTTACACAGGAAACGGCAAAGGAAAAACGACCGCATCTTTAGGGCTTGCAATGCGGGCATTAGGACGGAATTGGAAAGTCTTGATTATTATGTTTACCAAAGGTGGAAATGATTACGGAGAATTGAATTCTTTTCGCGAATTATCTACTTCTATTTCAAACAACTTGAAAATTGTTCAAGCCGGTTTAGACAGGGTCATTTACCGAAATAACTGCAATGAAAATGACGAATTAGAAATAAGCAAGGGTTGGGAACTTGCTAAAAATGCCATACAAAATGACGAATATCAACTGATTATTCTTGATGAAGCAAATATAGCAATAGATATGGGAATATTAGATGTTGATGAAGTTGTTGAAGTATTAAAAAATAAGCCTGAAGCAATGGAAATAGTATTGACAGGCCGAAATGCGCACCCGAAAATAGTCGAGATTGCGCATTTGGTGTCAAAAATTGATCCAGTTAAGCACTACTGGGATACGGGAATTGCAGCCAGAAAAGGTATTGAATATTAATAATTCATCTTGCCTTCTTCGATTAAACGAGCCCCGCAGTCTGAACTAAAGTTTCCATTATAGCAATCGGCACCCCAATTAAGGTTATTTTTTTCTTTGCAAGCTTTAGACATTCCCCAGATTGAATTGCAAAAGTCATCTTCTACACCAACATGCGTATAAAATACAAAAATATCACGTCCATATGTATTTGGAGCTGAATCCGCTCCGTTCACATCTACCAAATCTCCATTACCATAACCCTCGTCAGCATTAAAAAATAAAGACATTCCATCTATAGTTGTAAATCCCCATTCATTTGATAAGCTCAAACCTTCGCCACAAATAGACTCCAAATTCCAAGATTCATCAATAGGTTGTTTATCATAACTTTTTATCGGCATTTTGTCATAACCGGAGAGAAGTTTTGTACAGTTATCTCTTGTTATATATTGAATTCCTTTAAAATATCTGCCGAGTTTTTCGACATTTTCTGATTTTGTAAAATCACAACTTCCGTCTGCTATTTCGCAATCGTTGTCATTCGCATACATTCTAAGTGTATTTTCAATTACACTTCTTGCTTTCATAAATTGTGTATAATATTGCTTTTTCTTATATGTATTCATCAACCCCGGAATTGTCATTGCTGCAACTACGCCGATTACACCGAGGGTTATTAGCACCTCTGCAAGGGTGAACCCCTTTTTAAAATTAGTTTTCATAAATCCTTCCTTTCTGTAAAAAATTATTAATTCTATCTAGTCATAATGTTAATAAATTAACATTATGACTAGATATTAACATTCTGTTAATAATCTGTCAAGATATTAATATGGGCGTTAAGGAAGATATTAAAACATTGCTTGTTCAATCAAGTTGGACTCTTAAAGATTTAGCAGCTGAAATGACAAGAAGGACAGGCAGAGTTTATTCAAGTCCTATGCTTTCTCAAAAGTTATATCGAGAAAATTTACACTACAAAGAAGCAAAAATTATCGGAGAAATTTTGGGGTATACTTTAAGATTTGATAAAAATTGAAGGGGTAAATACTTAACCCTATTCTTTCACTCCGCCTTGAAGAATGTCGTTAATAAAATATTTTTTACCAAGCAAAAATACTCCGACAACAGGAATTGTACATATTACAGAGCAAGCCAGTAAATCTCCCCATAAAGTAATTTCTCTGAAACTGCCCTTAAATATCGCCAATCCGACAGGTAATGTTCGCATTGATTCAGTATTTGTAACTATTAACGGCCACATAAAACTGTTCCAGCTTGAAACGAAAGTAAATATCGCTAAAGTCGCAATAGCCGGAGTTGCAAGTGGCAGTGCAATTTTAAAAAACGTTGTAAAAATATTGCAGCCGTCAATTTTTGCAGATTCTTCCAAATCTTTCGGAAGTCCTAAAAAGTATTGGCGCATTAAAAAGATTCCAAATCCGCCAAAAAGCCCCGGCAAAATTAAAGCTTGATATGTATTTATCCAATGGAACTGACGCATTAAAAAAAACAACGGAATAATATTAACCTGAGGCGGAACAAGCATTGTTATAAGAATTAACAAAAATAAAGCATCTCTATATTTAAATGTCATTCTGGCAAAAGCATACCCTGCAAGTGCTGAAATTATTACCTGTCCGATTGTGGTTAAAACAGCAACAAACAAACTGTTTATGAAATATTTCCAAAGAGGGATTTTTTCAAATACACTGGAATAATTATTCACAGTCAATGGCGAATATAATAATTTACCCCCACCCTGATTAAATATTTCTCCATTAGGAACAAAAGACAGATTTATCATTGCAAAAAAAGGATAGAGCATACTTATTGCTATCACTACTAAGCAAAGATATCCTATAATCCGCCTCCAATTTTTCATAGATAAATTATAACACAGTTAGTTTTTTTAATGAAATCTTTGTGCTAGGCTATAGAAAAAGTAATTAAATAGGAGAGTTTTATATGCAAAAATTTGAATTCAATCTTTCTATGGAAGAACTTGAAAAGAGAACACACAAAGATTATTTGATAACTAAAAAGTTTTTAAAATCTGATGCCCCGGAATATTTAAATCTCGCAGAAGGGGATAAAAAAGCTTTAAAACATTTATGCAATGCTGCTCAAATTTTAGAAAAAATTAATATGCAAATCGATTGCAAACACAATCTTGAAGTAAAAGAATTTCTTGAAGAAGAAGCTAAAAAAGGAAACAAACAAGCTAAATTAACGAAAATTTTGTTTGATGCCCAAAAAGGGGTGAATGCAATAGATACAATGTCAAACCCCATAAGACTTATAAAAGGTATTGATCAAAAACTTGGAAAAGGTGTTTATCCGGAAGATTTGTCAAAAGAAGAATTTCACGCAGTTCTAATTAGAATGTTGAAAGATGGAAAAGTTGATGAAGTTAGAAATATTTTAACTCAACGCTCAATAGTAATCAGAGCGGCCGAAGATTTGGCAGGAATAGACTACATTGACTATTTTAGCGAAGATTTTGCAAAAATGGCTGATGAGCTTGAAAAAGCCTCTGATGTTTCAACAAATGCAGATTTTAATGAATATTTAAGATTACAGGCAAAAGCTCTAAGAGTTGCTGACCCTATGCTTGATGCTTATGCTGATAAAAAATGGGCATCACTTCAAGATACTCCTTTAGAGTTTACTATTACCAGAGAAAATTACGAAGACGAAATGACAGGAACAATCGTTGAAAATGAAGAACTCTCAAAATTGTTGGAAGAACACAATATTTCACCTATTCCTAAGGACTTTTTAGGGGGTAGAGTAGGAATAATAAATAAAAAAGGTACAGAAGCTCTTATGGCAATAAAAAAATATCTTCCTGTTTTAGCAAAAAATATGCCTTATGCTGATGAGTACGAACAAACCATAAAAACTGACGAAAATGACTCATCTCTTGATGAAGAAGGAATTTCTCAAACAATGGTTGATGTCGATATGGTAATGGCATCTGGAGATGTCGGAGAATACAGAGGAGGTATTACTCTTGCAGAAAATTTACCAAATTCTGATAAATTGTCTTTGGCAATTGGTGGCGGAAGAAGAAATGTCTACCACAGACAAATTCGTTTTATAAGCGATAAGAAAAAACTTCAAGAAAGACTTGATGCAATTTTGGATAAAGAACAGCACAAATATTATCTTGATGAAGCCGACCACTGGTTTACGATAGGACACGAAAATGCTCATTCTCTCGGACCAAAAGAAGGAAACGAAAAACTTGGTAAATACCGCAATATTATTGAAGAAAACAAAGCTGATATGGGAGCTTTGGCATTTGTCGATTTACTAACAGAACTCGGTATGTATACTCAAGAACAAAGATTGCAAATTATAGTTACAACAATTGCTGATAATTTCTTGAAATCAAAACCAACTATGTCCCAAGCACACAGAGTGCGTACGGTTATGCAAAACAAATATTTTGCAGATAGAGGTGCATACGAATTAATAGACGGAAAAATTCATGTAAATATTGATAAAGTCGTTCCGATTGCAAAGGAAATGTTATCAGAAATTATAAGAATTCAAATTGACGGCGATTTTAACAAAGCTGAAAAATATGTTTCTGACAACTTTGTTTGGACAGATAACATGGAAATAATTGCTCAAAAACTGCAAAAAGTAAGCAAAGCCCTCAACGGAACACTTGAAACCGAATTAGCAGATAAACTGTTACAGTAAAGAGTGGCTAAATTTTGCAAAACTTGCTAGCAACTCCACCTCCGGAGAGGAATGCACTACACCCTCGCCCCTAGTGGGAGAGGGTGCCTGTAAGGCGGGTAAGGGGGCAGACAAGAATTTTACCCTAGCGGGTAGAGACCCCTCCTTGAATTTCTAACACTCGTAAACTCGTGTTGAAATTCTTCCCTCCCCGGTTGGCACTACTGTCCCGTAAAAAAATAGTATAAAAAAGCAAGACGCAGCAAATAATTGCTGTTTGTCCTAAAATAAAGTTG
>JAFUSQ010000048.1 GCA_017467605.1 bacterium | reverse complement strand
GTTAAGCTTAAAAATCTTGCTTGAGATGCACTCATTCCCATTTTTGTGTCCCTTTCATGGTTTTTCCTATTTATCTTGTCGGGTACTTCTATCCCTTTCTTTAATCTTTTTTACTCCTTTGTTACATTTCGTAATATTTATTATTAATAAAAATAAAATTGGGGTTGAAAAAGTTAAAAAAAGTATATATAATGTTGGAACGGTACATTAACAACACCATTAGCCATAATTAATATATGGGGACGTTTTGGATTTGACGGAATGTTTGGTGAAAATAGGTTGCGTGTCGGAGAGCTGTTCTCCGTTATCAACGGGCAAAACAAATTAAATGCTAACAATGGAAACGTAATCGAAGGTAAATTCGGTGCTGACAGAATTTCTGCTATCGCTGCTTAATCCTTTGATGGTATAGCTCCTTGTAGAGCCCAGCTTGCCGGTTTTACAGGGCAATTATGCAAGACGCAGTACGCTGATACAAAGTATGCGTATCAAGATAACTTTGTAAGGTTTGGAGTTTCCTTTAAATAAAACCTAGGATTAACTTATCGGGTTTGAGTTACTTTCCTGAGTTAATCGAGAAAATAAGTAAATACACACGTAGATATTTATTTTGATCCATTTTGGACGTGGGTTCGACTCCCACCGTCTCCACATTATCAATAAAGAGATTATTATAAGATTTATTTTTAATATTAAAATTTGGACATGGAGCAAATTTTGACATATTTAAAGTCAAACTAAAAGGTTATGTTTATGGAGTTATAAATTAACCTTTAAATAGCAAAATTAATTTTTACGGGTTTTAATACTTTGTATGAGGATTAGCCGATTTTGTAATAGTGCAAATATTGATAATAAGAGAAGCAACAAGCCAAATTTTGAAGGTAATCCCATTATAGGTTTGGCAGCATATCTTGATGAAAGAGTTTTATTAGGAAAAGCTTTTTTAGATGTTACGGCTCTTGATGCTCCTCAAATTATTATGGCAAATAATGGTCAAGAACGTAGAGAAAAGTTTAATAAAGCTTCATTCAGTTTTATACTTGGTTATCTTTCGCCACTTGTTACCTTGCCTCTGACTAACAGGCTTGGAATGAAATATATTGCTAAATTGACTAAAAGTTTTACTGCAAAAGATGCTAACCTCATTCAACTTTCAAATAAATATTTAGTCAATGCCCAAGAAACTAAAAAAGGTGTTGAACTTTTATCTAAAAAACTGAAAACAGACTATAAACCAATATTAGACAAAGTAGGCGGTGATTATGAGGTATTAAGAAAGAAACTTATAAATACTAAAAATTCGGTTTTGGCATTTGATTTATTATTTACTGCTGCATCTATCGGTTGTGTAGGATTTTTCAATAATTGGCAAACCAAACGAAAAACTAATCAAGACGGTTTTTCAGCAGAGTTCTCAATGGCAGACAAAGATACAGTTGAAAAACGTGCAGAAAATTTTAAGAAGAAAGAACCTTTAAGAAAAGCAATTTGGCTCGGAATTTTAGCAATATTAACTGCAAGTCCTCTACTGCTCAAAAAAGGTTTAACCTCACAAAATGCAACTAAATTCAATAATTATATGAAAAAAATTGCTTCTAAATTTGATTATACTGACGGAATATTTATGAGTCGTCTGCCGTTTTTTATGAGTGCTTGTGCAATGTATTCGGGGTTAGTTCTCGCCTCTCGTAATCAAACTGAAATGAAAGATACATCAATTAGAAGTACGGCATCAACAATAGCATATTTTGGCGGTGATATTCTTATCGGTAGTATTTTAGGCAGACTTTCAGACAAATATTTAAAAACTGATTTGATAAATAAAGATGTTGAAAAATCGTTCTTAAATAAACTTATTCCCCCGACAAAACGATTGAGAGATTTAAATCCGAGAGATAAAAAAATCGGTGCGGCATTATATTGGATAAATCTTGCAATGTTGAGTGCTTGTATGGGATTTGGTATCCCATATTTGATAAACAAAATGATTAGACATGATGTTGAAAAAGATGCCGGAGTAAATGAAAAAATGAAAAAATTGCAAACAACAGTTTCAAATCCCATAAGAATGAAAGACTTTATATATAAATAAAAGAATTATTTTAAATTTTTCACATAAGAATAATATTCATTTTGTTTATATTTATTTGCAGTTGTTATGATTTGTTCCTTTGTTAGAAATCCCATTCTGTACGCAATTTCTTCAAGACAAGCAATTTTTATACCTTGATTTTCTTCAATTGTTTGTACATATTGACCTGCTTGCAAAAGCGAACGATGAGTTCCTGTATCAAGCCATGCAAATCCTCGACCAAATAATTCTACATTTAATTTATTTTCTTTCAAATAAATTCTATTTATGTCAGTAATTTCTAATTCTCCTCGAGCAGAAGGTTTCAAATTTTTAGCATATTCAATTACATTATTATCGTAAAAATACAAACCTGTAACGGCATAATTTGATTTTGGTTTTTGAGGTTTTTCTTCTATTGATTTTGCTTTATAATTTTCATCTAATTCTACTACCCCAAATCTTTCCGGATTTTTTACAGGATAACCGAATATAGTTGCTTCTCCTTTTGTTTCTGCTATATTTACCGCATTTTTAAGCATGGCAGAAAAACCAGCCCCATAAAATATATTATCTCCAAGTACAAGTGCAACAGAATCATTTCCAATAAAGTCTTCGCCTAAAATAAATGCTTGTGCAAGACCATCAGGAGAAGGTTGTTGCGCATAATTAAAATTTAATCCGAATTGTTTCCCCGAGCCGAGTAATTTTTTAAAATGCGGTAAATCTAAAGGAGTTGATATTATTAAAATATCTTTTATTCCTGCAAGCATAAGAACTGATATAGGATAATAAATCATTGGTTTATCATATATAGGTAACAATTGCTTTGAGACTCCAATTGTGCTCGGATAAAGTCTTGTTCCTGTTCCTCCTGCAAGTACGATACCTTTCATTTTATACCTCGATTCTTGATTTTATATAACATTTTAATGCTTCTTTCCAATCTTTGCAAATGCCGTTATTTTCCATTACTGAATATGAGGGTCTCTTGGCAGGTCTTGCAAATTCTTTTGTTGAACAGGGTTTTAAATTTGCAGTTATGCCTGCCTGATTAAAAATTTCTTTTGCAAATCCATACCAAGACGTACTTCCGCCTCCGCAAATGTGGTATATTCCGTATGGTTGTTTTGAATTAATAATTTTTATTATTGCATTTGATAATTCAACAGTCCAAGTCGGACAGCCGATTTGATCATCAACAACTTTTATTTCCGGTTTATTTGCAAGAGAAATCATTGTATCGACAAAATTTTTCCCATATTGTCCGTATAGCCAGCTTGTTCTGCAAATGTAATATTTTTCTAAATTATTTTTTACTGCTTGTTCCCCTTCAAATTTCGTCAAACCGTAATTATTCAATGGAGATGGCTTATCAAGCGGTTTATAAGGACTTGTTTTCTCTCCGTCAAAGACGTAATCGGTTGATATATAAATCAAAACAGCATCAAATTTTTTACAAGCTTTTGCAATGTTTTCGGTTCCGAAAGAATTAATTAATCTTGCAATTTCAATATTTTCTTCAGCTTTATCTACATTTGTATAACCTGCGCAATGAATTACAATGTCAGGTTTTATTTTGTTAAAAACTTTATCAATATTTATGAAATTTGTAATATCTAAATTATCGATATCAGTTTTAAAAACGTCATATTTATGATTTTCTAATATAGGGCACAAATCTTGTCCCAGCATTCCTTTTGCTCCTGTAACAAGAATTTTGGTCATATTATATTTTTACTCCTGATTTTTTATTTTCTATTGATTTTATCCAATTCTGATTATTAAGATACCAATCAATAGTTATTTTTATGCCTTTTTCAAAAGTGATTGAGGGTTTCCAATCAAGTTCTTTTGTTATTTTATCATTTGATATTGCATATCGTTTGTCATGGCCTAATCTGTCTTTAACATATTCAATAGAATTTTCATCTTTACCCATAGCATCTAAAATAATACGAGTAATTTCAATGTTAGTTTTTTCGTTATGTCCGCCTATATTATACACTTCTCCGATTTTTCCCTGATGAAGAACAACATCAATGGCTTCACAATGATCATAGACATATAACCAGTCACGGACATTTAATCCGTCTCCATATACGGGAACTTTTTCACCTTTTAAAATTTTTGAGATAAAAAACGGAATCAATTTTTCGGGATATTGATAAGGTCCGTAGTTGTTTGAGCAGCGAGTATTTAATGTCGGTAATCCGTAAGTTTCCCTATATGCTCTGACAAGCATATCTGCACTTGCTTTTGATGCTGAATAAGGTGAATTTGGTGCAAGAGGAGTTGTTTCGTAGAAATATCCGTTTTCTCCAAGTGTTCCGTAAACTTCATCTGTTGAAATTTGTAAAAATCTTTCAATTCCCAATTCTTTGGAAGCTTGAAGAAGATTTAATGTTCCTTTTACGTTTGTTTCAATGAATATTTCAGGATTTTTGATAGAATTGTCAACATGAGATTCTGCTGCAAAATTTATTATGTAGTCAGATTCTTTTATCAAATCACGAACTAAATTTTTGTCACAAATATTTCCATGTATAAATGTATAGTTTTTATTATGTTCAACATCTTTAAGATTTTCAATATTTCCGCAATACGTCAAAGCATCTAAATTTATAATTTTATAATCGGGGTGTTTTTTTAATTCATGTCTTATAAAACAACTTCCGATAAATCCTGCACCACCTGTAACAAGTATTGTTGTCATTTTTTCACCCTTCTTACTAATTCCTTAAAATTTTGTTGATTATTATCTTTATCTGATAAAACAGGTTCAAAATTTATTTCCCAATCAATATTCAAATCTTTATCAGACCATAAAATTCCTCTGTCTGCATTTGGTACAAATTCGTTGCTTGTTTTGTACAAAAGTTCAGCCTCGTCAGATAAAACAACAAATCCATGAGCAAAACCTTCAGGAATAAAAAGCATTTGTTTATTTTCTTCTGAAAGTTCCACTTTTACATATTGCCCAAAAGTTTTTGATGAAAGTCTTATATCTACTGCAATATCATAAATTCTACCTTTTATACACCTTACTAATTTAGCTTGTTCATAAGGTTTTTCTTGATAATGAAGCCCCCTTAAAACATGTGCTGCCGATTTTGAGTAATTATCCTGTTTGAATTCAATTTTTATACCATTAGCAAAGAATTCCGATTTTTTATAACTTTCCATAAAAAATCCTCTGTTATCTTCATAAATCTTTGGTTTTACTAAAATAACGTCCTCTATTTTTTGTGGTATAAATTCAAATGGCATTTTATAAACTCCTGTTTTTAAGAATATTATAACATCTTAAAAAAGAAATTATAATTATATTTACGCAATAAATTTAGTATGCCCGTTATTTGGTTATAGATAACATTTTTTGTCTTGTCCTGAAACTCCTGCGTATAATTCAACATATTTTTTTGCAGGACTTGCATTTATTTTTTCAAGTAATACTTCTTCAATTTGGAAAAATCCGACATCTCCTGACATTTCTATATCTATTTTTATAGGTTTTCTTTCACCTGTTTTAATAGAAATTCTATTAATAGCATTTGCAGAATATTTATGAATATCTCCAATTCTTGGAATTGTATTGATTGACATAGGAATTCGTGCTCGACCTTTTGTCATATCACAACCATCTGCAATTAAAATTATTCCTGCTTCTATAGAGTGAATTTTTCTTGATGACATATGTCCGATTATAGCTTCTGTTGCCATTGATTTAATTATTACACGCCTATGTAAATCATCAGGCAGAATATGTTTTAGTGCTCTATCAATAATAGGTTGAGCAAGTAATGCAGACATTTCTTCATGTCCTTGTCTGCCTATAGCCATACCCAAATCATGCATTAAACCTGCAAGAATAACTGCACACATACTATCTTCAAAAGATCCCATTTCTTCCTGTTCTAATGACGTCGGAATACAACATTCATGAAGAATATTGAGCATTTTTATAGCATTGCCGACTACCTGTCTCATATGAACAGGTCCGTGATCATTATAACCAAGACGCCTTATAGAAACGTTATTTGCATATTCTTGCATTTCTTGCAATTCTTCATCGGCAAATAAATATTTTACCAATTCCAAACATATGGGGTGTTTTTTTAATTTGTCTTGAATTTTAGATTCGGTAGATAACTCTTTAACTGATTTCATAAAACCTTACTCTTTCATTACAACACATATTAATATTATAATGTATGTTTGCTAATTTATCAATTCTTTGTGAATTTTATACAAAGTTTTTAAATAATTTTCATCAGAATATTTTAATAATTTTTCAAATTCATTTATTATATAATTTTTATCTTTAAAACCATCAAAATTAAATATATCTTTTAATTCAACATTAAGTGCAGCTGCAATTCTTTCCAAAGTCTCTATCGACGGATAAGAACCGGCTATTTCAAGTTTTGAAATATGTTTTGTATCCCTTCCTATCATTTCAGCAAGTTTTTCTTGAGTTAATCCTCTGCTTTTTCTTAATTCTTTTAAACGTAATGCTAATAACTGTTTTGTTGTTTTCATTAAATATATCCTGTTCCAGAGTTATCATACATTCATTCGACTTCTTGATTAACCCTATTGAATGATTAGTTTTTCATGATAAAGTATCATTGCAGTAGTATAAATTTTAAAAATGTAATATTAAATATTTATTTTTAAGAGAAATATCTTACTGAAATAGATAATTTCAAAAAGGAGATAAAAATGAATTTAATTAAAATTAATCTGCTCAAATGTGGGGAGCGGTGCGAAGTACCGAAGTGGAATGATCATGTAAGGGAAATTATGAGATTCTTCGGGCTTCGTTCTCGCAATAATGGGGATAAATGTATACACCCCGCCCGTTCCCTCACCTGCCTTACAGGCACCCTCTCCCACCAAATAGATACTGTGGGAGAGGGAAAGTTAAAATTTTTTGTTTTACTGAGCCTCCCCAACTGGGGAGGGAAGAATTTCAGCACGAGTTTACGAATGTTAGAAATTCAAGGAGGGGTCTTGACCCGTAAGGGCAAGAGTAATTGTCATTCCGAACTGACTAGAAAATTAGTTGAGCTTACGAAACGTAATTTTCTGTTCCTACTCGGTGATTCAGCATCTATTTAAATATAGACCCTGAACTAAATTCAGGGTGACATATCAACTGGATTGCTTCGGTCGTTCCTCCCTCGCAATGACGAGACACTCATGTCATTACGAGTCCGAACGTAGTGAGGACGTAGTAATCCCCCGCAAGTCTTGAATGGGATTGCGACGTCACTCGTTACACTCGTTCCTCGCAATGACATGTAAGAAGGGGATTACAACGGAGTTAAATAAAACAAATTTAAAAGTCCGTATATTTACCCTTCTGAATAACAAGAAATATTTTGCACCGTAGAATCTTTTATTATTCAATCAATAAAAAATCAACAAGCCTAAACATCAGGCAGGGTACCTTTTACTTCAGCAATTTCGTCAGATTCGAGTTTAAATACTTCGTGCAGTGCTTTTACTGCTTTTTGTGCATCTTCTTTATTAATTAAACAACTGATTTTAATTTCACTTGTTGAAATCATACGGATATTTATTCCGCTATCAGCAAGAGTTTTGAACATTGTTGAAGCAATACCGGGTCTATCAATCATGCCTGCACCGATTATTGAAACTTTTGCAATGTCATCATCAATATTTACTCGCCCTGCATTAAGTTTATCGCTGATTTTTTCAAGAATTTCCGTTGTTTTTGGTAAATCTTCTTTATTAATTGTAAAAGCAATATCGTTTGTATTTGAGGATTTTCGAGCGTAAGATTGAATAATCATATCAACGGAAATGTTTTCTTTTGCAAGATATCCAAACAATGTTGCGGCTTCGCCCGGAGTATCCGGAATATCGCAAACAACTACTCTAACTTGTGATAAATCTGCAGCAACTCCTGCAACCGGTTTATTTATTTCCATTTTTTCAACTCCTACAATTAAGGTTCCCATATTATCAAGTTTAAAACTGCTTCGTACTCTTAGCGGTACTGCATATTGTTTTGCGGTTTCTACACTGCGAGGGTGAAGAACGTTAGCTCCGGCATGAGCCAGTTCAAGCATTTCTTCATAAGATATAATATCAAGTCTTGAGGCATTTGGAACAACTCTTGGGTCTGTAGTATAAACACCTTCGACATCTGTATAAATATCACATCTTTCAGCGTTTAAGGCTGCTGCAAGTGCTACTGCAGATGTGTCAGAACCTCCTCTGCCAAGTGTGGTAATTTCACCTTCCTCTGTTACTCCTTGAAATCCTGCAACAACAATAATATTACCTTCATCTAAATTTTTCTTTAATTTTTCGGTTTTAATATCGACAATTCTTGCTTTCGAGTGAATGTTTTCGGTTAATATGCCGATTTGTGTGGCATTAAAACTTACTGCTTTATATCCTTGAGCTTGAATCGCCATTGTTAGAAGTGCTATTGAAACACATTCTCCTGTTGATAAAAGCATATCCATTTCACGAGCTGAGGGGTTTGGATTAACATCTCGAGCCATTTTTACAAGATGATCTGTCGTATGTCCCATTGCTGAAACTACTACCACTACATCATTCCCGTTATTTTTTTCTCTTATTACTGTTTTGGCAACGTTTTTTATCTTATCCGTATCTGCAACTGATGTCCCGCCAAACTTCTGTACTATTATCTTTTTCAATTTATTTATTTTCCTGTATATTTTTTAAAATATTTTCAAGTTCTTCTTTTTCGGTTTCGTATTCAAAATTTCCGAGGGTTTTAATTTTTTCGGCAATTGAAATTGCTTCCTTCACATTATATTCACAAACATTGTCTTTGACAAGTATGTAAGATGTATAAAATAATAAATTTAAAGCTTCTATACACTCATTGTCGAGTTTTTCAACTTTACGTAATTTTCTTTGCGCATCTGCAAAATCTGCAATCTTTATTAACCATTTTGAGTATTCTAATAGTCCCGTCTTATATTGAGGGTTTTCCTGAATAAATTTTTCAAAATATTCTTTTATTTTTTCGTTATTGTTTAAATATTGATAGCATCGTGCAATATGTAGAAGATTATATGTTTGTTTAATATCTGTTCTTAGGGCTTTCTTAAACATTTCAAGTGCATCTTCATATTTTCCTTGTGAAAAATATTTTAACCCGATTGCCTCCTGAATATAAACATTACTTCCGTTTTTTTCTTTCAGTTTATCTAAAAGAGTAAAATCACCTTCTAAAGATTTTACCAATGCAAGACCTATTTTAGCATCAATATAATTTGAATCTTTATTGAGTGCAATTTCAAAATGATTTTTAGCACAATCAAAATCAAACAATCTTATACAGGCTTTTCCCCATTCAAAATGCAAAGTTTCATTTTCCAAGTCATTGTCAATTGCAGATTGAAAAGTTTTGTTTGTTTTTTCATAATCTTTTTGGAGTGAATAGATTTCTCCCAAAATAAAATATGCAGGAAGCATTTGTTTATTTATTTCTAACGATTTTTTTGCATATTTTTCTGCTTCTTTGTAATCAGATTTAATAAGTTTTAAGTGAGCATATTCATAAGTGCTGCTCTCATTTGGGGCAACTTTTGCAAGAAATTCTAATTTTGTTTCTGCAGATTCATAATCACCAAGACGAATTTCCATAATTGCAGACAGTAAAATTGCAGTAAAATTATATTTACTTATCTGAGATGCAGTTACAAATTTATCTCTTGCAAGTGCGTATTTTTTCAATCTCATCAAAGCCATTCCCCAGCCTGTATAAACATCAGTATTCATTGGAGTAACTTTATTAGCTTTTTCAAAAGATTCAATAGCCTGTTCAAATTGTTTGAAATTTAACTGACACATACCAAGTCTCAACCATATTTCTTTATCCTGCGGGTTAAGTTGTGCGGACTTTTCGTAGTTTTCTATGGCATTTATAGTATCAAAATTTCTTTCGTATATTTTGCCAAGATATTTATAAACTTTTGAATCTTGAGTTGAAATATCTAAAGCTTCTTTCAATAAAGTTTCAGCTTTTTCAAATTGTTTTTCTTCGATAAGTTTTTTAGCTTTGTTAACATAAGCAACGGTAGGCAATGATTGAATTATCGAATCTTGCTTGTAATTATCAACAGAAACATTCAAATCTTTTATTTTATTAAATACATTTTTTAATCTGTTAAACAATCTGCCACCTCTCTGAATGCACCATTTCCGGCTTCATTTTGAGTAATTTGAATACCTTCTACTGCTTTAACTTTATTAACTGCATGAGGAACGGTAATTTTATATTTCGCAAATTTTAAACATTCCAAATCATTTACATCATCACCTATATATACATAATCTTCCTGTGAAAGATTGTAATTTTCAATAATCGATTTAAGTACGTTAATTTTTATGCGAATTCCTTGATGAATTTCTTTTATTTGGAATTTTTTAGCAAGAATTTCAATTGCAGAATTTTTTTCTCCTGAGATTATGGCAATATCAAATCCGTTCTTTTTCAATGTGGAAAATGCCATAACATCTTTAAAATTTAATTTTCTTGACATGGTGAAATCTTCATTTACATATACACAATTGTCGGTTACAACACCATCAAAATCCGTAATTACCATTTTTATTGTTTTTGGAAGATTTAATTCTGTCATTTTTAATTCCGAAAATTTTTATTTATTAACAAAGAGTTTTTTGTTTGGTATAATTATAACATAATCTGTAAAATAAATTAGCTTTTATTTAAAATGTCACTATGAATTTATTTCAGTGTCTATGTTAAAATACAGATGCTAAAAACAAGTTCAGCATGGCATAAGAGTAAAATAGAAATTAAAAAGTAATAAATGTTTTCATATTTTTATATAATTAACATATGCGTAATAATTGTTTTTATTTGTCTTTTCTTTATAACAAGAAAAACCAATAAGCGTTGGTCAAAAATAAATGATTATTTAGGAAAAGTTACAACAACCGTTGATTCAATAAGATATGGGAATTTATCTACAAAAATTGAAAAAGTAGAACACCCGACTTATCAAAATGTAACCGATAGTATTAACAGAATGGTAGAAACTCTTAATGACAGAGAAAAAATGATTATTGAATATCAAGCTGAACTTATGCGTCAGAATAAATTGCTTGAATCTGTTATAAATTCTCTTTCTGACGGGATTTTAATCATTAACGAAAAATTTGATATTCTTCGTGCTACTCCAAAAATTCTAAAATGGTTCGGAATTAAACGCGGAAAAGATATTATCGGAAAGAATGTTTTTGAATATATTCAGCCGGTTGAAGATGAAAATTTAGAACTTAACAAAATAGATAATATGGAAATATTCATTAAACATACCCCGACAAATAATTTTGTAGTAAGTTCTCAAGCTTTATCCGCTCTTGATAAAAAAAGATTTGTATTGATTATCAAAGATATAACAACAGAAAGAGAAATAGAAACCTTAAAAGAAGATTTTGTTGCAACGTTAACTCACGATTTGAAAGTTCCAATTGTTGCAGCATCTAATATGATTGACTTATTTTTGGCAAATAAATTCGGTGAAATTTCCGAAAAACAGAAGTTTGCTCTTGATAATATGAAATCATCAAATGCAAGTCTGTTAGAACTTGTTCAAATATTACTTGAAACATATAAATTGAAAGAAAAAGGAATAAAACTTGTTAAAGAAAAAATTGTATTGAACAATTTCCTAAAACAAATAGTTAAAGAAATGACTCCTCTTGCTAATGAGATTAAAGTCGGTATAAATTTTGAACCCGATAAAGAAAATCCTTCTATAATCGCTGATCCTACGCAATTAAGGAGAGTTATTAAAAATCTTATTTCAAATGCAATTGATCACAGTAATACCGAAAAATCAATTGATATAGAACTTGGTAAAGAGCCCGGTTTTATAACAATTTCTGTTATAGATTACGGACAAGGAATACCAAAAGACGAATTAAAAATGATTTTTAATAAATATTATTCTGCTGCGAAAAAATTAAGAAAAGTCGGAACAGGACTTGGTTTGTATTTATCACAACAAATAGCCGAAGCTCATGGCGGAGAAATTATTGCAACAAGCGAAGAACATATTCGCACCGAATTCTGCGTAAAACTTCCGGAAACGTAAATGAGTCTAATGTTAGGCGAATAGTGATTGAAATATTTCGAAAGTTGCAATAGTGTACATTTTCACCGATTTATTTTGATATATTTGTTATACGTGTTCTATTTTAATATACATAATACAGTATGATATGTACCACAACCGGTGTATGCATAATTTCTCCAATCTTTTCCAAACTCTACATACGGACAACCGGAATCTAACACAGTTGAACCGTGTTCAAGTGTACTCCAAACCTTATTATCACTAAGCGATAAAGGTAAATCTAATTTGTCAATTTGAAGAATATCAGCTAAAGAAAGATTAATTAGTCCACGTTCTCCACATACATCAACCAGACCTCCAGAACCGGGAGATTGACCGTTTAAGAATACATGTATTCCTCTATAATCTCCACCCATATTATAAATACAACCACCAACTTCGGAAGAATATGCATAATTACCCAAACCTGATACATTAGCCCCTCTTTGTCCTGCTAAATTGGTACAATAATCGCACTTCGCAAAATTTGCAGCTTTTATGCTGGTATAATTACAACAAATATCATCTGGTCCGGTAATACCTCTGTGATTACAGCAAATTTCACTATTAGCAAATTCAGCTTGTGCACAGCAATATCCGCTATTAGAATCATTTATTCCTATTCTGCAGCATGCCTCGCTATTCTGCAATTCATCATAATCACAGCAGTAACTCGCGTTAGAATCAGTAATCCCCTGATACTCACAACAAGATAAACTTCGGGGGTTTCTTTGACAATTTAATGTATTGTTTATTTCATAACTTGCTTCTGTTGTCTCAACTTTCTGAGTTGTTGTATTTAATGCAGTCCTTGTTTTTAAGTTGAGGGTGAAGGTGCGAAGATCTTGTCCTAAAACATTCGGTCCTTTTTTACCGTTGATATCTATCAGAACTTTAGGGGGAATTGCATTTACCCCAACACCAATTTGCGGTGTTAAACAAATACTTGAACCGTTTTTTAAACTCCCGCAAGCTCCTTTAAATTCCGGGTTGTATACACTTTTATCTTTGTTTTCATATTTATAATAAATATTAGCAAAACAATC
>JAFUSQ010000047.1 GCA_017467605.1 bacterium | reverse complement strand
TATACAAAGTAGATAAAAAATAAGCAATTTTTAAATCAAAAAATACTTTATATAAATGTAAGGGAATTGATATTAAGGGGAACAGATTATGAGAAATGATTATGAAATGGTAACAGTAGCAGCATACGTTGAAAGCTTAGATGAAGTAAAATATACATCAGTAACAGAAAAAGAAATTCAAGCAGAATTAGAAAGATATTTACTAAATACAAGAAGATCAGAAACTAACGCAAAAATCGTTGAAGCATTGATTGCATAGATAGACCCTGAAACACCGAGTAGGAACAGAAAATTACGTTTCGCAAGCTCAACTAATTTTCTAGTCAGTTCAGGGTGACACATAATCGGGCGGAATTATTAAATTCCGCCCGTCTTGATTTTATTTGCAAAATTCTTCAGCTTTATCAATAAGACCGTTAAAATTGTTATCGATTCCGTCCGAACAAGAACCTATCGAATCTTTACCCTCAGGTTTAGCATTTTGTTTAAGATATTTATTAGGAATCATTGTCCACAAATACAAAAAGAAATTTTTATGAGCTTTTGCAATGTTTTGATTTTTAATAATTAGCAGATTTTCGTCATTTTTATTTTCGCCGCTGTTTGAGAAATTCATTGAACCGGTTATAAGATAATTGTCATCAATAATTATAGTTTTAGCGTGCAATTTTCCGGCATAATTTTCGGTTTTTAACATAATTCCGTTACGGCGCAAGATTTTATGTTTTGTGTTACGAGTTGAGGTACTATTTGCATCTATTATTACCCGAACATCAATTCCTCTTTTTTGTGCATTTATTAGGGCTTTTGTAATTTCTTCGTGCGTAATCAAGAAGGTCGGAAGATAAATATAACTTTTAGCATTATTTATCAAGTCTATAATTCTTTTTGTAGGTTTATCTTTAGGAGAAAAATATACTTCAATTTCGGAATTCCCGATGATAAATCTGTTATTGAGGTTTAATTTTTCTTTTGCGGTATGGAATTTACCGTTAAGCATTTGTTCAAATTCTGCAAGATAAAGCGTTGAAATTTCCTTTGAATTAATTATAACGACATCATTCACATCATAGGCAGAAATTCCCGGACGAGAAAAATTCATCGAACCTGTATAAACAATGGACTCGTCAAATATTACAAACTTGTTATGCATAAGCATATTGCTTTGAGTTTTAGAGGCAGTTTTATCAGATCTAAATTCTGAAGATAAATCGGAAATCAAATTATTTGATTTGTAATAAGTATAATTTGTATAATAATTTTCATCATATACAAACCTTATTTTTACTCCTCTGTCGACAGCTTGTTTCAGGGCTTGAGTTATCGCAGGGATATCATCATACCCGTAAATCGCAATATCAATAGAAGTTTTTGTATTATCAACGAGTTTTACGAATTCCTGACAAACTGTTGTTTTGCAGAGATTATTTGGGACTAAATTTTTTGTATAGTCTGTAAAATAAACTCTAATATTGCCATCAATAACGTTCAAAGGCGGTTGAGGAATTTGAGGAATATTATAGATATTTATATCTTTTTTAAGTTTATATTTTTTCTTATTTTGTGGTTGTTGGTTATGACAAAATTTGCAAGGTTTTGCATTTTCGGGAAGCTGCTTTTTAGGGATTATAATCATATCGTGTGCAGCTTTTCCGTAAGGACAATCAAGAGTATGAAATTTCCCCGAATGGTGGTTAAGAATCACCAGATTAAGTTTTCGGGCATTTTCTAAATTCGTTTTGAATTTATTTTCTGCGGGGATTTCGCCATTTACGATTCCGAATCCGCTATTTGCCAAGATTTCTCCGTAATCAACGCCATCAATATAAACCTTTGCAAATTTACAATCTTTATTTATATTTTGGGTTAAATTTATGCTGACTTTTTTATTTGTTATGTTTTTCTGTGCAAATTCTTGAGCAAGATACCCAAGACTAATCATATCGTTAAGTGTCAGGTTAAATTTTTTAGAATATTTATCAAAAAATTCTTCGCTTGGTTCAAGAGAAAAAGCTTCGACATCTTGTATACAAACGGCTTCATTATTATCCGGAGTTTTACTGTTATCGAGATCTATTAATATTTTTGTCGGCGTTATAACAGATAAAACAGTTTTAGATTTTCCATTAATAACTGTAAAAATGGAAAATATAATACAAATTATTATTAAAAATAAAGATGTTAGAAAATTTTTCATTATTCTAAATTCTTGTAGTTTGTAATATCAAAACCTAATCTTGTAATAGTATCCTTTAATGTTAGGTTTTGAGTTATCGCAAATTCTCTTGTGTGTGAATCTTTTGTAGAATTATTATATTTGCAAGGGTGAATAAGGGCTTCAGCAATGCAATCTTCATCAAGTGCTTTAAGTCCGTATTCGATAGCATCAGAATCCATCATTCCCGTATAACCTACACCTATAATGAAGTCGTTTGTTTTTAGTTCAAATTCATCTATAACTTTTCGGTTTTTCTTTGTGTAATACTGCAAAAGTGCTATTTTTATTAGGTTAATCGGATATGAAATATTCAAATGTTTTTCAAGTTTTGGAATAAAATATAATTCTTCAAATTGAGTTCTTACATATTTTATCCCGTATTCTTTTGCTAATTTACAAGTAATTTTAAATATTTCAGGAATTGCGTGGGTGTGAACGTGTGAATCTAAGTGGTCAATTTTTACATCTTTTTGAATTTTTTCGATTTGAGCTTTAAATTCAGCTTCAATTTGTAATAAAAGCGAATGTCTTTTTTGATTTAATATCAAATAGCCGTAGCCTTTGTTGAAGTTACCTTCGGTATCGGTAAGCAAGGGACAATCGGTTAAAGACTTACCTTCCATTATATTTAAGTGTGCTGCTATCCCTAAATTCGGACAATCAGGAAGGATATCGTGAACGGCATTTTCATAAGCATATCCGTTTGCACACAAACTTGCACTTGTCAAAAATCCGTTGTTATAACCTTCTAATACAGCTTGGTTGTGATATTGAGTCAATCCGAAATCATCAGCATTCAGTATGAATTTTTTATTTATCATTTACAAATCCCCGCCATTAATATATTATAGTTACATATTAGTAGAAAGAGGGAAGTAATGCAAATACCAAAATTAGCAATAACAATTCCGTGTTTTAATGAAGAATTGTGTGTTGATTCAACCGTGAGAAGATTGTTGGAAGTTTTGGATATGCTTATCGGTAAGGGTAAAATTACTTCCGATAGTTTTATTTATCTTGTAGATGACGGTTCTGCCGATAAAACTTGGGAAATTATTTCTAATCTGCATAAAGAATTCCCTCAGCGGGTAAAAGCTTTGAAATTTATACGTAATTATGGTAATCAAAAGGCCTTAATTGCGGGCTTGACAGGGGTAAGAAATATCGGTTGCGACTGCGTGGTATCAATTGATGCTGATTTGCAGCAAGACGAATTGGCCATTGAAAAATTTGTTGATGAATTTGTAAGGGGCTATGATATTGTTTTAGGAGTCCGCAATGACCGTAAAACAGATAGTATATTCAAAAAAACTACCGCAATAATGTTTTATAAGTTAATGAATTTACTCGGTGCAAAAATTCCAGTAAACCATTCGGATTACAGATTAGTAAGTAAAAAAGCTCTTGATATGATGGCTATGTATCCTGAAAAAGCCTTGTTTTTGAGAGGATTTTTCTTTGAATTAGGATTAAAAACTACAATGGTAAATTTTGATGTAAAACCGAGATTTGCAGGTTGTTCTAAATTTAATGTAAAATCTCTTATGGGGTTGGCATTGAACGGAATTACATCATTCAGCATTGTTCCGTTGAGAATAATTGCGGGTTTGGGCTTTTTAATGGCGATTTTTGCATTTTTAATAGGCTTAGAGACTGTATTTGAAAAGGTCGCATTTAATAATTCGCCAAACGGGACTGCGACAATGATAATTTTGTTATGTTTCTTTGGAGGATTGCAGATATTTTGTTTAGGGGTAATCGGAGAATATATAGGACAGGTATATAGAGAAGTTAAAGCTCGTCCGAGGTATATTGCGGAAATAGAATTAAATTAGTCTTTGTAACCTGTAACAGAATCGTTTATGACTGATAAAATTTTAAGGTAAGCATTTTGTTGAGATTTTGTTGAAGCTAAAATAAGTTTTAATAATTCATTGTCTGTTTCTTGTCGTTCTGTTTGCCCTGATAATAATGTTTTTCGGCTTCCAAAATTTTCGATTGTCAGATTTAATTCTTCCATAAGGCGGATAAAGTTGTTAACCTGCGGAAACTGTTTCCCGTTTTCAATGTTGCTGAGATTTTTATCTGTCATTCCAACTTTTTCAGCTAACTGTTCCTGACTTAACCCGGCTTTTTTACGTGCTAATTTTATAACATTCCCTACAAATTTCTTATCATCATATAACATATTCTTTACCTTTCTTCTGTTTACCTTACATGTTACCGGTTTTTAACCATATATTTATTAATAAAGCCTATTTATTAAAATATGGGTTGAATTAATTAAAAATACATGTAATAATAGAAATATGGATTAAGTTTTTATAAAAATTAATGTATATTTATGGAGGTAAACATGAAGAAGTATTACAAATTTTTACGTAAGTCATTAATTGAACTAAAGAAAAATGATGGGTTTACACTTGCAGAAGTGTTGATTACATTGGGAATTATTGGTGTTGTTGCGGCAATGACAATACCGACACTAATTGCAAATACACAAGGTCAAAGAGTCAGAAGTCAATTCAAAAAAACTCTATCAACCCTCAACCAAGCAGGTCGCATGGCTCAAGCTCAATATGATTGGGATTTTGGAGCAATAGAGTTAACTGAACATGGTTCTGACTCTTGTATTAAGACGGACAATCCAGAGTCAAAGAAATCAATGTGCGCTTTACTCAATGGAACACTTAAAGGTTCAAGCTATTCGGGTGAGACAAATGCAACTCCACTGCACTATAAAAACAAAATTTTTTCCGGTTTTAGTGTTCGTAGCAACAATGATATAGCAAGTGATTATCTCCTATACCTGTTACCTGATGGGGCATTGTTTGGATTTTATCAAGCTCCAAGTGCCTGTACGTTGGACATTAGTTCCGTATTAGATTCAACTATTTTAAACAAAACAGGAGGTACAAATTCTAATGGTATAACTACCCCAGGACTAAAACAATGTATCGGATTTATTGATGTAAACGGGGCATCATTACCGAATAAAGAAGTAGCTTGTGCTGACGGAACTGCAGCGTTAGATCCGCAAAATCCTTGTGTTGTAAGTAACAAAAATATCGGTGATGTAATTCCTGTAGTATTCCATGACGGAGTTGTAGAACCTGCAACAAACGCAGGTAAATACCTTTTGAATACTGCAAAATAGGGGTAAATTTACTGTCGGCATAGCAATGCCGACCTTGTACTTATTGCCCCCTCACCCCAGCCCTCTCCCAATGGGAGAGGGAGTATTAACGGTTCCTCCCCGGAGGGGGAGGCTAGGTGGGGTGCGATTGTTTGTTCAAACAAACTGTTCCCCATCGGCACTTCGTGCCACTTCCCCCATCGGGGAAGATTAACTTTGTTCCTCCCTCGCAATGACGAGTTGCAAGTGTCGCAAAGTGTTGCGATTCGTCGGACATCGCCCTCAGAATGGCAAACCCGTCATTGCGAGCACGAACGACAGTGAGTGCGTGGCAATCCAGAAAAATTCGTACAAAAACGACTGGATTGCTTCGTCGCTTTGCTCCTCGCAATGACATTTACGATTT
>JAFUSQ010000075.1 GCA_017467605.1 bacterium | reverse complement strand
GTTGTCAAACCAAAACAACTTCCATTTCATCTCCTGATAATAAATGTTGTGAATTTACTGAAATTTATGAATCTGTTCCTGCCTGTAAAGATGAAAAATGCAGTAAAGAAGGTTTTACAACTTATACTTATACTGTCGATTTTGGTGGTTTTAAATATCACCGGAACATGTGTGCAAAACTTTTATCCGATTATTATTATAATTGGAGTGATGCCAATGCTCAGTGTTCCGATCTTGGTGCATTTTTACCAGATAGTGGTCAGCTTATATTCATGAAAGATGTTATACCATCGCACCTTTATTTTACTAAAGATCTGATAGAATGTTCATATGGAGGCAGTTGTCATGGTACTTATTGCGTGCTTGCATTTTCTACTACTGGAGCGAGACTCTGTATGGATAAATATCCTACTTCGCCAACTCTTCCATCCGTTATATCGTCGGCACGAGTTCTTTGTATAAGTAATATTTGGTAGTATTAGGATTCCTACTCTACATTACAATTTATTTACTTTTAAGAGCTTTTAGAGCTTTGAGTTCTTTTTGGTATGGCGAAATAGATGTTACTTTTTCTATAATTGATGGCAAATTTTCAATAACGTAGTCAATTTCTTCTTCTGTTGTAAATCTGCTTAGACTCCAGCGAATACTGCCATGTATTGCCGTAAACGGTACATTCATAGCTCTTAGTACATGACTTGGCTCGAGTGAACCTGAAGTGCAGGCTGAACCTGATGATGCGCAAATTCCCAAATCAGATAAATGTAGAAGAATTAATTCTCCTTCAATATATTCAAAACCTATATTTGTGGTGTTTGGGACTCTATTTGCGACACCTGTATTGAGTCTTGCATTGTATATTTTATTGATAATATTAGATTCTAATTTGTCTCTCAAACGTTTAACTTCGGTCAGTTCGTATTTGAGGTTATCCTGAGCAAGTTCAGCGGCTTTACCTATACCGGCAATGTATGGAACATTTTCTGTGCCGGCTCTTTTCCCCCGTTCCTGATGTCCCCCGATAATTAGAGGGGTAATCATTGTTTTGGAGTTTACATACAATGCACCTATACCTTTTGGTGCGTGAAATTTGTGTCCTGAAATTCCGAGTAAATCAATACCGTTTGCTTGGACATCTATTGGAATTTTCCCTGCAACTTGAACCGCATCAACAAATAATTTTGTATCTTTGTTTTTTGTTTTGATAATATCAGAAATTTTATCCATTGGGTTTAAAACACCGGTTTCGTTGTTTGCCCACATAATGGAAACCAGCGCTGTATTTTCATTTACTGCCTGCTCAAGTTCTTCAAGATTAAGTTCTCCGTTTGAGTTTACTCCGATATAATCAACTTTATAACCTTGTTTTTCTAATGACTTATATAAATTTAATACACAAGGGTGTTCAACTTTTGATGTTATAATATGCTTTTTGTTTTTGTTGTAGTTTAAAACTCCGCGAATAGCCGTATTAGCTGATTCAGAACCGCAAGATGTGAAAATTATTTCTTTTTCGTCATTTGCGTTTACAAAATCTTTAATTTTTCCTCTGGCTTCTTTAATGGCTTTAGAGGATTTTTTACTAAAGTCGTACATACTAGAAGGATTTGCGTATTCTTCCTTGAAGTATGGCATCATTTCTTCTAATACTTTTTCATCAACTTTAGTTGTTGCGTTGTTATCTAAATATATAAGTTTTTCTGTCATTTTATTGCACCTCAATAAGGGTAATATCTGAACCGAGCGAATCTTTCAAAATTTTTTCGGCAAAGTTTTTAAGGGTCATTGTAGAATTTTTGCACCCTGAACATCTTCCTTTTAGTCTTACATAAATTGTTCTGTTTTTTATATCAACAAGCTCAATATCTCCGCCGTCTTTTTGAAGCTCCGGTGAAATTTGTGTTTCTATAACATTGTTAACCTTTAATATCCATTGTGTAGGGGTTAATTTTTCTTCAGCTTTTTGTTTGTTATAGTAAGTGTTTATGATGTCTTGAATTGCACCTTTACATTTTCCGCAAGCTCCGCCGGCTTTGGTGTAATTTGTAACTTCTTCAACTGTTTTTAGCCCATTTAGTTTAATTGCTTCCCAAATCATGTTTTCTGTTACTTGGAAACATGTACAAATCATTTTTTCTTTAGCTTCTTCGTTTTTAATTTCGTCTAAAGCAATGTAACCGTCTTTTTTATAATTTTTCAAAGCATCTTCCAAAGCTTCATAACCCATAACAGAGCAGTGCATTTTTTCAGGCGGCAATCCGCCAAGCTCATCAGCAATATCTTTGTTGGTAATTTTGCGAACTTCGTCAATTGTTTTGCCGATAATCATTTCGGTTAAGATGCTTGAACTTGCAACAGCAGAACCGCAGCCAAATGTTTGAAATTTCGCATCTGTTACAACGTTATTTTCATCAATTTTTAAATATATTTTCAGTTGGTCTCCGCAAGTTAATGAACCCGCAGAACCTATAGCATCAGCATTATCAATAGTTCCGACATTTCTCGGATTCCTGTAATGGTCCATAACTTTTTCAGAATAATCCCACATAATTTTCCCTTTCCTATCTCATATTATTTTAACTCAAAAATAAATATTTCGAGACTAATCTTAATTATTATTTAATATTGTATAAATATTACGAAATGTAACAAAGGAGTAAAAAAGATTAAAGAAAGGGATAGAAGTACCCGACAAGATAAATAGGAAAAACCATGAAAGGGACACAAAAATGGGAATGAGTGCATCTCAAGCAAGATTTTTAAGCTTAAC
>JAFUSQ010000046.1 GCA_017467605.1 bacterium | reverse complement strand
CACTCACTGTCTTGGATTTGCTCCACGCTCGAAAAGTTTCGCAATTGCAACTTCGTTGCAGTTTGCTCAATTTTCTCGCTATCCGGACTCGCTTTGCTCCGTCCGTCCGCAAATCCGCCGTCGTTCGTGCTCGCAATGACGAGGGAACCACATTTTCCCCTTTTACTTTTATTTAAATCCATTTTACCTCCTAACTTTAATTTTATTATCAAACAAAATTCTTAGTTTTTATAACTATAGTTATAATTTATAAATATAGTTTGTGGAGAGGTTTTTGTCAAGTAAATATAATGTGGGAATGAACAAGAATGAGTTTTTGTCTAAATACGGACTAAATTTGAAAATTGAAAGAATACGAAATAAAATGACTCAGGAGGAACTGGCAGAAAAAGTTGACTGCAGTGCAGTTCATATAGGTTATATCGAACGGGGATTGAAATGTCCGACAATATTTCAATTTTTAAAAATAGCAAGAGTTTTAAATATAAAATTAGACAATTTTTTCGAAGAATTCCAATAAAAAACGACTCTTTATAGAGTCGTTTTTTATCAATCTTTCAGGGTTTTTATTTATACAGTACCGGCAGGTTTTCTTTGAGCCGTAGCTCCGGGAATTGCTTGCCAATTTGCTGCCATGATTTTCTTGAATGATTTCAAAGCTGTATCTTCAAGTTCACCTAATTCATCAGCTTCCATAATCAATTCTCTTAGAGGCAATAATGCTCTTTGATCTCTAAGTACACCTAAAGCTGCTGCTGCACCTGCACGAACCAATTCGTTTTCAGAACGATTTTTCATAACGTCAATTAACGCAGGAACTGCTTTAATATCATTTAATTTACCTAATGAAGTTACGGCATAAATTCTTACGTTAACCCATTCGTCATAAAGCATGTTAATAATTTTATCAACGGCTTTTTTATTACCGATTTCACCTAATGCACGAGTTGCATCACATCTTACATTAACTTTTTCATGATCCAATGAAGCAATCAAAGCATCTGTTGCAACATCACCAATTTCAATTAAAGCATCTGTTGCAGTGATACAAACTTGCGGGTTTTCATCATTCAAAGATTCAACAAGAGGTTCAACAACGATAGCCCCGCCTAAACGACCTAATGCACGAGCAGCACGAACACGAACATCAACATTTCTATCTTCGCGCAATGATTCAATCAAATGAACTGTAGCTTTTGAATCACCCAATTCACCTAATGCTCTGGCTGCATACAATCGAACAGAACCGTTTTTATCGTTTTTCAAAACATCAATCAATGGATCAACGGCTTTGGAATCACCCATTTCACCTAAAACACGAGCCGCGTTGTATCTGACTTTTTCAGAACTGCTTGTTCTTAAATCAGCCAATAACTCATCAAATGTTTTTTTAACTTGTTTTTTCTTACTGTTCACACTAATTGTCATCTGTTTCCTCCGACACTACTTCAATAATTTTCACACCTACTTCTTTATAAAGTTTTTCTCAAGAAAATTATTGCCTTTTTATTCTTCATATATTAACTTTTGTTTACAATACATAAATTTTTTGATGTTTCCTACTACTTAACAAGTTTGTCAGAAATCTATTAAGGGTAATACTGACACTTAATTGTGTTGTACTACTATTATAACACATTTTTTCTTCTTTGTAACCCTTTTTTATAAATTATTATAAAAATTATTGTAATTGTTTTTCTAAAAATAATTTTAATTTAGTTATATCAGGAAAAAATTTTTAATATTTCTTAACTATTTGCTACTCACAATTGATAGTAATAATAAACTCGGTTCCAACACCCACATCACTATATACTTTGATAGTACCGTTATGCTTATCTATTATTTTTTGACTGATAGCAAGCCCTAATCCGGTTCCAACTCCTACTCCTTTTGTTGTATAGCCGGCAGCAAAAATTTTATTTAAATTTTCCTTAGGTATCCCTTTGCCGTTATCCTTGAATTTTACAATAAGTTTACTATCTTTGTATTCGGTTGTAATAGTTATTTTTCCACAATCTTCTATAGCCTGACAGGCATTTATTAAAATATTCGTAAATACCTGATTTAGCATATTCGGGTAACATTTTACCGGGGGTATTTCACCATAATTCTTTTCTATCTCTATTTTATTTTTTGTTTCGTGGCGTATTAAATCAAGTGTTAAATCAATTTCTTTATTGATGTTGGCTTCTTGAAGTTCTGATTCATCAAGTCTGACAAACTTTTTCAAAGAAACGACAATGTTGCTTATTCTTTGAATTGCTTCACTATCTATTGAATTTATTTCTGCAAACATATTTCGCAAATCATCTTGTTCAATTTTTGAAATTAATTTGGAGATTATAGAATTGTTAGATTTGATAGAAGCTACAGGAGTATTTATTTCATGTGCAACTCCTGCCACTAATTGCCCTAAAGAGGCCATTTTCTCGGAATTTATCAATTGGAGCTGGGTTTCTTTCAATTCATCAAGGGCTTTTTTCAAATCTCTGACGTTTTTAGCATTCTTTTGATACAATTCGGCTCTTATTATTGCGTTGCCAAGTTGAGATGAAACAGCATCAAGGATTTCAATTTCTTCATTAAGTTCTCTTTTTTGGTAACTTAAAAGCACCAAAACTCCTATCATTTTTTGCATATGAAAAACAGGAACAATAATTCTTAATACCGATTGTTTAAAAGGTTCGGCTTCCAAATACTCGGATAGCGAATAACTTATTGAAATTTTATTTGATTTCAATTGCTTCATAGCATAAGCATCAAAAGAAATATCAAAATTCTTAAAACTACTTTCACCAAAAGTTTCAACTACATGAAACCTGTTTTCTGTTGATGAAGCATAATAAGCCTTAAAACAACCGAACATTATAGCTAATTCTTTTAATGCAGAATTCAAAATCATAGAAATATCCATAGATTCTCTTATGATATTTGAAACCTTGTTAATCAAAGCAATTCTAATTGCCTGTGATTGAGCTTTAAGCCTGATTTTTTGCAATTCTTCATTTTCTTCTTCGAGTTTTATCAGTTTATCTTGAAAAGCTTCTCTTTCTTTTTGATTATCTTTCAAAAGTACATCTGAACTTACATCAACAAGAAAAATAATCGTATAAGCTCCGCGTTTTATGGCGGTAAAATCGTAGAAAATAGTTTGACCGTTAGCATATGAGTAAAAAACTCTTGCAAAGAAATTTTCTTTTGAAGTTATAGCCTGAAAAACAGGGGAACATAAATCAACATTTTCGCTATCCATAGGACACATTTCAAAATTCATTTGATGAGCAAATTTTCTGATATCACCAAATGATTTAAAAACGCGACGAAAAGTATTGTTCTTAAAAACAACATTCTCATAATCTTTTACAATAATAACCGGATCCCTATATTGATTAAAGAAATCAAACTTCTTCATACAAAAATTATAAAGCAACGAGGGGTAATTAGCAATCTGTTAAGGGGTAAAAAGATCGGTAATTTTAACCTCAAAAGCATCTGCAATTTTAATAATCGTCTCAAGATTAGGATTTGAATGTTCATTTTCTATTCCGCTAATCTGGTTTTGTCCAACCCCTGCAAGCTCGGCAACCGCCTCTTGAGAAAAGCGTTTTTATATGATATTGGACAAGGGATTACCAATCAAATATTTTTAGATATAAACGCCGGACAAGGTCCAAACAGATTAGGCAGAGATATATTTGTTCTTGATATGGATTATGAAAACGGAATTAAACCATACGGCTTTGAAATGAGTAATGAACAAGTAAAAAACAATTGTATTGGCGGGTGGCTTGGAAATACTTGTGCCGAATATATCAAGCGTAATAATTGGACAATTCCAAAAGATTAACCTTGGTAGGGGTAAATATTATTTTGTTTTTATTGTTAAAAAATGATAATAATAAAGCTCAATTAATATTTTGTACTATAATCAGAAAAGTTAGATAGTATAAATAGTTAGGGATAAGAAATTGAAAAAGAAATATCATTTTATAGCAATAGGCGGAGTCGGAATGAGCGGTTTGGCAAAATATTTACTGCAAAACGGCTATGAAGTTTCCGGTTCTGACATCAATGACAGCAAATATGTAAAAAGCGTTCGTGAATTAGGCGCAAAAGTTTATATAGGACACAATGAGGATAATATTCCGGACGATTGTATAGTTGTTGCAAGTACTGCAATCAGAGAATTTAATCCTGAAATCCAAAAAGCAAAACGTCTCGGATTACCGATTTGGCATCGTTCTGATTTGCTTGCGGAAATTTCAAGAGGAGAAGAATATTTCATCGGATATTCCGGAACTCACGGAAAAACCACAACTTCCGGACTTTGCTCTTATGTTTTGGAAAAAGCGGGATTAAAACCATCTTATGTAGTAGGCGGAATTATTCCCGAAATTCACACAAACGCAAATTGTTCACATGCAAAATATTTTATCGCTGAACTTGATGAAAGCGACGGAACGATTGTTAAGTACTCGCCAAATCTGGTTGTTGTAAACAATTTAGAACCCGATCATTTGGATTTTTACAAAAACGGACTTGAGTCTATTTTAGAAACCTTTGAAACATTTATCTCTAATATGAGAGAAAATGGAATAATCTTAGCGAATATGGATAATGAAGGGGTAAAAAGATTAGTAAAATACTTTTCTGTTCACGAACTTGCACACAATGCAAAATTTATGACATATTCAATTGGCGGAAATACAGATTATTGCGCTAAAAATATTGTTTATGGAGAAGATTATACAACTTTTGATATTTTTTATAACGGTGAATTTCAAACAAATCTAAAAATATGGCTAAAAGGTGTGCATAATGTTTATAACTCACTCGCGGTCTGGGCAAGTTTACATATAGCAAAAGTCGATATGACTCTTGTAAACAATCATTTTGCCACATTTACGGGAATGGGACGAAGATTTGAAAAAGTCGGAGAGTTTAACGGAGTAGAACTGTATGACGATTATGCTCATCACCCTACAGAAATTAAAGCAACCCTGTCTTGTTCGCGTGCATTTAAAGATAAGCGAATTATTGCAGTTTTTCAGCCGCACAGATATTCTCGCCTGCAAAATTTGTGGAATGAATTTATGGAAGCTTTTGACGGAATTGACAAACTTGTTGTTACTGATGTCTATGCCGCATCAGAAGATGAAATTGTCGGAATAAATTCACAGGCATTTGTAAACGAGTTTAAAGAAAAATCCGACATACCTTGCCGTCATATAGCAGGAAGTATTGAAAATGTTGCTCAGGAATTGTACCAAGACCTGAAGCCAAACGATATTGTAATAGGATTAGGTGCAGGTACAATTACAAAACTCGGAAAGGAACTTCTGAATTTAAATAAGGAGAAAACAACCGTTGAGTGAAAAAAACTTTGATATAAAAAACCTGACGACATTTAAAATCGGGGGGAAAATTAAAGAAGTATTTTTTCCGAATACTATTGATGAATTTGTACAAATTTTGCAAAAAATTCCAAATATTCCCGTTTTTGGAAACCTTTCAAATACATTGATTTCATCTGACGGATATGATGGGCAGATAATTTTAACAACAAAAATGGATAATATAAAAATTGACGGAACACATGTTGTTGTTGATTGCGGCGTAAAAGGCCCGAAATTATCCCAAACTGTTGCCGAAAAAGGTTTATCAGGCTTAGAATTTATGATAGGATTCCCCGGCTCAATCGGCGGAGAAGTTTATATGAACGCATCTGCAAATTCGCAATCGGTAAGCGACACTTTGGTTAGCGCAACTTGTTATTGCGAACAAAAAGGAATTCTTAAACTGACAAAAGATGAACTTAAATTCGATTATCGGACATCACGCTGTCAAAGAGAAAATTTAACAGTATTGCAGGCAGAATTTGAACTTGTTAAAAAACCAATCGACGAAATAAAAAAACAAATGGAAGCTAATTTAGCCTTCCGAAAATCTCACCAGCCATCGCTTGCTCTGCCAAATTGCGGAAGTATATTTAAAAATCCGAAAGGGGACAGTGCGGGAAGATTATTAGACAGTATTGGCGCAAAACAAATGAGTTTCGGCGGAGTAAAAGTTTGGGAAAATCATGCAAATTTTATAGTGAATCACTCCTGCGGAACTTCATTTGATGTATTAAGTTTGATGTATAAAATGCACCAAGGGATAAAAAAAGAGTATAATATCGAATTAGAACCCGAAATAAGATTTTTGGGCGGAAATATTGAAAAGGAAAACGAATTATGTCAAATACTATATCAAAAGATGCTAAAATAGCGGTTTTATGCGGCGGCATGTCCTCCGAAGCCGAAGTTTCAAGACGTTCAGGCAAAGGTTGTTATAACGCACTTCAACGCCTTGGATATAAAAATTCTGAACTTGTGGAAGTAGATAAAAATATTGGAAATAAACTAAAAGAGGGTAAGTTTGATTATGCTTACAACGCTTTGCATGGCAAATACGGCGAGGACGGCTGTATTCAGGGACTTTTGGAGATACTTCAAATTCCTTATACAGGCTGCGGGGTTATGGCTTCTGCGGTTTGTATGAACAAAGAATACACAAAAAGAATCCTTTCAACCTGCAAAGATATCCCTCTTGCCAAATCAGCATTTGTCCGCAAAGGCGAAGATGTTATGGAAAAAACAAAAGATTTGAAATTCCCTGTTATCACAAAACCTGTTTCGGAAGGCTCAAGTTTTGGAATGACAAAAGTTAACACTCGCGAAGAACTGCCAAAAGCATACACTGACGCTATTAAATATAATGATGATGTTTTAATTGAAGAATTTATCAATGGAGTTTTTGTAACTGTAGGAGTTTTGGAAAAAGACGGTAAAAACTTCGCAACAGAAATTCTTGAAATAAGACCTAAAAACGAGTGGTACGATTTTGAAGCAAAATATACTCCGGGAATGTCTGATTTTATACTTCCGGCAAATCTTAGCAAAGAATTAACCGAAAAGACAAAAGAAATTGCGGTTAAATCCCACGAAATTACAGGCTGCCGAGGTGTTTCCAGAGTTGATTTTATGATATCGAATGACGGAATTCCTTATGTTATTGAGATTAATACATCTCCCGGAATGACAGATACAAGCGATTTACCGGCACAATCAAAAGTTATGGGCATAAGTTATGATGATTTGGTACAGATTATTTTAAACGGAGCAGGGCTTAATAAATAATGAAAGAGTCAGATTTTGACAGAATTTATAACAACAAAAAAAATGAAACTTCACAAGACGAATTCAGTCAGGTGAAGCATTCTGTCAGACATAAGCAAAAAGAACGCAAAATAAGAAAAAAGAGAAAAAAAGTTAATCGTTTAAAATCATTTTTAAAATTTGGACTTTTGGTACTGCTTATTTTTCTTACATACGAATTTTTCACCCTTCCCGGCTGGTATTTAGCACAAGATACTTTTACAAAACCAAACGAATGTAAAATTGAAGTTCTAAACAATAAAATAGTTCCGACTTACATAATATATAATGCTCTCAAAGATGTAAAAGTCCCTCATCAGCCAATTTTTATGATGAGTGTAAAACCGATTAAAAGAGAAATTTACCAAATTCCCGTAATGAAAAATGTTTTTGTAAGGCGTTACGGTTTTCCTGCAAGATTGCAAATAATTATACGTGAAAGAATTCCCATTGCGATTATTAAAACTGATTTAAAAGCAAAACCTGCTGCATTTTTCACATCAGACGGAGTTCTTGTTACAAATAAACATTATATGAATCTTGCAGACAATGATGATATTTTAAAAATATTAACAAAACCGCAAACATTGAAAAAAGAAATTACCGTAAAAAGAATTCGTGAAATAGAAAAAATAGTCAAAGAAGTTGAGAATTACTCGGGTGAAAAAGTCGAATACATTGATATGCGCAATCCTAATGATGTATTTGTAAAAATTAAGACAACAAGTATACGACTCGGAACATTAGACAGTACGGTATTTGAAAGAATCAAAAGGATATATACAATCTTGCCTCAAATTACCGAAGTAAACAGTAACATTCAGTATATTGATTTAAGCTGGGATAAAGTAAACTATCTAAAAATGAAAAAAAATAAATAATGAATTTTAAAAGCAGATATGAAAATATAAAAAATTTAGCGAAATATGAACTTTCAATTATTGAAAAAAAAATGATTGAAAGAATTAATACTCGTGAACCTTTAAATACACTATTAAAAGGATTTTTGACATCACCCTCAAAACGGATACGTTCAGTTTTGGCAATTCTGTATTCAAAAGCTCTAGAAGAAGATTTATCAGATGAACAACTGGAATTTTTATCTGTCGTAGAACTTGTTCATAATGCCTCGCTAATTCATGACGATATCATTGATGAAAGCAAATTAAGACGAGGACACAAAACAATTTCAGCCGAATTTGATAACAAACTTGCAGTAATATCAGGCGATTATATTCTGGCAATTTCTATGGAAAAATTAGCACTTTTAGGGAATACACAATTACTTGAAAATTTTTCAAAAACAATAAAGCAAATGTGTTTGGGAGAGATTAACCAAAATTTTGACAGATTTAAAATCGGAACAATAGAAGATTATATTGAAAAAACAAAAAATAAAACTGCGTATCTTTTTGAAACCGCACTCACAGGCTGCATAATGTTAAGTAAAACTTACCATAACATTGAAGTAATAAGCCAATTGGCAACAAATATAGGAGTAGCATTCCAAATCAGAGACGATATATCAAATATGACATCATCAGATAATTCTAAGCCGATAAAAAATGATATTAAAGAAGGAATTTATAACGCACCGGTAATTCTTGGAGATAAAAGTGATAACTATCATTCCGGTATTGAAAAAACAAAGACTTTGTTAAATAATTATGTACAAAGTGCAAAAGAACAAATTCAACAACTTCCGGATAACAAATTTAAAACTGCACTTTATGAATTTTTGGAGCTTTTAAAAGATGTTTAATATAAGTGAAAAATGGAACAATTTTCAATCGAGAATGAAAGAAAAAAGATCTGCTTATTGGCTTAAATTCAAATCAAAATTACCTGAAAATCTACAGAATTCACTTGACAATTTTGAAGAAAGATACAGAGCTTATAAAGAAACCGCTTTATGTGAGATAATTGAAACAATAGTTTTTGTACTTGTAATGGTAATTATAATCAGATTTTTTGTTGGCGAAATCCGCTGGATACCGTCAGGTTCCATGAAACCTACACTAATAGAAGGTGACAGAATAATCGTTGAAAGATTTTCAAGATTTTATACAGGACCGCAGCGCGGAGATATCATGGTATTTTATCCGCCGTCAACAACACTTTCAAGAAAACCTTTACCATTGCTATCAAGATTAACAGGGATTTTTTGTAAAGATATCGCATATATCAAACGTGTAATCGGGCTTCCGGGTGATGAAATAGAAATAAAACCTGAAAAAGACGGTTCAGCTTATGTGTATATTAACGGAGAAAAGTACGAAGAAGATTACATAAAAAGTGTTTATGAATATCCCGATTGTTCAACAGACAAAGATTCAAAAATTATAGGCAGTGAACAGCTTATGAAATGCGGACCTTTTAAATTAGGAAAAGATGATTACTTTATGATGGGTGACAATCGCGGAAGTTCATTTGACAGCCGTTATTGGGGGAAATTAAAAAAAGACAGATTCGTAGGGCGTGCAGTTACAGTATTTTGGCCTATAAATAGAGTAAAAATTCTACACAGGGGTAAATAAACTAAGTTTGATATTTTACTTAATTTTTTCACGAATAATAAGTTCGTAACCTAAATAATCAACAATTTCCTGAACGGTTTCAAATCTTATACGCTTATTGTTCAATTGTACTGACATAGTCGAAGATTTTGGTATATCATAATTGTCATTTCGCATTCTGGTTATGAGTTTTCTCATTGATATACCGCCATTTTCCAAAAGAAGTTTTTGAATTTCTTTTTTAATGTTCAACATAATAACAGTTTAATTTTATATTTTTTTATTGACAAACCAATAAGAATTTGCTAGTATAAAACAAAAATTGTTTGTTATTATCAATCAAAAGTTAAGATTAACGTACAGTTTTTGACAAAATCAAAGAATAATAAGTTTCTTTGAACACTATCCAAAATTTACCCCGAAAATAATTACCGGCTGCTAAATGACCGGTAATTTTTTTGCATTTGCCTAAAATACATGTTAATATAGAAAATAATAAAAGGAGAAAGTATGACAAGAGCGATTATTATGGTTATTGATTCAATGGGAATAGGTGCAATGCCTGATTGTCGTGATTTTGGCGATGTTCCTGAGTGTAATACTTTAGGGCATGTGTGCAAATTCAATAACGGACTTAACGTTCCTAATATGGAGAAAATGGGGATTGGGCTTTTGGGCGATTTTGAGGGAATTAAAAAAGCTGAAAACCCGACTGCAACAGTCGCAACGCTGGTTGAAAAATCTAAAGGCAAAGATACAACAACAGGTCATTGGGAAATCGCAGGACTTGTTTCACCAAAACCGTTTACAACATACCCAAATGGCTTCCCTCAAGAATTAATTGAAAAATTTATTCAAGAAACAAACTGCGGCGGGGTTTTGGCAAATATACCCGCAAGCGGTACGGCGATTATAGAAAAATTGAATGAAGAACATCACACAACAAAATTTCCGATTGTCTATACATCAGCAGACAGTGTTTTCCAAATTGCGGTTGATACAGACATAATTCCGCTAGAAACGCTTTACCAATGGTGTCAAATTGCCCGAAAACTCCTTGATGAAGGGGATTACAATGTAGCAAGGGTTATAGCTAGACCATATAAAGTCATTGACGGAAAACCAACCAGAATTTCCAAAGACAGACGAGATTTTTCAATGTCTCCAAAACATACCATTTTAAACGATATAAAAGACGGAGGCGGAAAAGTTATCGCCATAGGTAAAATTGAAGATATTTTCTCAAAATCAGGGATAACTCATGCAATTCACACAGGTTCTAATAAAGAAGGGCTTGAACTGACCCTGAAAGCCGTAAAAAGAAAACTTCCGCTTGAGGAAATTGCCTATATTAAGGGGCAAAAATACAGTGACAGAGAAATTATTTTTACAAACCTTGTAGATACAGACATGCTTTACGGTCACAGAAATGATGCTAAAGGCTATGGCAAAGCTATTGAAGAAATTGACACTTACGTAAAACCTATAGTTGATGCAATGGAAAGAACAGACTTACTGATAATAACAGCAGATCATGGTTGTGATCCTTGCGTTGAAGGGACAGATCATACAAGAGAAAAAGTACCGGTAATTTTTTATTCAAAAATAATTGAACCGGAGGGAAATGTTGGGGAAATAGAAGGTTTTGACTATATTTCAGACTTAATAAAAGATTGGTTATAAACATGTAGAATTTTTAGAACTTTTGTTATATAATTTTTTTGTGGTGAAAAATTCCACGTAATGTAAAATAAGGAGAACGTAAAAATGACAGTTAAAGTTAATGACAGTTGTATCGGTTGCGGCGCTTGCGAATCAATTTGCGATGCAGTATTTTCAATCGAAGACAAAGCAGTAGTTAATGAATCAGCAGTAGCTGATAACATTGATGCAGTAAAAGAAGCTGCAGATGCTTGCCCGGTTGGAGCAATCGAAGTAGAATAAACTTGGATTATTAAACCAAAAAAATACCGACAAAATAAAATTTTGTCGGTATTTTTTATGAACATTTGTTACAAAAAAATTCTAACTTGAAATCCTTAGCTTACTAAATTTTTTATATTTGTAAGAAGAAATCAAGGAGAGCCATTATGGACGTAGAAGATATAAAATCAATTGATGAACTGCGCAAAGCTCAAGCAGCGGCACAAGCTCAAGGAACAACCTTAACAAATTATTCCCAATGGGAACAAATTTTGGAGGATTTGGACACTGCAGGGGTTCAATCTACAGGGAATTTTGAAGGAGATATGAAGCTCCATTCACAAATTATGGCTAAAATTGAAAAATTCATAGAAGAAACACAAGAAACTCAAAAAGAACAGGAAGCTAACCCTAAGAATAACGAAACATCTAAACTGGATAACCAAACATCACAAGACAAAGACCAAGTGGTAAAAGCAAATGTTGCCAACGGCACAAGTTCAATGATTTTATCTGATTACATGAAGTATTATCATATGTTGTAATTAATTCCTCCCCTAAGGGGGAGGTTAGGTGGGGTGCGGTTATGTCATTCTGAACTGACTAGAAAATTAGTTGAGCTTGCGAAATGTAATTTTCTGTTCCTACTTGGTGATTCAGAATCTATTTCAATACAGACCCTGAAACAAGTTCAGGGTGACATAATTTACTAATTAGTTCAGGGTAACATAATTGTTTGCCCCCTCACCCTTACCCTCTCCCATAGGGAGAGGGAAGATTAACTTAGTTCCTCCCCGGAGGGGGAGGTTAGGTGGGGTGCGGTTATGACATATCAACTGGATTGCCACGTCGGGCTAAAGCCCTCCTCGCAATGACGAGTTGCAAGGTGCTGCGATTCTTCGGGCTTCGCCCTCAGAATGACAAAGGAATCAAGTTCAGGGTGACAGGGGTAAATGTCATTCCCTCTCCCTACGGGAGAGGGTGTCCGAAGGACAGGAGAGGGGGCAGGCAAAAATTCTACAAAAATGATAGCCCCCTCTCTCTAACTCTCCCCCGCAGGGGGAGAGAATCCTTATCGCATAAAAAAAGGAGCGCAGAAGGTGAATTCTACGCCCCGGTATAATGTAAAGCGTTATCAAAGCGATTCGGTCACTTTGACATTTTTTGTTAAGTCTTTCCGTTCCTCCCCGGAGGGGGACACTAGCCGAACCAAAATTTTTGAAGATTCTGAATCAAGTTCAGAATGACAAAAATTTTGAGTGAGACTGCGTGCAGGGAGCGTTAGCGAGTCGCAGGCTAGGTGGGGTACGATTGTTTATAAAAACAATTGTTCCCCATCGGCACTCCGTGCCACTTCCCCCATCGGGGAAGATTAATTACTTAGAAGTAGTCAATACATATTTAGCTGCGTTTGATGCAGGTTCAACAGTCGCATCATGGAATACGATTGGGAAAATGTCTGTCATGTGAGCTGCATCATTTTTAACCGCACACGGTGTTTCTGGAGTTAAACTTGTTGTTTTAGTTGCATCAGAACATGTAACTTCTTTGTTAGGTAACGTTACACCATTTACATCAATAAAACCTAAACAACTTGCTAAACCTCCACCTGATTTTAAAGCCTCATTATTAACCGAGCTACCTAGTGATAATTCACAGTTCTTTGCAGTTGCGTCAAATGCAACTAATGAACCATCAGCTAGCTGAAAAGCATGGTATTTTCCTTCTGCCATTGCAGGTAATCCACTTGAAGATATTGTAATAGTATAAGCTATTTCAGCTCCATTGTTACTTCTTTTTAATTCAGATGGATCAGCAACATAAGTATAGCCTGTCAAAGTACTTCCTAATAATGAACAAAAAGTCATGGTAGACTCTGCACTTTCTACACCATTACATACTGCATTTGTACCTGCATAGTCAAAATCAAATTGTGCCTGTCCCATCAAGCCTGCCTGGTTCAATGTTGAAATTGATTTTTTGAATTGGCTTCTGAATTTTGCACCGTTAGTGTTTGCAATTAATGTAGGAATTGTCATTGCTGCAACAACCCCAATGATACCCAAAGTAATCAAAACCTCAGCCAAAGTAAAACCTGCTTTAGCGTTAGTTTGTAGCGTAGTTACGTGCGTAGCACCTGCTAAAGTAAAACCTGTTTTTTTCATACTCTTTTCGCTCCTTTTCATGTTTTAGTATAACATTACGGACGTTAGATTTTTATAACTTCCGTTCCTTTATTATAACGTTTTTTGCAAAATTTGTCAAGATGTTGCAGTATATTAATCGGAGGTATTGTGATGAGTGTCAAAAGGGATATAAAAGTCTTATTGGCAGCAAATGACGTCTCTATAACCTTTGTAGCCCAAGAATTGTCACGCCTTACCGGTAAAAATTATTCGCGTTCCAACCTTTCACAAAAGTTAATGCGAGGAACTTTGCGATACGAAGAAGCCCAAATGATAGGAGAAATTTTAGGCTACAAGCTTAAATTTATACGTTCCACGCCACTTGCAACATAAAATAAAACGAAAATTTTATCTACAACATTCTAAAGTCTTGAAATTAATTAAAAATAAGTTATAATATTAATATAAAAGGGCAGGCAAGCTGCGAACTTGCCTTTTAAAAGCCCAGTTAGTGAATTTTTAGCACTATGATTATCAATAAGATAAGCCATAGTGCTATTTCGCTTATAGCGATTTTCACTTTATCACCTCCCTCCATCTTAGTTGCCACGATTTTCAGTCGTTCCAAGTGAGGACGGTAATGTTTTAAGGGCTTACCCTCATTAATATATTAATATATATATATGAATTTAAAAATCATTCATAAAGTGGAATTATAATTAAGGTGTTTTCTTAATTTTTCCCATAATCCAAGTAAAAGGCTTTTTAACGTATTCCCAAACTTTTTTACCAAAATCAGTAATACTTGTCATGACAGAACTGCCGCTGCCTGATTTAAAAGACGGCATTTTAAATTTGCCCTTACTTAAGAGCAATGCACCAACTCCCAAAACACCCAAACCGACCATTAACCACTTTTTCCAAGACGGATTTTGAACAAGATTTCCGTCTTTATCAAATTTATCTTCTTTTAACTGGCCTTTAATTCTTATGCCGTCAGGAATAAGAAGCGGTTGAGAAATAGCAGGAATATCATCAAATTTCGGGTGTCCGACAAATCTCTGCGGTTGATCCAACAAAAATGCCGCAGCATCATAATCCAAAACCCCGCCTGCTGCACAAGCATCTAAAGCATTTATCCAATTGTTTGACATAAAAATTCCCTTTATTTTCCAACCTACATGTATATAAAGTATTTTCGTTTCCAAAAATTGCTTCTCAAAAATTATTTATAATAAATATTATTTGTATAAAATTGTTTTATTTTGCTTTTATTGCGATGATAGCGGAGTGAACAATAATAGCAGGTGAAACAACAACAAAGGTGGACATTGTTTGAACGACAGAATTTATAGACCCTGAATTAAATTCAGGGTGACATAAAAGTGAGTTTGTCCACCTCAAGTTGAACCGTTGCTATTATTAGTG
>JAFUSQ010000063.1 GCA_017467605.1 bacterium | reverse complement strand
TTATCGTCATCTTGAGCCCGCAGGGCGAAAGATCTCAATGTCAAGCAAATCTTGTAAGGTATTGCGATTCTTCGGGCTTCGCCCTCAGAATGACAGGGGTAAATATTATTCCTCCCCAGAGGGGGAGGTTAGGTGGGGTGCTTCCCGTAGGGGCAAGAAAGCTGCCTTCACTCCTCGCAATGACGGGGAGATTAATAACCGTAAAGAACTTATCAACTCATCTACTTATCAACTTATCCACTTTAAAAAATCAGCATTTACGCTCGCGGAAGTCTTGATAACCCTCGGCATAATCGGCGTTGTGAGTGCAATGACAATACCGACTCTTATGACAAAAATTCAGGAAAAAACTACTTATAATAAATTAAAAGCGACTTATGCAATACTTAATCAGGCGCATAAATTAGCAGTGGCAGAGAACGGTTCAGCAGAAGGCTGGGATATTGGAACGGCGGATAGTGCAAGTGGAGCAAGAAAACTTTACGAGATTTATAAACCACATTTGAAACTTGCAAGAGAATGTGGAACATCTCATGGTTGTTTTTATGAAGGAACATATAAGGCTTTGTTTAATAATTCTTATTATGTTCAACCGAGTGCAAATTCAACATATGCTCGTGGTCAGTTATTGAATGGCGCAAGTGTTGCATTTTGGTCAAATGGTTCTGGTTGTGAGGGTTCTGACAATTGGTGCGGCACTATATTTGTAGACATAAATGGTGCTGATAGTCCTAATAAGGCTGGAGTTGATTATTTTAGGTTTGTAATTGGAGGCGAAAATATTCGTTTGCCGGATTCATATACTACTGCTCGTTATGACCATGTTTGTTCATATGGTGATACTTCCAATAACAATGGTGCATCTTGTTCTGGCTGGCTTTTGAAACATGGCAATATGGACTACCTGCGCAAACCTATTCCTGAAGATTGATAATTTGTAAAGTTATGTAAATATTCTTTTTAATTTTCTAAAGATTTCATATTTGCAGACCGACATAAATAATGTGGTTACGAAAAAAAATGAAAGAGGTCGCAGATGGAATTTAAATTTGATGAGTCAACATTATATGAACACAAGGATAATGAATTAAGAGATTTTAATTCCTACTACATTGTATCCAAAGACGAAGAAGTAAAAGACAGCGATTTTGAAAATGTTATTCAAATTATCGACGAATCAGGTCAAGAGGTTACTTGTACGTATGATAAATTCGTTGAAATATTTGATCAGGAGGGTCTTGCAGGCTTTATAATGTAAAATTGAATAGCTAAAGTATGAAATTAAAAGAGGAACTTTTTGAGTTCCTCTTTTTGAATTTATTTTGTTGTGTATCTTGAGAAAATATCATTTTCTGTAATACTAACTTTTGGCTTTTTGCCTCCAAGAAGTTTCGTAAGTTTAGAATTTTCAGGGTCAATTAATTCTAAAATAGCTCTTTTTGTTGCTTCTATAGGAGTTTTGTAGCCTGCGGTATTGTTTTGTACTGAATTTCTTCCGAGTGTGAAGGTTGAAAATATTTTACCTTCTTTATTTATTCCATGTATGATTACAATATCTCCGCCTTCAATGTGTAACAATTTGTTAAACGCTTGGTCTAAATTTTGTAATCTTTTTTCTGATAAAACAACTTCTTCAAGGTTTTTATTTCTGTAAAATTTAAGACCAAATGAAGGACTTTGTTGTTTTTGTACTGATAAATCCATTTTTTTACTCCTTTTTTTTATTATGTACTTATAAAACTCCTAAAAATAGATTTTGCTATTTATTGTAAATATTGTTAAAATTTTATGATAATATGAATATATGGTTGAATTTAGGCACTATACCGTAATGAAAAACGAGGCTGTTGATGCTCTTGATTGCAAAAACGGTCTTATATATGTTGATTGCACACTAGGCGGCGGCGGGCATAGTGAACTTATCTTAAAAAAAATTTCACCGGACGGCAGGTTGATAGCTTTTGATATTGACCAAGATGCAATTGATGCATCAACTGTCAGATTGAAAAATTACAAAAATTTAACAATTGTAAAAGATTCTTATACAAATATTAAGAAAGTTTTACAAAATTTGGGAATTAATAAGATTACAGGTGGTGTTTTGTTTGATTTGGGAGCATCTTATCACCAATTAACAAAGCAGGAACGCGGATTTTCGTTTTCAAAAGAAGCTCCGTTGGATATGAGATTTAACAAAGATTCAGATTTTTCTGCTTATGATGTTGTAAATACATATAGTGAAAATGATTTGGTTAAAATATTTTCTGAGTACGGTGAAGAACGTTTTTCAAAGCGAATTGCTAAGGCTATAGTTGAAAAAAGGAAGGTTAAACCAATAAATACGACAACTGAATTAGCCGAGTTGATTGTCAATTCCACACCTAAGATAAAATCATCTATACACCCTGCTACACGTGTGTTTCAGGCTATTCGGATTGAAGTAAATCATGAGTTACAAAATGTTAAAAATACATTAAATGATGTGTTGGATTTATTGGATTTTGGTGCTATAATTAGTGTAATAAGTTTCCATTCTCTTGAGGACAGAGTTGTGAAGCAGGTTTTTAAATATCATTCGACAAAGTGTCATTGTGATAGAAACCAAATGATTTGCAATTGCCCGCCGCCGATATTGGAATTAGTTAATAAAAAACCAATTAGCGCAACAGAAAAGGAGATTTTGGAAAATCCACCTTCAAGGAGTGCAAAACTAAGAATTGCAAGGTGTATAAGAAGGTAAAAGTAAAGCAGAGTTTATTGGCAGGGGACTAAAATTTGTATACGGCAAGACTTACAATTGAAGAGCAAGAGTTAAGATACAAGCAAAATTTTGTATCAAGCCCGATAAAAGACGAAAGTTCTGTTGTTGAGGGATCATTTTATCAAGAAAAGCCTATGACTGTTAGAGAAATGGTTACAAGAAAAATCAATAAATCTCTTTGTTTTTGTCTTGTTTTGACTATTGCTGTTACTTTTATAAGTTATTATATTGCAATGAATTACGAGGCTAAATTGAATAGTCTTGATAATGAAATTGTTCGTTTGAATGCTGAAAATCAGGATTTGCAAACAGAACTTGACAGGTATAAGTCTTTTAACAATGTTGACAGTAAAGTCGGTGAATTTAATCTTCTTCAAAAGGCTGAAAAAGTTATTGAAGTTACGGCTTTAGATGCAGGTGTTAAAGAAAGTGTTGTGCCTGTGAAAACTGCGTCTGCTAATTTTAATTGGGCAATAGGTTATTAGTTTTTTGCTTTATCTCATACTTTAGTATGAATTTTTGTAAAGATTATTAAAGTTTTTAAAATTTGTGCCGATAGTATATTCAGAAGGCATGTATTTGAAGGAAAATTTATGACTAAAGAAGATAAGAAGCAGTCAGGAGTTTCACTTTTCGGGCAATCTGATTTTTTAATCGAGGGTGATCCGATTGAGGAAATGTTTGCACTAAATTTAGGTGATTTTATATCTGAAACTTTAATTTCAGAAGATTTAGCAAAGAAAATCAGTGTTTCCGTTAATAAAAAAGAACGTTTGCAAAATCAGTTGCGTGAATTGATTGATATTTATTCTTCGAAAAATACTTTGTGTGTATTGAATTTTACTAAAGGTGAAGAACAGGCAATTTATTCATCAATTGCCAAATCAATTGTTCAAATGCTTGAAATCCAAGAATGTTTAATCTATTTGGTTAAGTCTGAAAAATTAGTATTGATAGGAAATTCGACAGATGAATTGTTGGAAGCTTCTGTTACAATAAACGATTTATTATATAACGATATAATTGATAAAGACGGCTTTACTTATATATCAATGAGAAGTTCTACAATGCCTGTCGGTATGATTGTTCTTAAATCTGATTTGAAATTGGAAGAAGATTATCTTGAATTGGTTCTGAGTATTGCAAATCTTTTGGGTACAACAATAACTTTGCAAAATGAGGTTGAAAATACTAATACTTTAATAAATTCTCCGGATACATCTGAAATTGATTTGAAGCAAGAAAGAGCCGAATTGACGGCATTAATTGGTGATTTATGCGATTATCAGCAAAGTTTTGTTGAAGCTTTGGCAAATGCTGTAGATAGAAAGGGACAATATACTGTTTCACATTCTAGAAATACTGCAAAACTTGCAAGAAGTATTTGTAAAAAGTTAGGTTTGAACGAAAAAACTACCGATTTAATATATTATGCAGGATTACTTCAAAATATAGGCAAGATTACTCTCCCTGAAAGGATTTTTGCTACAAACGGCAAATTATCTGCTGATGAATTACAAAAGATTAAAAACCACACTAATGTCGGGGTTAATTTGTTGATGAATATAAATTTCTTATCAGAAGTTGTTCCGTATATAACTTATCAAACGGAACGTGTTGATGGTTCAGGTAGTCCGGAAGGTTTAAAAGGTCAGTCAATACCTTTAGGCTCAAGAATTATAGCTGTTGCAGATGCATATTCTGCTATGACTTCAGACAGACCTTACAGAAAAGCTATGGATTGCGATAAAGCTTTTGAAATAATTGTATCTGAAGCGGGTCAAAAGTGGGATAAAGATGTCGTAAATGCTTTAGGACAAGTTATAAAATAGATTTCTGTCATTGCGAGCGAGGGGTAAATGTACAAACTTTTAAATTTGTTTTATTTACCCCCGTGGCAATCACAATACTTTGCGACACTTGCGGGGGATTACTACGTCGCTTCGCTCCTCGTAATGACATGTTTTTCGTCATTGCGAGGGAGGAACGACCGAAGCAATCCAGTTGATATGTCACCCTGAATTTATTTCAGGGTCTGTTTTGAAATGGATTCCGAAACGAGTTCGGAATGACAAAACACGTCATTGCGAGCGTGAACGTAGTGAGCGCGTGGCAATCCAGAAAAATTATTGTCACCCTGAATTTAGTTCAGGGTCTATATTTAAATAGATGCTGAAACACCGAGTAGGAACAGAAAATTACGTTTCGCAAGCTCAACTGATTTTCTAGTCAGTTCAGTATGACAAATAGCGTACCCCTCCTAGCCTGCGACTCGCTATCGCTCCCTGCACGCAGTCTCGCAAAACTCGTTCCTCGTTTGCTCGAACTAGTGTCCCCCTTTGGGGAGGAACAAAGTTAATCTTCCCCGA
>JAFUSQ010000074.1 GCA_017467605.1 bacterium | reverse complement strand
TGCGAGGGAGGAACGACCGAAGCAATCCAGTTGTTTTGTCACCCTGAACTCGTTTCAGGGTCTATATTTGAATAGATGCTGAAACAAGTTCAGCATGACAAATAGCGTACCCCTCCTGACCTCCCCTAATCAGGGGAGGAATACTCCTTTACTGCACTCCAAATGCCAAGAAATATCTTGTCCGATAAATCTTTTTAAATCTCAACCCCTTGCATCATTTCAACAAGCTGACCTATCGTACCTTCCATAGTAACGCTGTCAGAAGTTCTTTGCTGCAAAAACGCATTAACTTTCGGCATCATTTCTATTGCAGTATCCAATCTGGGGTTTGAACCCGGCTGATACATACCAACATCAATCAAGTCCTTATTCTCACGATACAATGACATTATTGTTCTTAATTTTGCCGCAGCCTGCTTGTGTTCAGGCGACGCTATCGCACTCATCAAACGAGAAATACTGCCCAACACATCAATTGCAGGATAATGATTTGATTCCGCAACTTTTCTCGATAAGAAAATGTGTCCGTCAACAATACCACGAACAATATCAACGATAGGATCAGATATATCATCACCTTCCATTAATACTGTATAAAGTGCAGTAATTGACCCTTTCGGACTGTTTCCCGCACGCTCTAATACCTTCTGAAGCCAAGAAAAAATTGAAGGCGGATAACCCTTCATTGTCGGCGGTTCTCCAAGCGACAACCCGACTTCACGACCCGCCATAGCACAACGAGTAACGGTATCTGTCATAAGAAAAACTTTCTTACCTTGATCCCTAAAATATTCGCAAACCGCAGTAGCAGTAAGCAATGCTTTTTGACGAATTAAAGGAGGCTGATCTCCCGTAGAACAAACCAAAACAGATTTTGCCATACCCAATTCGCCCAAAGAATCCTCGACAAATTCCTTAACTTCACGTCCACGTTCACCAATCAATGCAACAACGTTAACATCAGCATCAGAATTTCTTGCAATCATACCAAGCAGTGTACTTTTCCCGACACCTGAACCCGCGAATAAACCCAAACGCTGTCCGCAGCCCATTGTCATACAACCGTCTATCGCCCGAACCCCCGTTGAAAATTGTTCGGTAATAATCGGTCTTTCAAACGGTCCCGGAGGAGGCCCTTCAATAGGTCTCCAAAGTGCTCCTGTTGTATCTAAAGGCTTTCCGTCAATCGGATTTCCCAAAGGATCAATTAATCTTCCTAATAAAAAATCTCCAACAGGTACAGTAATCGGACGTCTTGTAGTTGTAACCAAACTTCCCTGACCTATTCCGTTACCATCTAATAAGAGTGATAATTGAGCAACTTCTCCCTTAAATGCCTGAACCTCTGCCGGCTTCTGTTCACCTGCAAAATTCTCAATATAACATAAATCACCAATCTTCAAACCCGGTAATTTAACTTCAACAGTCAATCCTAAAAGCTTTGATACTGTACCCTTAAAAGTATACAATTCTGTTTCGGCAAGCTTAGATTTTACTTTGTTTTTAAGCTCCTCTATACCGCTTTTATCAAATTCCGCCATATTATTATTATAGTCAGATTTTGAATTATATCAATTTTATTAAAAATTTTCAAACTCAGTTAAAAATTTAGCCGGAGTAGTATTAAGAGCCTTACTTATGTTTTCCAATATATTCATCTTTATGCCCTGTTTCAAATTTTCAATTCTGCAAAGTATTGCAGGGTCAATATCAGCTTCAAATGCAAACCTATTCAGAGACAAACCTGTCTGTTCTCTTTTAAGTTTTATAAATTTCCCTAAATCACTATATTGCATGTATTGAGATTATGCAATATAATATAAATATTAGCATTGAGATTTCTCAATAGAAAGGAGATAAAATATGAAAACACGAGCTTTTACTCTAGCTGAGGTACTAATTACCTTAGGCGTAATCGGAGTTGTTGCAGCAATGACTATTCCGACACTTATGGCGAATACAAAAGGTATGCGCAATAGAGCACAATTTAAGAAAACTCTCTCAACCCTCAATCAAGCTGTACGCATGAATAAAGCTCAATACGATTGGGATTTTTCTAATTTAGAATGGTGTCAATCTGCAAATGACCACCCGGATAGTGTTAAATCATGGTGTGCTTTAATAAACGGTAATCTTAAAGGAGTAACTTATAAACCATATGACTTAGTTGACGAGATTGAAAATAAGGATACAGATTATACTATTAAATTTACCAATAGTGTTTTAAGTAGTGATTTTGGGCAGCCCGGCTTTGGTTATTATCAATTAGCAGATGGTTCTATATTTTTGCATATAGATGGAACAAATTGCACTAAAAAAATAGGAGAAACAGTTAAAAATGGAATGTTTCGTATTGATCCAGATATTAGAACAGACCTGGAATACTGCTATGGCTACATAGACGTCAACGGCAAAACCCTGCCAAATAAGGAAGTAAAATGTTCAAGTGGAGTTAACACAGATTGGACACCTGAAACACCATGTGTTGTAAAAAACAGTGACATAACAGATGTTTTTCCTGTAGTATTTCATGATTCAACTGTTGAACCTGCGACAAATGCTTCTGCTTATGTTTTAAATAACGCTAAGTAAGATATATTATCTTCCCCGATGGGGGAAGTGGCACGAAGTGCCAAAGGGGAGTTGATTTGCTCGTGTGGTTTAATACAATGCTTGCAAGATATCATAATTGCACCCCACATAACCTCCCCCTCCGGGGAGGACTTAATCACTTATTCACTTATTCACTTCACAACCTCTAAAAGTCGTTCCCAAACTTCATCAATCGTTCCGTCTGCATTTATAGTTCTTAATTTTAATTTACTCTTGTAATAATCAATTAAAGGTGCCGTCTCATGGAAATACGTTTCAAATCTTGCTTTTGCAATTTCTTCATTATCATCTTTCCTTTGAACAAGTTCACCACCGCATTTATCACAAATACCTTCAACTTTTGCAGGCTTTGATTTTAAATTATAAATTTCACCGCATTTCGCACATGATCTGCGGTTTACTATCCTTGAAACCAAAACGCTCTGATCAAGTTCAAAATAAATTGCTCTGAAATCAACTTCTTCACTACCATTAATTTCTTTATTAATGACTTCAAGCATTTCCGCTTGCTCTAAACTTCTGGGATAACCGTCAAGGATATAACCCTCCTTACAATCATCTTTTGATAATCTGTCTTTAATAATTGATGCAACGAGCTCTACAGGAACCAAATTACCTTTATCAATAAAGGTTTTTGCAATCATACCGTTTTCGGTTTCATTTTTAATTTCTGCTCTTAACAATGAACCTGTATCAATATGAGGTAAATTCAAATACTGCGCCAATTTGTTTGTTTGAGTTCCCTTGCCGCAAGCAGGAGGCCCTAAAAAAATAAGTTCTTTCTTCATGATATCCCTTCCTATTTAACTTATACTCTAATTCTAATACAACAAAAAATCTTAAGCAAATTTATAAGGCATGCCCAACATTAAAAACATTTTACAAATCTTAATAATTTACAAAACCATGCAAAACCATGTCAGGTCATGGTTTTAAATGATTAAAATTTTCTAAAAGCATGTCAGACCATGGTTTTAGGGAATACGAATTTGCCAAAACCCTGAAACCACCATAAATAGAGGGCTTTGTTACAAAACTTCATAACATCATGTTCTTGCCTTGAAAAATAAATCTGATTTTCTATAATTGAATTATGAAGTCGCAAGTCATTGATACATACGGCTTTAGGGGAGATATACCGATATATATTAATGGATATCGGAGTTTATAGTAAGAATAAAGTGGAGATTTTATAAATTGTTTAGAAGTAGGGATATGGGAAGAGCAGTTGCCGTCAGAAGATGGACTACGACTGCATTAGAATGTTATAAAAGAGGCTGCAATTGCGAAGGTTGTTTTTATAAAGATTTCTTTAGCGGTTCGTCTCAAAAATGTCAGATGAAAGCATCAGTTTTGGAATTGGTTAGGGTTATCGGCACTCCGGACGTAGAATTACCACAATTCTTGGCAGACGAATAATAAATTTACCCTTTAAAAATTATTCAAATTGTGTTATACTGACAAAGTATCGGTATAGAAAACGGAGGTCGAAATGCACATACACGTAAACGGAAGAAACATTGAAATCACAGAAGCAATCAAAGCCTATGTAAAAGAAAAAATCGGCAAAGTTGCTACTCGTTATGACCAAATTCAAGGCATTGATGTTGTATTATCTGTGATTAAAAACCCTTCAGCAGAAGGAAAACACATTGCAGAAGTTATTTGTAAAACAAATACAGGCAGTATTCGTTGTGAAGAAGCTGCTGAATCAATGTATGCAAGTATTGATTTGTTAGCAGACAAATTAGCAAGACAAATTACTAAATTGAAAGATAAAAACATCTCTTCAGACAAAGCTTCAATCCGTACGGGACTTCAAGAAGAAGATGCTGATGAAACTGAAGAAGTAAAAGCAATTGAAGATTAATTTTAATATACCCCCACGGAGGGGATAAATGATAAATCGATAATTAGACCGCCATATAAATGGCGGTTTTTATTTTATTACCAAGGATAACTTTTTTCAATTCTCCACCCTGCGCGGCGAATTTTCTCAGCACAAAATTCACCGGTACTGCTTTTTGAACAATTTGAATTTATTTCGTTATCCGATTTTTCGTAGCCATATGGACGAACTCCGCCTCCATCTTCAATTCTTTCAAGTATAAATACGTCTCTGCCGAATTTATTTGGTAATTCACCGCCATTAATATCTATAAATATCCTATTATCTACAACTAGTCCAGTAGTTTCATTTCCTGATTTGACTAATACAATAAATATTAAGGCATCAGAAGTGTAAAAAGTTGTTCTCGCTGTTCGATAAACAACGGCAAATGGAGATGGATTATTATTTGCATACTTATATGGATATAAGCTATTATACCCACATTTTTCATAGGTATCACAGTATTGAAGCATCTTAATATATGGCTGCCAGTATTGTTTAAAATATTCCTCCGCACCCATATCAAACGCACTTTCAGGTTCACCCTGTTCGTCAAATGATAATTTATAAGCCTGATTTATTACAGAAATTCCTTTCTGTAATTTTGTGATAGTTGCTCTTTTTTGATTTTCTTTTATCAAATTCGGAATAGTCAATGCTGCAACTACACCGATTATGCCGATTGTTATAAGGACCTCTGCTAAAGTGAACGCAACCTTCTTTTCCCTTCGCCCAACGGGAGAGAGGGTAGGGGAGAGGGGGCAATGCGTGAGTTGTGAATCATGAATAAGTTCGTTACGGTTATTAAGCCTCCCGTCATTGCGAGGAGGACGTAAGTCCGACGAAGCAATCCAGTCGTTTCTGTACGAATTTTTCTGGATTGTCACGCACTCACTGTCTTGGATTTGCTCCACGCTCGAAAAGTTTCGCAATTGCAACTTCGTTGCAGTTTGCTCAATTTTCTCGCTATCCGGACTCGCTTTGCTCCGTCCGTCCGCAAATCCGCCGTCGTTCGTGCTCGCAATGA
>JAFUSQ010000045.1 GCA_017467605.1 bacterium | reverse complement strand
TTAATCTGTGCTTCAGCACCGTATTGGACTTAACGGTCTTAGCGGTCTTAACAGTCTTTGAACAATATTGAGATTCTTCGCTTCGCTCGCAATGACGAAGCAGACTGGATTGCTTCGGTCGTTCCTCCCTCGCAATGACGAGTCCGCGGGTCTTGCCCCCTCCCCCGCCTTACAGGCACCTTCTCCCACAAGGGGCGAGGGAGTGTTAACAATTCACTCCTTATACCCTATATATTTCAGATTTCTGAAATATCCGTCGTAATCTAATCCATAACCCACAACAAACTTGTCATCAACATCAAAACAATAATAATCAGGTTCTACATCTGTTTTTCTGGTAATTTTTTTGTCCAAAAGAGAACAAAATTTAAAAGTTTTTACCTGAAAATTCATATGTATAAAATCTATCAGAAATTTTGCAGTTAAACCTGTATCTACAATATCTTCAACAATTAAAACATTTTTACCGTTTAAATCAGGCAATTTTATATCAACAGCATTAACTTTACCCGAAGTTGTCATTGATGAACCATAACTGGAAAGCCTTATAAATTCCATCTTTAACGGCATATTAAGCTCTCTTGTTAAATCAGACATAAATAGTACAGAACCTTTTAAAACACATATTGCAATAACTTCTTCACCTTTATAGAAATCATTCATTTCTTTTGCAAGTTCTTTTATTTTTGCTTTTATCTGTTCTTCACTAAAAAGGACCTTTAAATCTTCAATTTTTATCTCCATCATTAGCCTTTCTTTAAAAATTTTAAACGGTGCGTAGGATTTTTAACTACTTTTATTTTATCACTAATACCTAAATTTATTGCCCACAAAATTTCATTTTCATAAGTCAAAAATAACAATTTATCTTTTTCGTGATTTGGAATTTTTTTGGAATTAAGGTATTTTTTTAATTTTTGAGAACCATTCATACCGTATGGTTGAATCACATCACCGTTTTGTCTTGTACGAACTTCAAAATTCATCTCAAAACTTCGTAAATCAACATACGCAATATTTTCATTTTCTTTTGGAAATTTTTTGACTTCCTTGCTAAATTTTTCAACTTCAAAAATATAACCCTTACTTTCATATTTACCTTCTTTTAATATATGAAAATATGGAAGCTCTATCTTTTCATCTGTAATAACTTTTATAATTTTTTCACTGGCAAAAATCCACAAATTATCTGTCAAAGAACAAGTTTTTCCGGATTTTGAATTTGAATTCTCTTTTATAAAATCCAATATATATGAAATTTTCTTTCTGTCATAATCCAAATCGTATTTTATAAACAGATTATAAATAATTCTATTTTGAACCGCATTTGACAAGTTTAAAAATTTCTTTGTCAAAAAGCCATCATTTTCGGAAATTTTATCACAAAGCATTGAAATATATTCTTCAACAATCTCATTATCCTCTTTTGCAATCTCACTAAGAGAATTTATAGCCTCAAGAGAATTACAACTAACTTCATTTAATAAAGGCATTACTTTTGCTCTGATTAAATTTCTTTTATACTTAGTATCAGAATTTGAACTGTCAAAATTAGGGTTTAGTTTGTTTTTTCTGCAATACTCCTCAATTTCTGTTCTTGAAATCGCCAATAGAGGTCTGTAAAAGATATCTCTTTTTTCACTAATTCCCTGTAATCCTGAAATACCCGTACCTTTAGCTATACGATAAATTAAAGTTTCAGCATTATCATTTGCATTGTGAGCAGTAAAAACAATTTTTGAATCAAACTTTTTACTGCACTTTTCAAAAAATTCATATCTTGCATTACGAGCAGCAGTTTCATTGTGAGGGACATCAAAAGACAAATTTTCTTTGTAAAATTCTATACCCAAAGATTTGCAGAAATTTTCACAATTTATAGCTTCATTATCACTTTCTTTTCCGCGCCATTTATGATTTAAATGCAAAGCGACAATTTTATTTTTTGGGGCTGTTTTTCTTAAAATATCTAACAAACACATTGAATCATATCCGCCGGAAAACCCAACCAAATATGTCAAATTTGGATTATCAATACTATATTTTTTTAGAAAAGATTTGATTGTATTTTTTAATTTAATCACTATTTTAAATGTTTTTTAATACCTTCACGAATTTCAACAACATCAGTACCCAATTGCTCTAAAGCCTGCATTGCAAGAGAAGTCGGCTCAGTTGTTATTGCCCATAAAAGATCGGAAGACTCAATTTTAGTTTTGCTGGATTTTTTTGCATGCTCCCAAGCAGTTTCTAAAACTCGTTTTGCACGCTTTGTAAATACTACTTCGTTATCAAAATATTCATTACTTGGACCGATAATTCTTTCAACAATTATTCGGGCATCTTTAATATTTATTTCTAATTCATTTAGGACAATAGCACCAATTCCTGTAGCTTCTCCGATAATTCCGAGTAAAAACATTTCAGTTCCGACAACACCACGTCCCATACGCCTTGCTTCCTGTTTTGCCAAACGCAAAATCGTAAGTGTTTCCGGCATTTGCTTTTCAATAGGTTTTATAATGCCATGAGCCAAGTCATCATCATTAATATTCAGTTCTTTGAAAATATTATAAGCCACACCCTTTTTAGTCTTTAACAAGCCTAAAATCATATGTTCAGGCAAAACCTCTGATGAACCTAATTCTTTAGCGGTTTGCAAAGCTAAACTCATAGCAATAAAAGCATTCGGAGTAAAGACAATTTGCCGTCCCTCATATTCTGCTTTACGAGAATTCACATGAGATAACTTTTCTTCAAAAATTTCATTAGTTATACCAAAATCTGCTAAAATTTTAGCTAAATCAGATTCTTTATCTTCCAAAATTGAAGATATTATTTGTTCAGTTCCCAAAATTTCGTAATTAGATGTTGATAATTTAGACACTGCTCTTTCAAAAACTTTTGAGGATTTTTCATTATCAAAAAGGGAATCTGTTTCTTGAGTTAAATTAATTTCAGGTTCCTTATTTTCGTCCAATTCAGGGTGAAAATCCTTTTTAACCTTACGCTGAACTAATTTTTCAATTAGTGGCTTAGATTTTTCAATATCAAAACCTAAATTTTCTAAATATTGAGGAAGTTTTGATTGTTTATCGGTAATAGCAGCCAAAACAAGATGTTCATAGTGAACTGTCGGATTTCCTGATTGCTCAATTAAAGTCAATGTTTTGGATAAAATACGTTTGAAATCTTCACCGAACGGCACTGAAGAAGTCATATCAGAGTCACTTATATTCAGACTAAAATAAATTTCCTGTGCTAATCTTTCATAAGTAATATTATAATTTTTGAAAATTTTAGCGCAAAATCCCTTAGTCTCTTTAACTAAAGCCAACAACAAATGTTCGGCTAAAACTTTGTCCGAATGATCATAAATTGCGATATTTTGAGCTTCTACAATTACATTAACTGCCTTTTCAGTAAATTTTTCAAACAAATTTTTATTCCTCGTCTTCCTCGTCTTCTTCAGCTACCGGCAAAGATTCAATATATGCTTGGACTCTTTCAAATTCTTCATCATCATCAATAGTTTCAAAATATACTTCTTCTTCACCTTCTTCAGTAAATCTCATCAATACAATTTCAGGTTCTTCGCCTTCTTCAGTACTATCAACTTCTGCAAGCAATGCATAATTTTTACCTTCAAATTCAATGATATCAAACAATTCACATCTGATTACAGAACCGTCATCATCTGTAATTTCTATAATACTATCTTCATTTACTGCCATAATTATGTCTCCTTATCTTGTTCGTGAAAGGTACTGTTCAAGTATTATACAAGCACTTTCCACATCTACCAAACCTTTATCTTTTCTAAAATCTATTTTTTTATTACGAAGATTTTCTTCTGCCGCATCAGAGGTTAACCTTTCATCTTCATAGATTATCTCATAACCTTTAATTTTTGAAGCAAATTCTTCGCAATTTTCTGCCTGAAAACCTTTTGTTCCGTCCATATTATATGGAATTCCTACAACAATTTTTTTGACATTGTTTTCTTTAGCAATCTTATTGATGGCATCAAGTGCATTTTTCTCAGGGTTTCTGGCAATATAAGAATGACCGTTTGCAAGCATTAGCAAGTAATCACTTAGCGCAATACCAATACGCTTTGTTCCTATATCAAGTGCCATAACCTTATACATTATGCACCCACCTGCTTTCAATATAGTTGATTTTATCGTTTATTTCATCATGAGTCAAGTTATGATTATCAACGCTCGTATTGTATTTTATAAGCATCAAATATTCATAAATACTCCGTTTCAAAATTTCTGCAAAGAAGTTTTTCAAGACTTTTTCATCTTTAGTTATCCCCAAGATCAAACCGGCTTCATCTTCTTTTCCAATTACGTATTTGATATATGATGAAACATATATTTTTTTTATCCACTCGGCTTGCTCTTTTTCATCAAATACTTTATTCAAATTATTTTCTACGAGTTCATCTAAATTATTGGAAGATTTCAACTTCGCCAAAACTTCTTCAAATTCACTGCTGTATTGACAATCCATAAACCAATGAGCAGAAACCTTCATTTGTGCTAATTTTTCAAAAACCGAATCGTCAACATTTGAAGGAATAACCTGTTCATTTATAATTTCTTCTACAGATTGGGCATCAAAATCTACATCAATAAGCAAATTTTTCCAGCAGACATATTCATAAGGAAGCTTCCACTTATTTTGATTTGCTTTAATCGTTTGTACTTCTGCATTATAAAGAATGGTTTTAAAAGATTCGGGATCAATATCAACGGTTTTTTCATCACGTAGGAAACGTTCAAGAATTTTACTGCATTCAAACTCTGAGATTTCAAAAAAACCAAAACAATCTCTAATTCCAGATTCAACATTTATAACAACAGAAACAAATCTTATTTTTTTATTATCAGTAATTCTTGTAAAAATTAATGCTTGATCCCCTCGGCCATCAGGGTATGTAATATAAAATTTATGAGGTTTACTGTTTGATAAAACTTCTTTATAAAAAGCTTTTGTATTATCTTCTCTCATACCTGAAATTTTTATGGTAGAAAGACTTTTTTTAATTAAAGAAAGTAATTCTCCCGTGGCAAGAGGTTTCATTTCCTCTAATGCATGCAAGGCAAGCTGAGATTTGGTATCACCCAAAAGTCTGAGAGCTTCACGACCTTGCGGACTATCCGGTTCCGATACAAAAACGGGAATTAAAATGTTTGCTAAAGCATCAGATGAAAAATCTTCCCCAAAAGAATTTAATAGAGTAATCTTATCCTGAACTCTCAATGATGCCATAAAATCCATAAAATCAATCTGAACTTCAGGATTTATAACTGCGGTATTTAAAAGATGTTTTGTATTTTCGTCAAGCAAACTTTCCGCATCATCAAGATACTCCTCACAACTTTCATATGACCAATCTGAATCTAAATCACGCAAAAGATTTAAAACAGTTATTTTTACCTCGGTTTGAAGATTTTGATTTTTTAAAGTTTCCCAAAGTTTATTTATAAGTTCTTCTTTAGGCAAAAAATGCTCTAACATAAAGCATATAACAGGTATTTTGTCAGCAGAAGAATTTACAAGCTCTTTAAACAAAATTTTTGAAATTATTTTTTTATCATCTTGCGCATCAAGCAAATCAAAATCAGCCAAACACCCCTGCAAATCTTCTACTGAATTTATTTTATTTAACAAATTAGTAACTGCAGATTTTAATTCAAAAGGATTCAGTTGTCTAAATTGAGTATCTGCCATTTATATTATCTTGCCTTTCCCCAGAAAGCATCTAAAATATGCTGAGCTTCAGCACTCGGCATTCTATCTTGTAAAATCAAATATTGAACGGCTATCATCGCACATTCTGAGCAAATATTAACCCCCGGACCCTTTACCATTTTTATTACCTGAGTATTTGGTCTGCCGCAAAAACTGCAATATACAGGTTCTTGAATATTTGAGGAATTTTCCTCTTGTTGTTTTTCATCAGCAATTGCTTTTTTCTTTGCACCTAAACTGACTACTTTATCCTCTGACATATAAATTCTCCTTTTTACTCCCCTATTGTAACTTAAATTAATTTTATTTGCCATATTTTTATTTATATTTTATAATTAGTTTAACATCATCTTAACATTGTAAAGAGGGATATAAATGAAGAAAGTTATTTCACTTGTAAGCATTCTGGTTGTTGCTGTATTTTCAACCGCTTGTATAAATAATTTAGCAGTACAAGATTTAAACAATAAAGCAAAGGCTTACGCTGATAAGAGAGATTACACTCAAGCAATAGAACGTTTGAAATCAAGTATAGACTTAGATCCGTCTGTTTTTGAAACTCATTATAATCTTGCGATAGTCTATACTCAGGCAGAAGATTATATAAATGCAGTTGAAGAATATAAAAAAGTTATTGAAATGAAACCGAATAACGCAGATTCATATTATTCGCTAGCAACTGCAGAAAACAATTTAGCCGTTGATATGGAACAAGGCAGAGTCCGAATGAATGAAGATGACTCTTTATATTCGCCAAAACCGGAAGATATAAATTTTGATGAAAAATTAAAATTATCTGATAAAGAAAATCATCTCATTGAAGAACTTTACAATTCTGCAATTGAAAATTATCAAAAATATTTGGAATTAAATCCAAATGCAAAAGATAAAGCCGATGTTGAAGCTCAAATAGAAAAAATATCCGGCAGAAATGACAAAATAGAGGAATAATGTTTATAATTCCAAGTATAGAGCCTGTTGCTTTTCATTTATTCGGATTGCCGATTTATTGGTATGGAATAATCATGGCTTTTGGAATTTTTGTTGCAATGATTTGTGCGAATCATTTATTCAATAAAATCAATACTGATATAAGAAAAGATATTATAATAGAATATGCACCTTGGTTGATTTTTGCGGGAATAATCGGAGCGAGATTATATTTTTGTGCACTCAATCCTCATTACTACATAACCCACCCAATAGAAATTCTTGATATAAGACAAGGCGGATTATCTATCCATGGAGCAGTAATAGGCGGAATTTTAAGCATAATCTTTGTAGCCAAAAAATCAAAAATCCCAATTCTATCAATTGCTGATTCGTTAGCATGTGCAACAATTCTTGGACAAGCAATCGGGAGATGGGGAAATTATTTCAATTCGGAAGCATATGGAATTCCCACAGAAAACCAAAATTGGGGATTATTTATCCCCGAAAAATATCGAATCGCAAACTATACTGAATTTAATCTTTTTCACCCTACTTTTTTATACGAAAGTATAGCAAATATTATTGCCTTCATTATTTTGCTCTATATTTATAAAAAATTTGGAAGGAAATACAGAGGAATAACTTTATTTTCATATTTTACAATTTATGCAGTAATTAGATTTTTTATTGAACAAATTAGAGTTGATAGTGCCCTTAATATCGGCTCATTCCCGATTGCCCAAATCGTATCAATTATTTTATTTATAATTGGATTTATTGGAATAATAACAATAATATTAAATAAGAATTCTGTTAAGAAACATTAAAAATTTTTCGTTTTGTGAAATCTTACATTTTCTAATGTTTTTATATAAACGTGAAGTTTATATAAGGAGATGCGTGTATGCCCGAAATTGCTATTTGTTTTTTTGATTTAAGCCAATTATTTAAACTTTTTCCTAAAACTGACAGGAAATTAAACCACAAAATTCAACAATACGAACTGGAAATTCAAGAAAATATGGCTGAAAATCGCTGCAAATTATTTAATTTATAAAAAGAAAAGACAGGGTGTGAATCCTGTCTTAATTTATTAGACTCAATTAATAAATTTTATATTACACATCTTTAATCTCAGTTTTTAATATATCATCTAAACCCGCAAAGAAAGCACCTACAATAGCACCGGCAGTTAAGAAAAATCCGGTAGGTCTTATCATTTTTGTAACCAAATTGTATGCCTTCATATTACGTTCTGCTGCGACTTGAGCATGTCCGGCAGCTTTTGCACATAATCTCTTAAATTCAAACAATTCTTTCGGGTGTGATTTTTCAATTTCTGCAGTAGCAGTTCTGATTGCATTTTTGTCAACTTGATCACCATGTTTTAAACCTTCAAACAGTCTTATAAACTCACTTTCCGCAAAACTCTTTTCAAGTTTCGCTTTCAAAAAGCCAACCATTTTTTCGGTATGTTTGGTAAATTGACTTTTTTGCGATTTCACATCACTGCTGAATTTAATATATTCATCTGTAAGTTTTTCTTCTTTAGTTAACGGAGTTGCATACTTTAAAGCATATCCTGCTGCGGCACCAACTATTGCGCCTTTTGCCATCGGGAAGAATACACTATGTCTTTGGTTGTTTCCTTGTACTGCTTCTGTTCTCATAAATATAATCCTCTACTTGTTAGCACCCGTACTCACCTGACTCACGTCAAGCTATAATGCTTAACACTACTACTATATACAAGGAGATGCACTTAAATATTTTATTCAGGCTGCAGAAATTACCTTCCTAAAACTGAGTAATCATATCCTAACTTTCAAAAGGTATTATAACCCAAACTTACTTTTTTGTCAATACCCTTACCAAATTTAACAAAAGCATTACTCCAACAAGGGCCAAAGTAAGAAAGAAATCATACTTAATAGCATTATGGCTTGCAAATAAACAAGCCAATCCGCCTGCTAAAATAGCGACAGAAGTAAGAATTACAACAGTTTTCTTTTGAGAAAAGCCGGCATGTAATAATTTGTGATGAATATGCTCAGCATCAGCCACAAACGGTGACTGCCCCTTACAAATTCTTCTAATACTTGAATATGTAATATCAATAATCGGAACCGCCAAAACAACAAACGGTAACAAAATTGCAAGGGTTGCAACCTTCATAACCCCTGTTATTGAAATTGTTGCAAGCAAAAATCCTGAAAATAATGCCCCGCTATCCCCCATAAATATTTTGGCAGGATTGAAATTAAAAGTTAAAAATGCAAGCATAGAACCTGCCAAAATAAAACCAATCAATGCACTTATCGGATTTGGAGGACTTAGGGTTATAGCAAGAATTGCCAAAGTTATAGCATTAACTGTAACAACTGAACCTGCAAGTCCGTCAACCCCGTCAATGAAATTTAGAGCATTTGAAATACCTACAATCCACAACAACGTAATCGGATATGAGAACCAACCTAAATCAATTCCGCCAAAAAACGGAACGCTGTCAATTTGAACTCCCAAAAGATAAACAATTGTAGCAATTGATACCTGAATGAGAAGTTTAAATTTTGCACCAAGTCCATACACATCATCAATTAATCCGAGCAAAAACATTAATGAACTTCCAAGCAATATTCCTGACATTAGTTTCCCATAAGGATAGTAACTCATCAAAACCAAACACAAAAAAGTCAGCATTGTGCTTGCCCAAATTGCAACTCCACCAATTCTTGATATTGGCTTTGTATGAATCTTCCTTTCATTCGGGATATCTACAAGACCTTCGCGTTTTGAAAAATTAATAACCATAGGAACAAGAAATACCCCGAATATATAGGCTATTATTGTTCCGATTATTTGCGAATGTGCCAACTTGATTATTATTGTTATTCTCCTTAGGAATTTTAATTGTATAACGGGTATTTTGCACACAATTTCAAAGAACGTTCTTTCAAATTGTTAAGTGCGATTTCATTATCTGATGAAAATACCGCAGATGCAATAATTTTTGCAACTTCAATCATATCATCTTCTTTAAACCCTCTTGTAGTAACTGCAGGTGTCCCAAGCCTTATTCCTGAAGTTACAAAAGGACTTTGAGGGTCATTAGGAACAGTATTTTTATTAGCAGTAATACCAACACGTTCCAATACATTTGCTATATCTTTACCGGTCTTACCAGTTCTTCTCAAATCAAGAGTCATAAGATGGTTTTCAGTCATTCCGCCAACAATATCCAAACCTTCGTCCATCAAACCTTGAGCAAGAGCTTTTGCATTTTTTACAATTTGCTTTGCATATTCCTTAAATTCAGGTTTTGAAGCTTCTAATAATGCAACTGCTTTTCCTGCGATAATATGTTCTAACGGCCCGCCTTGAAGTCCCGGGAATACCGCTTTATCAATTGCGGCAGCATATTGTTCTTTACACATAATAATACCGCCTCTGGGACCTCTTAAAGATTTGTGAGTAGTTGTAGTAACAAAATCACAATAAGGAGCCGGTGACGGGTGAATTCCTGCTGCTACAAGACCTGCAATATGGGCAATATCAGCCAGCAATAGAGCTCCTACTTCATCAGCAATTTCTCTGAACTTTTTAAAATCAATTATCTTTGAATAATTACTTGCTCCGCAAATTATCAAATGAGGTTTGTGCTCAATTGCTTTTTGACGCACATCTTCGTAATCTATTTCTCCGTTTTCATTTATTCCATAGCTTTTTACATCATAGTAAAGCCCTGAGAAATTAACAGGCGAACCATGAGAAAGGTGTCCTCCGTTTGACAAATCCATACTCAGAACTCTGTCACCCGGCTTCATTGTAGCCATAAAGACTGCCATATTTGCTTGTGCTCCGCTATGAGGCTGAACATTAGCATGATCCATACCAAAAAGTTCACATGCTCTTTTTTGAGCTAATTCTTCTATAACATCTATGTGTTCGCAGCCGTTATAGTAACGTTTATGAGGTTTTCCCTCAGCATATTTATTAGTTAAAACACTTCCGCATGCTTCCATGACTGCAAGTGATGTACAATTTTCACTGGCAATTAATTCTATGGTATTTTGTTGTCTTTCAAGCTCTAACTCTATCTGCTGAGCCACTTGCGGATCTGTTTTTCTTATATTTTCTAAATTCATACACATACTCTCCCTTTTTTATGATTATACTTTTTAATGAAATTTACGCAAGTTTGTTAATCTATTTTCGAAAATTATCCTGTTCTTTAAGTGTCTGCACAATAAAATCAATATTTCTTGTAAGAACAAAATATTCATTATTTGGAGCATCAATTATGCAAGAATTCATAACACATTCATCAGCCACTTGCAAAACACTGTCTAAATCCTTTTCTTCAGGCAAAACCATAGTACAAGCCTCAGACTCTAATCCCGGAAAATTTTCTATTTTTATTTTATCCCTAAGTTTCTCCCAATTTTCATAAGGAATAACTTCATAATTATCAAGATTATTCTCTGAAATTCTTGCAAGCAGGTGTTGAGAAAATCTTTCGTCCATATTTTTTTCAATTGACAAAGGCTTATAACCATATGTAAATACTTTTTTATCAGACAAGAAAAGTTCTTCTAATGCATGATACTTTTTAGAAAACTTTTTTATATCGGCAGGAAATTCTTTATGAGTTGCCGTAGCAGGAGCCAATTCCATCATATTACGCATCTGGATATAATAACTGTTTTTATTAAAATAAGTCTTATAAATTGCTATTCCTGCACAAATAACCAACAAACAAACAATACTGATTATGATTTTATCAAAAGTACTAATTTTCATTTAAAAACTCTCCAAAATATTTCTTTTTTAATGCCACTATTTTATCATAAGAATTTTCTATATTGTTTCTCAATTCAATATCAGACAAAGCTTTTTTGTATATTTTTTCAATGACATCAATTGTTTCTTTATCACTAAAACGATATATGAACATATTTAAGCCTGCACGAATTGCCATTTCACATGCCTGAACAGGCCCAAATTCAGCCACACCCTTCATAACCATATCATCAGAAATAATTACCCCGCCAAAATTTAATTTGTTTCTAAGATAAGAAATTGCATTTTTACTTAGTGATGTCGGGATTTTATCTTTTTCAAAACAACTACAATGAAGATGAGCAGCCATAATCATATCAGCCCCATTTTCAATTGCTGATTTAAAAGGTAAGATATGAGTTTTTTCCATTTCTTCAACAGATAAATTTATTTCAGGCAGGGTTAAATGGCTATCTGCGTTTGCATCACCATGCCCCGGGAAATGCTTCACACATGGAATAATTCCGTTATTTCTATACACATTTGATACAACTTTTTCTCCGTCAACAACTTCATTCGGGTTTGAGGAAAATGCTCTTTCGCCTATTATAGGATTATTTGGATTAGTATTTACATCAATACAAGGAGCAAAATTTAAATTTATACCGTAAGATTTTAACTCCCGAGCAATTTCATTAGTTTGTTCGGATAGAAAACATTTACCCCTTTCAAACGCATACTTTGCACTTAAATATTTTTTACCGTTATGAATATTTTCGGTTCTTTCAACACGACCGCCTTCCTGATCTATTGACAAAAAAGGAGGGATACTTTTTGATAATTGCTTAATATGTTTAATTAAATTTTTAAACTGTTCTGCGGATAAAATATCTTTGCTGAAAAATATCACACCGCCAAGACCTTTTTGAAGCGCAGTTTCATAATTCCCGCCTTCAAGCCCTAGTATAAACATTTGGTAAAGTTTTTCTTTTAATTCTGCCATTTTAACCAATATAAGCTAAATCAAAAACTTCAAACAAATCAAGCAATTTACCTGATTTTATAACTTCTTGAATTTTTGAATGTATTTTTTCTAAATTTTCCTCCGAAGGAATAACAAAACCTTGCGGGAGAAGCACATCATTTGTTGTTTTTGTATCAACAAAACCTTTATTTAATATCAAAAATTCCTTATAAAGTTCAAGAACTTTTACACATCTTGAGTCGATTTTATAATCCGCACCAATGTAATACTTTGCATCTTTTTTCAATTTATTAAAAAATTCGATTGAATAATCTGCTTCTTCTACAGTTTCTTTTTCGTCATATTCGCCGCCAAGACAAGGGTTTCCTTCTATTTGAACATTCCCCAAAGATTTTATATAAACTGCCCAAAGTAAACTTCCCAAACAAAATCCGACATTATTATCAGCCATGTGAGTCAATTTTGGATAAGCCATTTTAAATTGAAACTTTTTCTGTCCGAAATTTTTAAATTGTTCAAGATTTGCATAAATATATTCTGCACTAATTGACAAAATCGTTGTATGCTGAGCATATCCCGGATCAAATAATACTGTTTTTTCTTCTGTTTTTGTCATTTTATAACACCTCTGATTTTTTGCTTTTACGTTTTAAAACTTTATTTTGATATTTTTCATCATATAAAAACTTTGTTCCGTTTACAAAACTTTTAACAACTCCGTTAGCAAAAGTTCCTCTCGCTGACCAATAAGAAGTATGTGCTAAAAACGCAGATCTTCTGGACCATATACTTGAATTATCATACATAACTCCTGTAGGATTTTCAATTTTTAACTCTGCCATATCCTCTATTTGAGCAATTGTAAAATTCCTGCTTGTAGGAAAACCCAAAGGATCCTCTCTGAAATTAACTGTTAAAAAGTAAATTCCGTTTTCCAACAAATATTTAACCATATATCCTGTATAATAGGTGAATTCATAATTTTCATCAGCCATATCCGAATAAAACAAAGGTATAGGACTTGCAAAGTTTACTATTCCTTTAACATATCCCTTTGGTGCGCAATATTTTTCAGTATATTCATCAAGTTTCAGGTAGTTTTTCATTAACAAATCTTTATTCTGATTCATAACAAAATGTCCCGTTTCAGACATTACTCCTAAATTACCTTTTTCATAGGTTAATGCAGATAAACAGGTACTTTTGCGCGGATTATTCTCTACGAATTCTAAAATTTCACTATCTGCTTTCAAAGCTTTGAAAAGTTCGGAAGTATCAATATAGGGAAATTTGTATATCATATACTGATAATTTACAAATGTTCCTGCAGAATATCCGAACATTATAACATTCTGCCCGCTTTGTGCTTGTTTTTTAACTTCTTCATTCAAATCATCAAGAATAGGAAGCATATTGTGAGTTTTTTGCACCCAAATAGCATCATGCATAAATTGAGTTAACAAACTCCTAATTTCATAAGCAAGAGTTGAACTTATTGCTTTTGAGATATTCAATCTGTCTTTTACAAAATCCAAATCTGTTTTGCTATCATAACCCCAGAAAAAAATCTGAGGAGTTTCATCAATAACGAGTTTATTATCTTTAGTCCATTTTTTTATAGCCCAATTTTTTTCAAACTTTCGTTTCATTACAGGGTGAAGTTTATTAACCCCATTTATGTACCAATCCTTCATTTTTTTATCATTATTATTTGAGCCGTTTATATATAAAAAAGTCAGATTAGTATCCTGCGCCGGTGTTGAAACCTGAAAAATCAACAATGCAAAAATAAATAATAAAATCCTTTTCATAACAAAAAGTTTAGCACAAAATCCGGCAAATTTGTATTTAGTGTTCGCAAAAACTTAAACTATAATAATCAAAAGTTTAAAAATTCAGCTAAAGACATATTAAAAGCCTTAGCAAGTTGATTTACTTTTGAAAATGTAATATCATTTGATGCAGTTTCAATATTTCCTAATGTTGAGCGAGCAATATTTGAACAAGCAGATAAATCATCTTGAGTATATCCGTTTAACTTTCGCAATTCTTTCACTCTTTTCGCTAACTTTCTTAATAATTGCTTGTCCATTCGATAATTGTCCGCCACAATGACAAAAACTACAAACCGTCACACGGACAAAAAAAGGGTATTTATTGGTTTATAAAAATTTAAAGTATATTGGAAATAAAAATTTTTCGGATTTAACAATATTATGCTAAAATCAAACTATGAAAAATTTTTTAATCGGGCTGCTGGATTGGATTTATAAAAAGAAATGTTATTTCTGCAAAAGTTCTAAAGAATCAGTAAAAATGTGCTCAAAATGTTTTGATGAGCTCGAATTTTTGCCTGTCGGAATTAACCGGAAAGTTTTTAACACAGAAATATATTGTGCCGGAGTTTATGAGAAAAATTTGCAAAAATTAATTAGGGGATTAAAATACCACAATCAAAAAGACTTAGCTTACTATCAGGCAAAATTTATGTGGCAATATTGGCAAAAAATGGATTTTTTGGAAGATGATTTTCAAATTGTTCCTGTCCCAATTTTCCCAAAAAGAAAAAAACAAAGAAAATACAATCATATGGAGCTTGTCGCAGAAGAATTTTCGAAACTGTCAGGATACGACATTAATTTTGAACTGATAAAAAGGATAAAAGATACAAAGCCGCAATATAAATTAAATAAAGCACAAAGAATGATTAATCTTTCAGAGGCGTTTGAAATTGACAAAAGCAAAGACTTGAAGAAAAAAATTCTAATAATAGATGATATATGCACAACAGGTTCAACTTTTGAAGAAATGATAAAAGCCTTTAATAAGGCCGGAATTTATGATATAATTTGCTTTGCAACAACTACTCCATGGGGATAAAAATGATATTAGCCGAATTTGCAAAATATTTACAAGCACATAATGATGAAATATTAACAAGAAAAACTACACCGCTGGAATTGTTACACAAATGGCTTCGAGAGGTGATAAATAAAAATCCGAAAAATCATACCGATAAAATAGTTCACAAAGAAATAATGTACTGCGAAAATCCTCAAGGAGATTACGTTATCATAGGAAAATCAGATAGCGGCAGAATTCTGGTTAGTGCACTAATAAAATTTGCCAAAAGTTACGACAATTACAACCACTCAAAATGGATTGAAATGACTGAAAAATCTTTCCATAAAAAATAATTTTTGTTATAATAACAATATAAAAGGACTGAATATGAAATTCGGATTGGAAATTAAAAATTCAAAATTGCACCTTTTTTGGGATAAGTTAAATGTTGATTTCTACAAAATTTTTATACGTAGAGATAATAATTATACAGAATGTGCACAAATAAAAAATGAAAACTTCACGACATTATCTCTTATGCCGTATGGAGAAAACGAAGCATTTATCAGAGCAATAAAAAACGGTCAAATTGTTGATCAATCTCCTACAATATTTTTTGGAATTGAAAATATAGATGCAATCACTTGTAGTAATTCTAATATTACAGAAATCTTATGCAGCGAATATCATAATTCTTACGGTTATAGATTATATAAAAGCGAAGATGGTATAAATTTTAAAGGGGTGCAAAATTTTGCAAAAAATTATGCTCAAACACCTTATGAAAAAGGAATTTCATATAAAATAAAACCTTATTCTGTTAATAACAATGAAAGAATTATTCTAAATTCATCAGCAATATTAAATCCTGATGTAAATAAATTTGAAAAAGTTACAATCCATAAATCTTTTGAAAATAAAATGTTTATTTCGTGGAACTTTAAAGGCTATGCTGACGGATTTGCAGTATTTGCTAAAAATTCTGATTATCCGATTTTTGAAACCAATGACGGAAAATGTCATTACGCTTATATTGACAATTACAAAGAAGATACCGAATTTAAGATAAAAGCATTCTTAAATACTCCAAACGGGCAATTTGTTATATCTGAATCCGCTTTGGTAAAATTAAGTTCAAGAAATTATACAACACCGGAAATTTCATTGATAATACCTGCATATAATGCGAAAGATTATATCGCAAGAAGTATAGATAGTGCTTTAGCCTCTGATTTTGAAAACTTAGAAATACTTATAATAAATGACGGAAGTACGGATACAACCCAAGAAGTCATAGACTGGTACGCAAAAAATTACAAAAATATTGTATCCATTCAAAAGGAAAACGGCGGAGTTGCTCACGCCAGAAACGTCGGCATAGAAAAAGCACAAGGGAAATACATAGCATTTATGGACAATGATGACGTTATTCGTCCGAATATGATGAGCTGTATGTATAACTCAATAACAAAAAACGACTGTGACATTGCAATTGCTCCTCTATACAGACTTGTTGACAAAGGCTACACCCTGCATTGCAAGCTTCCGTTTGAAACGGATACTCCGATTGACATAGATAAATATTTTGAAATTTTATATACTCCCGGGTATTACAACTGTGCAATTTGGAATAAATTGTATAAAGCATCTATCGTCAAAGCCCACCCGCTCGGAATTTTAAAATATGAAGATGTTTCTTGGACACCATGCATACTGTCTTATGCAAAAAATTTCTGCTTTTTAAATACCCCGTTCTATGAGTGGGATAGAAAAAGCCGTCCTGAAACTTTTGGAGATTTTCTGGCAAAAATGCCCGAAAATGATTTGTTTGAACACCGAAAACAAGCCATGATGTTTTTTATAGAAAACGGAAATCCTGAAAAATTAGAAATCCTTAAAACAATAGCTAAACGCCGGCTTATGAGATACGACAAAAACTCCAACCACAAAGGCTATCAAGAATTAATACAATCGTTATAGGCTTTTTTGAGCTATTTTATTGTAAAAAAACTTTACCCCTTGTAAAGATATTCGCCACAACAATGATGTTTGTGCTATAATCATGTTAATAGTTAAGGACTGGAGGGAAAGAGGAGTGACTCAACAAAACATGTTTGAACATGGGAAAATTGTTCCCGTTAATATTAGAGAAGAAATGAAACGTTCATATATTGACTATGCAATGAGTGTAATTGTAGGACGCGCATTGCCGGACGTTAGAGATGGATTAAAGCCTGTTCACAGACGTATTTTATATGCTATGAACGAGCTTGGCATGTATCCTGATAAGCCATTTAAAAAATGTGCAAGAATCGTAGGGGAAGTTCTTGGTAAGTATCACCCGCATGGTGACAGTTCGGTTTACGAAGCACTGGTTCGTATGGCTCAAGATTTTTCTACAAGGTATTTGATGGTTGACGGGCATGGAAACTTCGGTTCTGTTGACGGAGACGGGGCAGCCGCTATGCGTTATACAGAAGCTCGTATGCACAAAATTACACAATCAATGCTTGCCGATATTGATTGCGAAACTGTTGAATTTGAACCAAACTTTGACGGTTCATTACAAGAACCTTCAGTTCTTCCTGTAAGACTTCCAATGCTCTTATTAAACGGTGTTTCAGGAATTGCAGTAGGTATGGCAACAAATATTCCTCCACATAACCTTTGCGAAATTGTTGACGGTACAATTGCATTGATTGATAATCCGAAAATTACTATTCCTGAGCTTATGGAATACATAAAAGGTCCGGATTTCCCGACTGCCGCAACAATTATCGGATTAAATGATATCAAACAAGCTTACGAAACAGGCAGAGGTTCAATTAAAATGTCTGCCGTATCTGGATTTGAAGAAATTGCAGGCGGCGGTGGACGACAAGCCAGAACTGCTATTGTCGTTACTGAAATTCCTTACCAAGTTAACAAAGCTCAATTGATTGAAAAAATTGCAGAACTTGTAAAAGATGAAAGAATTAAAGGGATTTCAGATATTCGTGATGAATCCGACAGAGAAGGAATGAGAATTGTTATTGAACTTAAGCGTGATGCAAAACCTGATGTTGTTCGTAACAATTTGTATAAATACACTCAACTAGCAACAACCTTTGGTGTTAATATGGTTGCTCTTTGCGGGAAACAGCCGCGTTTAATGAATTTGTACGAAGTATTAAACGAATTTGTTGAACACCGAATTGAAATTGTTACAAGAAGAACAATTTTCTTCCTGAAAAAAGCAAAAATCAGAGCTCATATTTTGGCAGGATTAATCATTGCTTTAGGCTCAATTGACGAAGTTATCGAACTTATTAAAAAATCAAAAACAACTGATGATGCAAGAGATGGCTTGATGAGCAGGTTCGGACTGGATACAGATCAAGCAAATGCAATCCTTGAAATGCAATTAAGACGTTTGACAGGATTGGAGCAAGATAAAGTTAAAGCTGAATATGATGACTTATTAAAGAAAATTTCTGAGTATGAATCAATATTGGCAAGCCGCCAAAAAATTCTTGAAATTATTAAAACTGAATTACTTGAAGACAAAGAAAAGTACGGCGATGACAGAAAAACTCAAATTCTGCCGGAACAAGGAGAAGTTACAATCGAAGACTTAACTCCAAATACTCCAATGGCAGTATTTATAACTCATCAAGGATATTTAAAACGAATTTCTCTTGATACGTTTGAACGTCAAAACCGTGCAACAAGAGGTAAATCCGGCATTAAAACAAAAGAAGATGATGATATTCAACATTTCTTTACCGCAATGATGCACGATAAAGTATTGTTCTTCTCATCTAAAGGTACAGTTTATAGCTTAAATGTATATGATTTCCCTGAAGGCGGACGTCAGGCTAAAGGTTTACCTATCGTAAATGTTCTTCCTATAGATCAAGATGAAAAGATTACGGCAGTTGTACCTGTAAGCAGTTTCTCTAAAGAATTGAACTTAATTATGCTTACTAAAAAAGGTAACATCAAACGTATCGAGCTTGATAATTTCTCAAATATCAGACGTAACGGTATTATCGCAATCGGACTTGATGAAGGAGACAGTTTGAATTGGGTTAAACTTGCAACCGCTCGTGACGAAATCATTATCGGTACATCTTGCGGTATGGCAATCAGATTCCCAATCCAAGATTTAAGACCGTTAGGCAGAAGTGCAAGAGGGGTAATTTCAATGAAATTACGTTCAGGTGATGAAATTGTAGGCTGCGATATTGTTCCGCAAGACTATGATGCAGATTTACTTGTTGTAACTTCTGACGGCTTTGGAAAACGTACAAAATTATCAGAATTCAGAACACAAAACAGAGGTGGTATCGGTCTTATTGCAACTAAATTCAAAACAAGTGCATCAAGACTTGTCGCATTAACCATTGTGAGAGATTCTGATGATATAATGCTTGTTACTGCAAACGGAGTTGTTACCAGATTGAATGCAGGTTCAATTTCTCAACAAGGACGTCCTGCAACAGGTGTTAGAGCTCAAAACTTGAATGATAATGATTATGTCGTATCAGTTAATAAGATTATTAATCCTGATGAAAACGACGTAACAATAAAATCTTCTTCATCAACAGAAGTTGAAACACCGACAGAAGAAGTTCAGCAAACAAGTTTGCTTGATGATGAAAATAACCAAAACTAATTCAAATAAAAAAAAGTGGCGAGGCTTTTAGCCTCGCCACTTTTTTATACTATACTAATCCTTTATCCATCGGAAACTTTTAACATAATTATTCCCGTTAATATCACCATAAATTTCGGCTTTAAAAACTCTCAAAATATTAGACTTATCAAAATTAGGAATTTTATTTATATTACTTGTGGATTTTGGATTAATTTCATTTATTTTTACTCCGGGAATAGTATTAAATAAAGTATTCAAAGAGGTATTACCAATTCTGCCCAAAAGTGTTGAAATGTTTTTTGATAAACTTCCATATACTTCCATATCGGCAACAAGAGTAGATAAATTGTAACTGCCTGTCATATACATATTCAAATCATTACCGTTTGAATACACATTTATATCGTCAGCAACACCGTTTTCTACATGAACATTCCCGCTAATACTGTTAAAATTACCGGTTTTTAAAGGAGTAATAAGATCAATAATACCATTAATTGAAACTCCTGTAACTCCGCCAGTAATTAAATTTCCTGCTTTTAACAGGTATTCAAGAGAACCGAGTTTAGGCATTCTGCCATCAATTACTTCAAAATCTCCGCTTCCTGATAAAGTATTTACACAATCAACACTTGTAATACCGGAGCAAGAAGCATTCAATTTCCCTGTTACAATACCGTAAACCTGACCTGTCATATCAAAGAAGTTTTCAGCAATAATCTGAGCATCAGCATTATTGATGTTCATATCAGCATCACCTTTGAGATTTTTTAAGTCATAAACAATATTTCCGTCTACCGTCCCATTAGCAATATCGAAACTGTAATTATCAATCCTTAATTTTTGCTCACTACCTAATGTAATATGAGACTTAAAATTTTTAGCTTGGGCCTTTTTAATAAGAACATTATCCGCATTAATTTGAGCATTTTTAATTATAACGGTATCAGGAGCAAATAATTGAGTGTTTTCATCAGATTTGTTACGATTTTTTCTTGTACTGTCAGCCTCCAAATCACTTATTGAAGATGCTACAACATTCAAATCTAATTCGTCCATTTGTATATTTATATCTTCAATTCTTATAGGTTTAACTAAATTATTAACTATTTTTGCCTGCATTAATATATCATTGGTCAAGACAATAGACTTAGAATCAAGATTAATATAATCTTTTTGAAAATCTAAGTTAATATCTCTGACTGTAGAATTAAAAAGCGGAATATCCACACTTTTTATATTTAGAAAACCTAATATATAAGGAATTTCTGAAGTACCGTTAATTAATAAATCCGTAGTAAATACTCCTTGTTTTATAGTAGGTTTTTTGAATAAGACATTGAAAATTCTCGCATTCGTAGGATTTGCAGTTTTAATTTTAAAGTTTTTAAAGCCAACAATTTTATCTTTTAATAAATACAAATCTCCGGACATAGAAACCTGATTTTGTTCAGATTTTTTCTTATTTTGAGAAGTAATTGTTTGGTTATAATTCAGCGAATTCACTCTCAATCTGTTAGGATAAAGTATTATATCCGAAATAACAGAAACAGGGTTTGTTGTCATTCCGTCTGAATTTAAAGTTCCGGTCGGTGCTCCTGCAATTGTTGCACCCATGTAATAAATCGAAGCGTTTTCGGCAAGATTAAGGTTAGATTTTGCATTCAAAGAATTTAAAACACCATTTAACCTTGTATAAAAGTTTATATCACCTTTAATTTTTACAGGATAAACAGCTTTTGAGTTATAGAATCTGTCAAAAAAGTTTTGTGTTAATTTAGAACTTATAAATAAATTCAAATTCGGATTTTGATAAATATTAGAGATTTTACCATTCAAAAAGACGGGCATAGAGCTTACTGTAGAATTAATTTTATCCAAATATAAAACATTTCCTCGAATATTGGCATTCCCGTTTATAATTTTCACTACCGCATCAAATGGTTTATAAACAAACGAAACTGATTTCAAATTTGTATCAGCATTTATATTATTATTTGAAATACTTCCGGAAATATCTATATTACCTTTCACATTAGCTATATTATCAATTTGTGAGGCCAATTCTTTCGGAAGTTTAATTTGATTTTTAATTGTACTAATTGAACTCAAATCAAAATTTTTAAAATTATATTTTGCTTGAGCTATACTCATCTGACCTTTATCAATATTGTTCATAACAAATGAAAGGGCAAACGGATTATTATTAAATAAACCTTTTAAATTTGACGTACTCAACAAACCATTTTTAATTGTAAAAGTCCCGCCTTCTGTTTTTATCGGATTGTTAGCAGTCATATTAGAAATTATTTTACCGTCAACTGATATTTTATTATAATCAATCTTTCCCGCTTCAGCTTTTCCGTTATATGAAGCATTAAATGAAGTATAAATTTCACCTATTTCTTTTTTATAAGGCAGAACCATATCAGGGTGCAAAAGTTCAAATACATCAGCTAATTTTAGTTTATCAGAATGAGCCTTCAAATTTATTTGAGAATTTGTGCCTGTCCCCCAAACATGAACATTTGATTGGCGTACATTACCGGTAACATCATAATCTGAATTATATTGATCAAAATTGACAATACCGTTTACACCAGTAAAAGGTAAATATGTATCCTGCATAACAGTTTTAGCATTATGCAGTTTTATTGTACCTTTTGCAAATAAATCTTGATTAAACACCATTTCTTCAGCATCTTTAACTAACCCGTACACGTGAATAAATAAATCAGCCGTACCATCAGGTTTTGTAAATGGCTTCACAACTTTTTGAATATCAACAAGCAATGGAGAAGAATTAACTGCTTTTATTAACTTTTTAATATCCTGAGATTTTGAAGTTACATAAACATTCAATTTTCCCAAAATAACGCAATCACCATTAACTTCAACCGGTTTTCCGTCAATAAATGCTTGCGTACTTTTAAAAGTAATTTTTTTATCATCAAAAAGAACTTCCCCTGCCCCTTTGTGAAGCTCTAAATTATTGATGTCAATAAAAGATAAAATTACATCTCTAAAATTAAAATTTCCCCAAATATGCGGATCTAATTTAGTACCTGAAGAACGCAAATCTATATTTCCGATACCTGCAATATTCATCAAAGGGACAGGTCCCAATTGAAATTTTAAAATCTCATGTAAAGGAACTAAAACTTCTCTTGCTGGTTCTAATAATACGCTATCCGTACTTTTAATATTTAATTCGGAATATTTTGAACCATCAAGCAATACATTACCTTTAACCGTAACACTTTGATTATTTGTAGTTGGGACAAAAACATTTAACAACATTTTCTGCCCTATAAATTTCAAATCAATACTTGCATTAGCATTTGCACCCTTAATCGGTTTAATAAGATATGCATCTCTGAGCTTAACTTCTCCTGTTACATTCGGTTTTATACCCTTTCCCTTAAATTTTAATTTACCTTGACCATCGCCGTAAAACACATATTTTTTAAGTTTATATAAATTAAAATCAGGCAATAATTTCTCACTACCCGGAAGTATTGCAACGGCATTTTCTATTCTCGTATCATAAACTTCCGCTTCAACATCATATTTAGGTTCTTTATGACCTAAATCAAAAATTTTACCGTTAACCTTTGCATGTAATTTATCGGCATTTAACTCTGTATTTTCAAACATTATTCCGTTATCAACGGTTAAGAAATTAACATCTGCCGTCAATTTATCGTCATAAATTATTGATGATGCTCTATCGGCACCAATAATTTTTAAATTATCAGTTTCAAGACGAGTAGTAACTTTTTTATGACCAAAATTGTCATTAACCGTATCGGCATTAAAACTTACAAATCCGCTTAAAGATTTAATTTTCCCTCCGGATAAAGAACTTACATAATCTGATATTGATGCCAAATCAAAATTATTTATTTGAGCATCAATTCTTAATTTATCCTCAGATAACCTATCTATAGGGAGATTAATATCAACATCTGCAAAAATATTTGCACTTTTCTTTCCTGAATTAAAAACTGCCTCAGTTGCAAATTGCATCTGCTTATTTTGGATATACTTTCCATGCCTGAAATAAAGTCCGTTCAAACTTACTTTTTGATTATTATTTTTATCGTCAAGTAAAATATTATATTCACCGATATTCAAATTCATCTTCGCCAATTTAAACTCTGACGGAGATTTCGGAGGTTCAAGCTTATATTGCCCGATATAAAAATCAGAATCTTTAAATACAAAATTTACATACTCTCTTGTTGCAGAAAGATTAGTTATTTCTATTTTTTTACTCAATAAAGGCAAAAGTCTTAATTTTAACTTGGGATTATCCACAGATAAAACCTTGGTATTATCATAATTAAAGAGTGAAATATTATCACTTTGTATCCAAACAGACGGGAACCACCCCATAGACAATTTTGGATTACCAATATCAACCTTGTAGCCTGAAGTTTCATATATTTTATTTTCTATAAAATTTTTATGAGCAGGAAGATTTACAACAGCAGGTATTCCCCACGCATATAAACCGCAGGCCATCGCAAAACTACCCAATACTGTCGCAATTTTCCATTCTCTTTTCATATTACAAGTATTATATAAAAGATGAAAAATAAATACAATCGTTAAATTAGTTGAGTACAAACTAAAGATTAACCCTATCGGCTATAAAAATTTATTAAACTCAAAACTTTTTGGTAATAATTTCCGTTGGTGAATTATAAATAATAGAATTGTTATGATAGTTAGGAATTTTATGGCAGATTTATTAAGTTACACAAAAAAAATTGCAGATAGAATTTCATATTATGATGCAATAATAGATTTTGCAGATGACACCCACTGGTTTAACCCATTCTATAAACAACCGGAGGTTACGGTAATTTGGGTAGAAAATCCTGATAATAGTATTTGGGATATATAAATTTTAACTTTGTACTCTATTATGAAAATAACCCACCCAAATTTCTAAATTTCGCATTCGTTCAATTTGAAAATTTTCCCTCCCTGATTAGGGAGGGTTAGGGTGGGTATTAGTTTTGAAACATTATTCAAGTAGGCTTCTATATAATTACCTAAAAAAATACCGCTTTGACAAGCGGCAGGGAAAAGTTACGAAAATTAATTGTAGGGAAAAATATAAAATATAAATTATTATGCGTTAAATATATTGAAAGATTTATCTACGTTTGTGCTAATTACTTTTTTAACAGCCTCATATTCTGTTTGTAATGCATTATGTTCAGATTCTAACTTGTTTAATTGAAGATCAATTTGTTTGTCTTGACTTTCAATTTTATCCATCTGATTTTGATAGACTTGCTCTGCAATAGCCATTGCAGTAGTATCTTCACGTTCTGTTATTGATTCGTCATCATCAAGTGTTGTATTAATAAAGCTTTTTTCAACTGTTGAGAAGTATGATAACGTTAAATTACCTGCTTTTAATTGTTTTACAAACCAATCCGGATCTTGGAAAACTTTACTTTCACTTGACATCGTATCACTCGCAACTGTTGTTGCTAACTTTTGTCCATATGATTCAGCTAAAGTTGTATAACCGTTTTTGGTCATTTCGTTGAAAATATTTTTGTAATAAGTAACCATTTGAGCATCATATGTTAAATTATTTGCAGTATTTGTAAGTTCTTTACAGTACAATGCTTCAGTTATGGCAGTAGCATAATCATACAATTCTCTTTGAGCTTGAGTGGTTCCTTCATAATTTAAAGCTCTTGATTCTTTATAAATGTCATAAACCAATCCGCCTTCTGATACGAATTCTTCACCATCAAATGTTAAATAATTTTTATAGCTTTCACTTACAAAATTTTCATTCGGATCAATATATAAAGCATCAGCGTCAACTGTTTCTCCGTATTCATTTATGTAAGAGAATTTTTTAGTTTCGGTATTGTAATTGATACCGGCACCAGTAACTTCTGTATACTGTTCAGTACCTTGTTGATCTGCAGTTTGATAGCAAATTATTGTAGAAATATTACCATAAGCATCTTCAACTGTTCTTGCACCTAATGTATATCTTTCTTTATAGTAACCTGTATCATCTCTGTAAATATATTCAGGCTCACCTGAAGAATCAGAAATATATGCAGTATCGTATGTAGGATAACCATCATAAGATTCTGTACTGAAAGAATTGTAGCCGAAATTCAAAATATGTTGACTGTCGATATTATCAATACTTTTACCAACAGCTGCCAAATATCTGTCCCAAGCATTATGGACTGCTTCTTCAGAATCAGAATATTTAGAAACATCAATATCAGATTGAGTATATCCCAAATCTCTTAAAAATCTGTTAAAATCACCGTTATTCTTTTTATAAGCACTTGCAATTTTTGAAGAAACCAAAACTTGTCCGTCTTTAGATTTAACAAGATATTGTTTTCCTGTTGCAACAGTGTTACTTCCGGTAATTTGAGAATATGTCAAATCGGCATAATTTGCCTGAGAATTATTATAACCTGTTAAAACTTGATATTTAGTTTTGTTCAAAGCTTCAAGATAAGCATCATTAATTTGTTCTGAATTATCAGACAAACGCTGTTTTGAATAAGCAAGAGATTGTTGTTCCATCTCATTGTTAGACAATCGAGCTGTGATACTTAGTAATCTGGCTTGTGATGCTGCCATTCCCATAGTTCTGAACAATTCCTTTCAATAATTTTCGTTCCGTATTATTGTTTACGGCACATGCATTGATTAACTTTAGAAAATTAAGAGATAATGTTAAGGAATTGTTACATATTATAAATTAGACCGTTAAGTCTGCTAAGTCCGCTAAGCTTGAAAGTCATTTATGGGGTTATTAATTTTGTTAATGTTGTACATTTATCATTTTGATAATTTACGTTTCCGACCTAACGGTCTTAACGGACTCAACGGTCTTATCGGTCGTGCTCTTATTTCGCTTCTAATCCGATTTCCGCAAAATATAGTCTAAAATAGAAACATGCAACATGTTGAATTGAGTCCACTCTAATCCACTGTCTTGTAGCTTTAAATCTTATAGCACCTTTAGATTTTTGCGGATTTTTATGAGCATAATTATTATATTCATTATTATAAAGAAGCATTTGAGATTTTGCAGCCAAACGACAAGCCTTTAAGATTTTATCCGCTATTTCTTCTCTACCCAATTTTTTCGCCAAATAATATGCTCCGACTAACCCTTCAGAACGCGATCCGTCAGGATAAAAATGATCTCCATGATTATAATAGTAACTTCCTTCATAATCGATAAAAGGAGAGTCATCTTTTTTATACATATTTTTCATCATTGTTTCGGCATCACCGAATACAAAATTTATATAATTTTCTTTTCTAAATTCAGGAATAGTCGCCCATTCTTCAATTGCCTGCATTAACCAGGCATCAGAAGGCAATGCTGTGAACAAATCAGCATAAATTTTAGGGCGTTCATCTACAATCCAATCAAGTGCAATTTCGGATTTTTCAATAACTTCTGAACGTAATTGTTCATCATCTTTAAAATAATTTGCAAACAATGCCAGACCCAACAAAGCTTCGCCCGGATAATAGAATGAAAATGTCGCACGTCTTTCTTCATCTGACATATTTATTAAAGGCTGACCGTTCTGGAAATCAGGGTGAATATAATATCCCATAATTTCTCCGGTTTTATAAATTCTTGAAAGAATATGTCTTGCATACATTTTTATATATTCATCATAAGATTTATCACCCGTTTCAACGCGATATTTCATCATTGCAACAAGAATCATGCCAGTTCCGCCAAGTTTTGCTTTTCTGTTGCAAAAAATGTAACCTGCCTTTTGCCCGTTATAATCGTGTTCTTTTGTAAGTGTTACACTATAATCAAGTCCTTTTTTGGCAGCTTCAAGATATTTTCTGTCCTTGGTCAGCTGATAAGCACGAATTAAGGTAACAATTCCGCCGCAATGACGTAAATCATTGTAATAAAGATTATCTAAAGGTCTTGTAGGGTGCTCATGATCGACATAATTATCTTCCTTTGCATCATAATAATATAAATATTTCCCGTTCTCCTGCTGATATTTCAGCGTCCAATCCGCACCGTCCATTGCAATATCGCGTATTGCTTCAGGAGAATACTCATACAATAAATTTCCTCTATAAAGAGGTAAAATATCATCTTTATAAGTAATAAAAGTTCGACTTTTAATAATATAACACTGATGCGGTGTCTTTTTTAAAATAGCAAAACGTTCCGAAATTTTATTTGTAAGATTTTTAATATAAGTTTTACGCAAGAGAGAATTAAGAGCGGTTTTATAATCCATTTGACTGTTAACCCAAGCATCAGTCGGCATATATAAATATGAAGTATTTTGCAAAACAATCTTTATTCCTGTTACACCGGGTTCAAATCTTGCCGGAACAAAAGTAGCATATTTAATCTTGTCAATTTCAGCCGGAATTTGCTCGGTTACATATTCTATCATAATTCGACATTTATCAGGATTTGAGACTTGAAAGTCAGAATAAGTTTTATATAATCTTATTTTTTCGATATCTCGATTAATTGTTTCGTCAAGATTTGACCGATTAGAACCCCACCGAATAGGTTTTAAACCTTCTTGAAATAATGTTATATAAACGAATGTCAGATTTTTTTCATAATCAATAATTCCAGATAAATCAAGATTACTTGTCGAAACCTTCTCTCCCTCTACTAACGCCGTACGTATTTTTTTTAATAAAATATTTATTGACGAAAAATCTTTTTTAAAATAATCTCTCTCTTTATTATTTTCAACCGAATAATCCATATAACCTCACAAGCTTTAATCAGTATACCATACTCAAGTAATATTAACAAACTTTACATTTTTGCCGAGGGGCAAATGATATGGTAATCTGTAACAAAGAGGGTAGTTCATGAAGAATATTGTTATATATACAGATAAAAAATCTTCATCTATTGCAGATGTTATTTCAAATATTGAAGATTCTAATGTAAGATTGGAAAATGCTTCTAATTTGAAGGATTACGAAACTTTAAATCCCGGAGTAATTATTATAGAAAGTGTTCCGGATATAAAAGATGTTTTAATGGTAACTAAATTTAAGTTTCCTATTTTGTTTATCGGCGAAACCTTTAAAGGTGCAACAGTTCGTGCGGTAGCTTTTGATTATATAAAAACACCTGTTGATAATCAGGAATTGGTTGTACGTGTTAAAAACATGTTAAAAATTAAAGAATTGAGAGATAAATTAAAAACTCTTTCAACAACTGATGAATTAACAGGCTTGCATAACAGAAAATATTTGCTTGAACGTATGGAACAAGAGATTTCACGTTCAAAACGTTACGGAAATGCACTTTCTGTATTGTTGTTCGATTTAGATTTCTTTAAAGTTGTAAATGATATTTACGGCTATGAATGGGGAGATGTTCTTCTGCGTTCAATTGCTGATAAATTAAAACAACTTATAAGAAAAGAAGATATTTTGACTCGTTACGGTGATGAAGAATTTATCGTAGTTCTTCCAAACACTTCAGAAGATAATGCATTTTTGTTTGCGGAAAGATTCCGCAAAGATATTGAAAAAATGGAATTCATTCCTGCGGGAGAGGAAGAACGCCACCCTATAACAATTTCAGGCGGAATTTCTACATTCCCATGTATTCCTGACACGGAAGAAGATGCAAATACAATAATAAGATACGCGGAACATGCTTTATATAACGCTAAAAAACGCGGTAAAAATAAGATTGTACAATTCTCTCAATTGAATTTGGGAGAAGGTTAAATATAACGTCCAAACGGACGCGGATAAGTTCCTTTCTGAACACTTACATAGTGTAAATCTGGTTAATTAGGCGGTAGAAATACCGCCTTTACTTTATTAAATTTTGTTAACAAAATTTAAAACCTTGTCAATTTTGTACCACCATATTTTTTTATAAATATGTAGGTTAGGAAAAGTGTATCTTTAAGGTGGTAAGTTATGAGTGTTATTTCATTCATTCCAAAAGTGACGGGTTATGTAACCAGAATTGCAAAAGCTGCACCTGATGCAATTTTTGGGGCAAGTTCCGATATTGCAGGAGCAGCTATGCGTTCAACTAAAGGTTCTGTTTGGACAAAAGCCAAAGCCGGATTTAAAGCAGTTGAAGATTTACAGAAAAACGGTTCATTCTTTACAAGAGTGACAAGCAATTTAAAATTTGTACCTGAATTAACAAAAAAATATGCAAGAGCCGCAAGAATTTCAGGGAAAGGTCCTATTGCATCATTTTTTGCAGGGCCTAAAGGTTTCTTCAAAGGTTTAGGTAAAAATGTTCCGTTTTTAACAGCACTTCCAATGGTATTGTTTGAATTACCTAACATTTGGAAAGCAACAACAGAACAAGGAATTGGTCAAGGTGTTACAGAGGTTGTAAAAACCGGAGCAAGATTGGGCGGCGGCGCAATAGGCGGAGCAATCGGTTCTGCAATATGTCCGGGTGTAGGAAGTTTAATCGGGTGGTTAGCGGGTGAATGGCTTGCTAAGAAAATTGTCGGCAGCTCATACTCTGAAAAAAAAGCTGAAGCAGAAGAACAGGCGCAAATTGCTCAAGCAACACAAGCACAAACTCAACCGCAAGTTCAGACACCTTCATTTGAAGGAAATCCGTTCAGCCAAAACACTGCAATGTCAAATCCATTCTCTAATAACGAATATGTAAACCCCTATGCTGATGATATTATGATGCAAGGAATGAATTTCAATATAATGGCATAATAGAATCATAATCATATAATTTCCCTTATTGAACAGAACTTTATTTCTAAAGTTCTGTTTTTATTTAACATTTGTTTACAAAAAGACAATTCTTTTTAATAAATAAACTTTATAGAAATATAGGGGATAAAGAAAAAAAATTATAGGAGAAAACATGGGAATTGGAAAATTATTTGGCTACGGCCTAAGAGCACTCAAACTCGCACCTGAATTTTTGCTTGGGACAGGCAGCGAAGTCATTGGCAAAGCTGCAAGGCATACAAAAGGCTCTATTTGGACAAAAGTCAAAGCAGGCGGGCTTGCCCTTGAAAAAAATGTAGCAAGGCAATCTGCAAAAAATGGCGGATTTTTCACAAGACTATTTAAAAATACAGTAGGCTTGCCAAAATTTTTAGCTAACGGCTTTAAATCCGGCGGCATTAAAGGACTTGCAAAAGCAGTCGGCAAGCGTATGCCATTAATTGGTTCACTTATAACAATAGCTTGTGAAGCTCCAAACATATATAGAGCATTTAGAGACGGCGGATTTATGGCAGGAATGAAAGAAATCGGCGGAGCAGGTGTTGAACTTGGCTGCATGGCAGGAGGTGCTGCGATAGGTTCAGCTATATGTCCGGGAATCGGAACTGCTATAGGCGGCGTAATAGGCGGTATTGTAGGAATGTTTGTCAGAGGCAAAACCTATACAGATAAGCAGGAAGAAGCAAAACAAATTGCTCAAGGCAACGGACAACCGGTTCAATACACAGATGCTCAAGTTGCAGCACTTAAACGATACGGTGCTCCTGATGAATTAATCACTATGCTTCAACAAAAAGGTTATCCGTATGAAGCAGTCGAACAGGAACTTCTTGGAACAGAACAACCTGTATCAACCAGAGTTGATAATTCATCATACCGACACCCGATTCCAATGAAATATACAGATGCAGAAATTACAAAATTAAAATCATACAGGCTAGATGATGCTCAAATTGCACAAGCACAGAAAAACGGCTTTACAGTTAGAGAAATTGAGGAAACATTAAAAATTGCAAACGGAAAAACTTCAACGACTGTAACAAATCCTATGGCAAATTTACAGAATTTGAATTTATCAAGCTTAAATACACCGATAAATCAAGCATATAATACAATGATGTTTGGTTCGCAAAGTCTGCCTAATTCGTATTCAAACGACATGTTCTACAATAGAACGTTTACAAACGGCACACTAAATCCGTATGCAGATTCAACATATACATTTAATAATTCAAACAATATTTTTACAAAACAAAATCAATATAAATTTGCACAATAAAATAATATTATGAGATTCTTTGGGTTTCGTACTCTTTGTTAAACATGTAAAACAACTAGTTACATAAATACATAAAATATAAAAAGAGCACTCAACGCAGTGAGTTAACAACTGTACGCAAAACAATATCAAGGCAAGCATTGTTTGAGCGAAGCGAGTTTGCTTGCCTTTAGTTGAGCGTTACAGTTGGTTACGAACGGAGTTCTGTGCTCCGGTTTTGTGAAACTTTTGACGTCAAAAGTTTCCCTGTCCGGAGGACCCGTCGGAGACGGA